>CAZWVY010000011.1:0-4060 GCA_964637105.1 uncultured Sangeribacter sp. | reverse complement strand
TCCCTGGTATGGAGTGGCTCTGCGGCCTCTGCGCTCTCTGCGTGAGATTCCCGGGGGAAAAATCTCACGCAGAGTTCGCAGAGTTCGCAGAGGGCTTCGCGCGGTCCCTGGTATGGAGTGGCTCTGCGGCCTCTGCGCTCTCTGCGTGAGATTCCCGGGCGAAAAAATCTCACGCAGAGTTCGCAGAGAACGCAGAGGCTCCGCGGCGATAGCGCGTGGAGAGCGCGGTAATACAGGGTCGGGAGTGGCTTTGCGAACTCTGCGCTCTCTGCGCTCTCTGCGTGAGATTCCCGGGGGAAAAATCTCACGCAGAGTTCGCAGAGAACGCAGAGGCTTCGCGGCGATAGCGCGTGGAGAGCGCGGTAATACAGGGTCGGGAGTGGCTCTGCGCCCTCTGCGCTCTCTGCGAGAGCCCCCTGCGGCGGAAAGAAACTCTCTGCGTGAGATTTTTCCGCCCGGGGGATCTCACGCAGAGTTCGCAAAGGGCGCAGAGGGCTTCGCGGCGATAGCGCGTGGAGAGCGCGGTAATACAAGGTCGGGAGTGGCTTTGCGAACTCCGCGCTCTCTGCGTGAGGCCCCCTGCGGCGGAATAATCTCACGCAGAGTTCGCAAATAACGCAGAGGGCTTCGCGATGTGTCAGTCTGCGTTCTTCGCGCGGCCCCTGGTCGGGAGTGGCTCTGCGCCCTCTGCGCTCTCTGCCAGAGCCCCCTGCGGCGGAAAAATCTCACGCAGAGAGCGCAAAGTTCGCGGAGGGCTTCGCGATGTGTCAGTCTGCGTTCTTCGCGCGGCCCCTGGTCGGGAGTGGCTCTGCGCCCTCTGCGCTCTCTGCCAGAGCCCCCTGCGGCGGAAAAATCTCACGCAGAGAGCGCAAAGTTCGCGGAGGGCTTCGCGATGTGTCAGTCTGCGTTCTTCGCGCGGCCCCTGGTCGGGAGTGGCTCTGCGCCCTCTGCGCTCTCTGCCAGAGCCCCCTGCGGCGGAAAAATCTCACGCAGAGAGCGCAAAGTTCGCGGAGGGCTTCGCGGCGATAGCGCGTGGAGAGCGCGGTAATACAAGGTCGGGAGTGGCTTTGCGAACTCCGCGCTCTCTGCGTGAGGCCCCCTGCGGCGGAATAATCTCACGCAGAGTTCGCAGAGAACGCAGAGGCTTCGCATTAGTTCCGTCTGCGTTCTTCGCGCGGCCCCTGGTATGGAGTGGCTCTGCGGCCTCCGCGCTCTCTGCGAGAGCCCCCACGGGCGGAAAGGCTCACGCAGAGTTCGCAAAGGGCGCAGAGGCTCCGCGGCGATATCGCGTGGAGCGCGCGGTAATACAAGGTCTGGAGTGGCTCTGCGAACTCCGCGCTCTCTGCGTGAGATTCCCTGCTTCGGAAAGAAACTCTCTGCGTGAGATTCCCGGGAGCAAAGGCTCACGCAGAGTTCGCGGAGGGCTTCGCGCGAGGTGTATATGAGCGGTATCAGAAATCGTTGACTACCCGTGTTATACCATCGATTAAAGAAATACGATTGAAGTTAATCAACAGCCCCAGTTTGATTCCGGTCAATTTAAGATATGTCAGCAACTGCTTGGTGTGTAATGGACTGTCTGATTCAGTTGCCTTGAGTTCAACGATAATCTCATTTTCGATGATTAAATCTGCCCGAAACGCAGTCTCCAATAAAACTCCCTTGTATCTTATGGGAATCTCAACCTCTTTCATGGCTGAGATGCCACGTTTTTGAAGTTCATACATCATTGCAATCTGGTATGTAGACTCAAGGAGTCCCGGTCCCAGGCAGCGATGCACCTCAATTGCGGCTCCTATTATTTCTTTGCTGAGATTATTTAGCCGGAATCTTTCCATGACAGGAAGATTATTTTTGAAAATTAAGATTTGCGTGAAGTAATGCTGAGGAGGCGGTGGAGGCGGGCGGTGAATTCGTGGTTCTTGAGGCCCCAGGAGGGGGCCTCGACGAGGTGGGGCGGGGCTGAGGCCAGGAAACGTTCGATGGCTATGCGGCGCGGGACGCGCTGCACGATTTCCACGCATAAGGCGAGATACCGGTCCAGGTCCCAGTCTGCGGTGCCCGCTTTGCCCTTCAGCCAGAGGCGGTGGAGCGGGGTGCCTTTGATAATCTGGAGCTGGTGAAGTTTGATAGTGTCTATGGGGAGGGCGCAGGCCCTGTCGATGGTGGCGAGCACTTCGGGCTCGGCCTCGCCGGGGAGCCCGGCGATGAGGTGCAAGCCGGGACGCGCACCGATGGCGGCCAGCGCATGCACCGCCTCCTCGACCCGGCCCCAGGTGTGGCCGCGGTTGACCAGGCGCAGCGTGCGGTCATGCGATGTCTCGGCGCCTAACTCCACTATCACCGGCACCTCGCGCACGAACTCCTCTATTATAGATAACACGGAGGGGGGCAGGCAGTCGGGGCGGGTGCCGATGACCAGGCCGACAACGCCCGGCTGTGCGAGGGCCTCGCGGTACATGGCACGCAGCAGGGAGGGGTCGCCGGTGAAGGTGGAGGTGTATGACTGGAAGTAGGCCAGGTAGCGCATGGAGGGGTATTTGCGCGCGAAAAACTCGCGCCCCCGCGTGATCTGCGCGGCCACGGAGGCCTCCCCCTCGAGGCAGTAGGAGGGGGTGAAGGAGGCGTTGCTGCAATAGGAGCAGCCGCCGGTGCCGATGGTGCCGTCGCGATTGGGGCACCCGAATCCGGCGTTGACCGAAATCTTCTGCACCTTGCCGGGGCCGAACAGCGTGGCGAGGTATTCGGAGTAAGTGGTGTAGGGGAGTGTCATAAACGGCTGAGCAGGAGCATGTCGGCCACTGTGAGGCAGGCCATCGCCTCCACCACCGGGACGGCGCGTATTACTACGCACGGGTCATGGCGACCCCGCGCATCGACTGTCATCGGTTGGCCGGATACGTTGACCGACCGCAGGGGGCGCGCGATGGTGGGGGTGGGTTTGAAGGCCGCGCGGAAAGTCACCTCATTGCCGTTGGTGATGCCTCCGTTGACCCCTCCGCAATGGTTGGTGAGGGTCGTGAGTTTCCCGTCCGTGAGCGGCACGATCTCATCGGCCATCTCCGAACCGCGCCGCAGCGCGGCTGCGAACCCCTCGCCATATTCGAAGCCCATGCAGGCGTTGATGGAGAGCATGGCCGCCCCCAGGCGGGCGTGAAACTTGTCGCCGACCGGTTCGCCGAGCCCGGCGGGAAGCCCGGTGATTGATCCGGCCACGATGCCACCGACCGAATCATGCTCGCGCCGCATGAGGGCCACGTAATCAGCCACTTGCGGGTCCACCTCTCCGGGAGGGAGGAGGAAGGGGTCCTCTACGGTGACGGGCCCCACGGCGGCTATTCCGGCACGCACTGCGACGCCGCGCGCGGCGATAAACTGACGGGCAACGGCTCCGGCCGCCACGCGGCATACCGTCTCGCGGGCTGAGGCACGTCCGCCGCCGCGGTGGTCGCGCAGCCCGTATTTGAGATGATAGGTGAGATCGGCGTGGTTGGGGCGGAACGTGTCGCGCAGGGCCTCGTAGTCGCCCGACCGCTGGTCGGAATTGCGTATGATGAACCCTATGGGGGAGCCGAGCGTGAGCCCTTCGGGCGAGATGCCGGAGAGCCATTCCACAGTGTCGCTCTCGCGGCGCGCCGTGGTGAGGGCCGACGTGCCGGGGCGGCGGCGGTCAACCTCCTTCTGTATTTCCTCCAGGTCGAGGCGCAGGCCGGCGGGGCAGCCGTCGATCACGCCCCCCATGGCCGCGCCGTGGCTCTCGCCGAAAGTGGTGAGGCGGAAAAGGGTGCCGAAACTGTTCATGGCTCTGCGCGGAGGGGGAAATCGGCGATGTCGGCAAACTCGGCCCGGGCCATGCGGGCCAGGTCATGCGGGTCGAGGCGCAGCTGGAGGCCGCGCTGCCCCGCGCTCACATATATGAAGGGGAACTCGGCGGCCTCGGCGCTGATGAAGGTGGGGTAGAGCTTCTTCATGCCGATGGCCGTGCACCCGCCGCGGATGTAGCCCGTGTTGGGGAGGAGCTCCTTGAGGGGGAGCATCTCCACCTTCTTGTTGCCCGAGG
>CAZWVY010000010.1:0-49352 GCA_964637105.1 uncultured Sangeribacter sp. | reverse complement strand
TTCTTCATGTATGCGATGAGGTCGAGCACCTTGTTGGAGTAGCCGATCTCGTTGTCATACCAGGAGATTACCTTAACGAAGTTGTCGGTCAAGTATACGCCGGCAGTTGCGTCGAAGATGGAGGTGAGGGGGCAGCCCAGGAAGTCGGAGCTTACCACTGCGTCCTCAGTGTAGCCGAGGATGCCCTTGAGCTCGCCTTCGGAAGCGGCCTTCATGGCAGCGCAGATAGCCTCCTTGGTAGCGGGCTTCTCGAGGTTGCAGGTCAGGTCAACTACGGACACGTCGAGGGTGGGGACACGCATCGAGATGCCGGTCAGCTTGCCGTTGAGCTCGGGGATCACCTTGCCTACAGCCTTGGCAGCGCCGGTGCTGGAGGGGATGATGTTGGCCGAAGCTGCGCGGCCGCCGCGCCAGTCCTTCATGGAGGGGCCGTCTACAGTCTTCTGAGTGGCTGTAGTGGAGTGCACTGTGGTCATAAGGCCTTCCTTGATGCCGAATGCCTCGTGGAGCACCTTGGCGATGGGAGCCAGACAGTTAGTGGTGCAGGATGCGTTGCTGACGATCTGAGTGCCGGGAACGTATGCGTCAAGGTTAACGCCGCATACGAACATCGGGGTGTCGTCCTTGGAGGGAGCGGACATCACTACGTACTTAGCGCCTGCGTCGAGGTGAGCCTGGGCCTTCTCCTTGGTGAGGAAGAGACCGGTGGACTCAACCACGTACTCTGCACCGGCCTCGCCCCAGCCGATTTCCTTCGGGTCGCGGCATGCAGTCACGCGGATGGGCTTGCCGTTGACGATCAGGAGGCTCTTCTCCATGTCGTAGTCCACGGTGCCGTCAAAGCGGCCGTGCATGGTGTCATACTTCAGCATGTATGCCATGTAGTCTACGGGGAGAAGGTCGTTGATTGCAACTACCTCGATGTCGTCACGCTTGGTGGAAGCGCGGAACACGAAACGGCCGATACGGCCAAATCCGTTGATACCAATCTTTGTCATTTGTCTTAATTCTGGTTTTATTGATATAGGTGTGTTAAAATGTTTCTCCTAATTTTTACCTGCGAACCAATTTCTGATGCCGTCACCGCGATAGCGGCTGCGGCAAATATCATGCAAAATTAATGTTTTTTTTCAAATTTCACAATTCCATGAACAGAAATTTTTCTCAGTTGTTTCACTTTCACAGACCCCCCTCCGACCGGGAGGCCGGGCTGCGTTCTGCTTTTATAACAATTCGATTCCAAAAACTATTTATCTATGGGAAAATTTTTAGCCGATTTTAAGGAATTTGCCATGAAGGGCAATGTGATTGACATGGCTGTCGGTGTAATCGTCGGCGGTGCCTTCGGCAAAATCGTGGCCTCGCTTGTCAACGACATCATCATGCCTATCGTCACTCTGGCCACCGGAGGCGACGGCATCAAGAACCTCAAGTATGTCATCAAGGCCGGCTCGGAAGCCACTGCCGAAGGAGCAGCCGCTGTCGAGGAAGTGGCTGTCAATTACGGCATGTTCATACAGAATATCGTGGACTTCTTCATCATCGCATTCTCCATCTTCGTGGCCCTGCGCATAGCCATGAAGCTCAAGAAGAAAGAGGAGGAGCCCGCTCCCGAGGAACCGGCTGCTCCCTCGCCCGAGGTGACGCTGCTCACCGAGATCCGCGACCTCCTTAAGGCCGACGAGGCAAAGAAATAATCCCGCAGAGGTCCCTCCCAAGACCGGGATTTACCACTGCAAAGAGAACGGAGCATGGCGACTGCGCCATGCTCCGTTCTCTTTGCAGTGGTATTGTCAGTTGCAGTCCTGCGCCCTTATCAAGGCTCGAAGAAGGGATCGTCGGCTGCCTCTTCGTCTACGACACCCTCGCCGTTGATCTGGTCCACGGTGTTGCCTGTGCCGCTGTTCCAGTCAAATACCTCTTCGATGAAGCGGATTTCACCGCCCAGGATGGGGGAATAGTCCAGATTCTTGTGCACAGGATCCTCGCCCCATACTTCCACGATGTCGACACCTTCGGAACCGGGAGCCACGAAACCGGCGCCCTTCGAGAAGTCGACAGTGTAGTTGGTGTAGCGACCGGCGCGCCAGAGCGAGCCGACGGGGAAGGCGGCCCAGGCGTACTTCACGCCATCGATTGTCTCGGAGATCTGGTCAACACCCTTGGCGTAGGGATAGACCACGCGGTCAGCGTTGCCTTCGCCCATGTCGTGGGTGATGCGGATGAGCAGGGCAATGTAGGCTGCGTCATCGTCGAGCTTGTATTTCCTGACGTTCTCGTCAGCGTCATATTCCTTCTCGGGAGTGCAGTCGAGCTGCTGGGGGATCATGAGGAAGCATCCCTTGCCGTCGAGTGTGCCGGCCTCCTCGTTGTATCCGCCGTTCATGATGGGAGTGGCGGAAGTGCCGATGGTGACGGGGGTGTCGAAGATGACAGTGAAGTCGCCGCGGCTTGCCTCGTCCGCTTTCCAGTAGTGGTAGAGATGGTCGTCATCGGAGATGATCTGATGGTCGGCTAACGGAGCGTCGGCCTGCTGCTCGCTGAGCTCGATGTTGTCAATCTTGTTGAAGATGTAGTCGCCCTTCTTGTAGACGCGGCCCAGCTTCACGCCGGCCACCTGATAGGTGTAGCGCTCATCCTCGCAGAAGGCTGAGGAGACATACACCTTCGCCAGGGCATGGTTGAACCAGAAGGGCATCACGGGATACTCCTCCTCCATATCGTTGTCGCGGCGTCCCGGGGTGCAGTCAGTGATGAGGTCTACCTGCTCCTCGATGTTGTCCTTGACCGTGAATCCGTCAAGGTGCATCTCACCGTAGCCGTTGGCGGTCATGGCCAGTTCGGCCGGAGCGTAGGCCATGAAGGTCAGAGGGCTGAAATCAGAGGGCCAATAGTAGGGCTGCTCCGAGGTGAAGAGCTGGCCAATGCCGTTATCACCGTCATACATCTCCTCGGTGATGGAGAACTTCACCGCCTTGCCGAAGTAGTCGGTCATGAGGTCGGAGGCACTGAGCGACCCGCCGTTGTCCGAATAGAGCCCGCGAAGGTCGTCGACATCCCCATGATAGCCGAATACGTTGAACTCCGTGAGGTTCGCCGTGTTGATCTCTGCGGCACGCGTCGACTTGCCGGCATGTGCCTGGAAGGCGATGGCGTTGGCATCGCGCCCTCCGGTTGCCACATTGAGCACCTCCTCCTGCGAGCAGGAGGCCAGAGTCAGTGCGGCTGCGCTTAACATGAACAAAGATTTTTTCATGTGTCGATGTTTAGATTGGTTAATGATTAGGATTTATTTATAAGGGTAGTTGATATTATTTATACGGTAGTTGATGGGCTTGGCCCCAGCTACATCGAGATGGTCTCGTCATCGCCGCTCCATCCCCCTACCTGCGGGAAGAAGCCGCTCCCCTGCGGAGGGGGCGAGGGGACGGTCAGCGTGTCAAGCTCCACGATTATATCGGCTTCGGCCGGACTGCCCGGGTCAGACTCATATTCATGGAGATGGCGCGTGACATCGTGGGTGCAGCTCCAGCCGGTGCCGTTGGTGAGCACTAATCTATGCAGCCCCTCCTCATATTCATCCTCTTCGCCGGAGCGTGTGCCTATCGGACGGCTGCCGCAATGGCCGAATGTCAGCAGATGGCCCTCCAGCTCCCCTTTGTCGTTGGTCTCGAGCACAAAACTGTGGGTGACGGTTTCCTCGCCGGTCATGCCCAGAGCCGGATGCACCGTCGAGGCCATGCCGGAGACCGAGGCGCTGAGACGAGTCGATGCAGTTATGTTGGAGGGATGGCGCACCACGAATTTGTAGTGCTGCGTGACCGGGCACATCTCGAAGACGAGCGTCTGCGCCTCCTCCCCCGTCTCAGCCAAAGGGCGCACAGAGATGCCCTCCAAAGAGGCTACCCATATATACTCGGCTGCCATGGCGAGGCGCTCATCCTCGGCTCCGGGCACTTTCACCGGACGCGTGAACTGCGCAGCCGAGACCTGCGCATAGTCAGCCAGCCTCAGGCCGAAGCTGTCATAAGCGTCATGCCCTGTCAGACCGTGACACTCCGTGTCTGTGTTATGGCAGACAGCGCAGTAATAGCCCGAGGGGAGCATGACAGTGCCTCCGGAGCATCCCCGCAGCTCATAGACATAACGCAGCGGATTGCGCGTGGAGGCGCGCTCGCCCACGCGGTAGAAGTAGACTATCATCTCCTCGGGAGCGGCCTCAGGGTCGGCCGTCCAGTCAAACTCTATTCTGACAGGCACACGGAGCGCGGCGGGACGGTCCTCAAGCTCGATATGGTCACACGCTGCCCCCGCTATCAGGAGCATAAGGCACTGCAGCCACACTATGGCCCGGGCTGCGCGGCGGGCGGGTACATGCCGGTCCATACTCATCTCGCACCTCCTTTGCCTTTATTGACGTTTCCGCTCCCTATGAGCCAGACCAGCGAGATCTCAGCCTTGGTCGGCCCTATCCAGGTGCGCCGCGTCGTGGAGTCCCAGTAGTAGTGCCCTCCCGAGGGAGTGTATTTCTCGACAATGCCGCTGATGCAGCCCGCGCCGATTGTAAAATCTATGTTTAGCCTTCGGGCCACGGGGAGGGAGTAGCCGTATTCGATACCGACATTAAGCATGCAGCGGTCCCAAAGGTTATGGCCGGGCCGACCGCCCATGTATCCCGTTTTGCCCCACTCGAATGCGAAAGTGAATATGCCCGCGTAAATTCCGGCATGATGGCCGGTGAGAGGCTTGGCCGAGGCCGCGCTGCCGAACCATCTGCGCACCGAGACATCTCCTCCGTATATCCGCCAGAAGCGCCGGCATCTGTCATCGCGCCACCAGGCGTACATCCACTCGGCTGCCACTGACCAGCCTCGGCCCAGATAGAACTCCGCCCCGATGTTGGGGATGGCCGCCGCGTCAAGCAGCATGTTGGTGGAGGCTGACATGAAGAATCCCCCGGCAGCGGCCTCTGGGCAGCCGTACTCTTCCAGCTCCCAGCTTCCGTAATACTCGGAGTAATCAGGGTAATGGGAATAATCAGGGTAATGGGAATAATCAGAATAATTGGAATAATTGGAATAATCGGAGTAATCGGAGCAATTGGAGAAATCTGAGCAATCAGAGTAATCAGAGTAATCGAAGCAATCAGTGGTATCACAGCACTCTCCGCACCCGCAGACCTCCCGGCTCTCACTCCCTTGGCAGAGCGCGCACGCCGCCCCCTCCTGCCATCCGCAGATGGCAGGAAGCAGTACGACAATCAGGGCCAATAGCCTTGGTAAAGAATGCATTGCGAAAGTGAGAAGTAGGAAATGGTGAGCACTCAGATAACTCTGATAACTCTGATAGCTCTGATTACTCTGATAGCTCTGATTACTCAGATAACTCTGATAGCTCAGATTGCTCCAAGCAGCGAGCGCGCGGGTCAGACGTTGAAGCGGAAGTGCATGATGTCGCCATCCTGCACTACGTACTCCTTGCCTTCTACGGCCATCTTGCCGGCCTCCTTGACTGCCGTCTCGGAGCCGAGCGTCACGTAGTCGTCATACTTTATGACTTCGGCGCGGATGAAGCCCTTCTCGAAGTCGGTATGGATGATGCCGGCAGCCTGCGGAGCCTTCGTGCCGCGCAGGAAAGTCCAGGCCCGCACTTCATCCGGCCCGGCCGTGAAGTAGGTCTGGAGGTCGAGCAGCGCGTAGGCTGCCCGTATGAGCCGCGACACGCCCGATTCGGTCAGGCCGATCTCCGCAAGGAATTCCTGCCGCTCCTCGAATGTGTCAAGCTCGGCAATCTCGCTCTCGATCTTGGCTGCCACTACCATCAGGCCCGCATCCTCATCGGCTATGGCGGCGCGCACCTCATCCACATAATGGTTGCCCTCGGCAGCTGAGGCGTCGTCAACGTTGCAGACATAGAGCACCGGCTTGTTGGTCAGCAGGAACAGCTCTTTGGCAAACTTCTCTTCATCCTTGGTCTCGAAGGTCACGCTGCGGGCCGGCTTGCCGGCTTCGAGCGCCTCCTTGTATGCCTGGAGCACCCCCACCTGCATCTTGGCCGTCTTGTCGCCTCCGCTCTGCGCGGCCTTCTGGCTCTTGGCCAAGCGGGCGTCGACTGTCTCGAGGTCCTTGATCTGGAGCTCATAGTTGATTATCTCCATGTCGCGCACAGGGTCTACGGTAGTGTCGACGTGGGTGATGTTGTCATCGTCAAAGCAGCGGAGCACATGGAGTATGGCGTCAGTCTCGCGGATATTGGCGAGGAACTTGTTGCCCAGCCCCTCACCCTTGGAGGCACCCTTCACGAGGCCGGCGATGTCGACTATCTCGACCGTGGCGGGCACGGTCGATTTGGGGTTGCACATCTCGACGAGTTTCGTCAGACGGTCATCGGGCACCGAGATTACACCCACGTTGGGCTCTATGGTGCAGAAAGGGAAGTTGGCCGACTGGGCCTTTGCATTGCTAAGACAGTTGAACAGTGTGGATTTGCCTACGTTGGGCAAACCTACTATGCCGCATTTTAATGCCATTGCGTTCTATAAAAGTTATTTTCGTTTCATGCGCGGAGAGAGGGTGAAGTGAGGAGTGAGGAGTGAGGAGGGAGGAGGGAGGAGGGGATTACCAGTTGATGTAGCTGACGGCGGCGTAGACGTAGGTCACCAGGGTGCCGTGGTCGCGCCACTGCATGCACAGCTCCGTGCCGTTGCGCTGGAACCAGTAGTTCATCGTGGCCGTGGAGCCATCCTCATACTGCACGTTGATCTGATAGGGAGAGTTGGGCGAGGCGGGCGGCTGGCACCAGTAGGCGATGCGCTCGCTGTAGGGGCGGTTGTAGGAATAGTAATAGTACATTCCGCGGCCATTGCCGTAAAACTCCATCCAGTTGGTGTCGTAAGCGCCTACCGCGGCGCCGTTGCACTCCACGAGCCTCCACTTGCCGGTCAGGCCGGAGTCGTACCATGTTGACCAGCCGTAAGGGGGAGCCGGATACCAGCCGTCAGACACACAGCTTGTCAGCGAGAGGGAGGCAAGCAGAGAGAGGCCCAGCAGGAGGGGGAAGGCCAGTGTCCGGCCGGCGAGGCGGCGCAACGGCCTGAGTATTTTCGGGAGCATGATTTTCTTCATAATGTGATTGATATTGCTGATGGATGCGACCGCCGCGACATGAAAAATTTCATGGGGCGGGGCCTGAAGGAAGTCAGAATTCGGTGAAGCTCAAGGGCATCAGGTCCTTGACCGAGTCGATGATGTATACCTTGTCGCGGCCGTACAGGAGCACCTCGATCGGGCCGTGCAGGTGCTCGTATTCGAGCAGGGCCTGGCGGCACAGTCCGCAGGGGCTGATCGGCTCGGCCTGGAAGCCGGCCGCGTAGTCATCGCCGTGCTTACCCTCGGGGTCGTGCCACGCGGCTATGGCGATGCGGCGGAAAGGCTCCCCGGGACGGTTGGCCCCCGCATAGAAGCAGGCGCTGCGCTCGGCGCATGTGCCCGCCATGAAGGCGGCGTTCTCCTGGTTGGCCCCGGTGAAGATCTCGCCGTCGGCCATCTCCACTGCCGCCCCGACATGGAATTTCGAGTAGGGGGCGTAGGAGCCGCGCGTGGCCTCCTTGGCCGCCTCGATCAGACGGTGCCGCTCCGCATCAAGCTCTTCGAGCTGACACTCACGTATTTTTATGGTGATGTCTTTTTCCTTCATAATGCAAAATTAAGACAAAATTAGAAAGATTTGCCAACATTTCCAAAAATTATCTCCCACTTTGCAAAATAATGGCTAATTTTACACCCCGTCTCATAAAATTTTGTGAAAGTCGAATCTCATGAACAGGCAAAATCTCTTCCATAGCATGTGCGCCCCGGGGCGTCTGCGCGCCCTGGCGGCCCTCCTCATTATGGCAGCCGGCGCGCTCGGCTGCCGCGCCGATGCATTCTCTGAATATATCGAGCGCTACAGCGCTATGGCCGTCGCCGAGCAGGAACGGTGCGGCATACCGGCCTCAATCACCTTGGCCCAGGGGCTTCTCGAGAGCGCCGCCGGGCGCTCCGCGCTCGCCCGCGAGGGCAACAACCATTTCGGCATAAAATGCCATTCCGACTGGCAGGGGGAGTCAATGCTACGCTCCGATGACGCTCCTGATGAATGTTTCCGCGTCTACGACTCGCCCGACGAGAGCTTCGCCGACCATTCTCGCTTCCTGCAGCGGCGCCGCTACGAGCGGCTGTTCAGCATCCCCTGCGAGGATTACGCCGCCTGGGCGCGAGGCCTCAAGGAGTGCGGCTACGCCACCGACCCCCAGTATGCCGACCGCCTCATCACCATCATAGAGCGCTACGGCCTTGACGCCTATGCCGCCGGGGAGGGAGGTGCAGCCTCGGAGACGGCTGAGTTCATCCGCTCCTTCCTCCTCTCGGCTCACGTGGTGCGCACGGCCGGCGACCTTCATTATGTCGTAGCCGTGCCCGGCGACACCTACGCCTCTATCGCTGCCGAGCTGGGAATGGACTGCGCCCGCCTGACAGCCTACAACGACGCGCCCGGACCCGATGCAACCATCAAAGACTGGGAGGAGGTCTACCTTCAGCCCAAGCGCCCCGGCGTGTCCAAGGATGCCCCCGGGAGCGCCACCATAGGCGAGGATGAATCGATACACTCCGTGGCGCAGCGATTCGGCATCACCGTCGAGGCCCTCATGGCTCTCAACCCCGGCGCGCGCGACTGCCCCGGAACGCGCCTGCGGCTGCGCTGAGACGTAAAAATTTCATGAGACGGGGTATGAAATGGCCGCGCAGGCACATTTAACATTTTTTATGTTGCATAATAGGGAGATTTGTAATAAATTTGCAGTTGCAATTCAAGTACGTCATCATGCGTGCGATTTTCTGCCTCTGTAGTTCAACGGATAGAATAGAAGTTTCCTAAACTTTAGATAGGGGTTCGATTCCCCTCGGAGGTACCTGCATCTCCCCCTGCTGGGGCATCGGCAGATATTTTTTCATCATTATCATCAGACACAAACCAAACTTGCATCATAATATGAAGATTCAGTCCATCCTTACACTGGCGGCTGCGGCGCTCCCTTTCCTCGCCTCCGCCCGCCCGGCCTCACCGGACCTGCTGAGGCTGCATAACCCCGACGGCACCACTGTCGAGGCCCTCCTCCATGGCGATGAGCATTTCAGCTACACCACCTCGGCGGACGGACTCACCATACTCGAGACAGACGCCCGCGGCTTCTGGAAGCCCGCCCTGCGCGGCGGCAAGGTGCTCCGCCCCGTGGAGTCCGACCTCGATATGCTCCGCGCCGAGCTCCCCGCCTTCCCGCAGTCCTCGCGCCAGCAGCGCATGGCCGCCCTTGATAAGGAGGGACGCTCCACATACCCCTGCAGCGGCACCGTCCACTCCCCCGTGATCCTGGTGCAGTTCCAGGACACGAAGTTCACCGTTCCCGAGATTCATCAGGCCATCTACGACCTCTGCAACAAGGAGGGATACGACGCTTTTGATGCCAAAGGCTCCGCGGCTGACTATTTCCGCGCCTCCTCCAACGGCGCCTTCAAGCCCGTGTTTGATGTCTACGGGCCCATCACCCTCTCCAACGACGCCGTCTACTACAACGGCAAGGGGACCAATTATCCCGGCGCCGGCAAGAACGGCCGCTTCTTCGAGCTGGTCAAGGAGGCCGTGCTCGCGCTCGACAGCGAAATCGACTTCTCTCAGTATGACTATGACGAGAACGGCACCGTCGACAATATCTTCTTCTTCTATGCCGGATACGGCCAGGCCGACACCGGCGACAAGAACACTATCTGGCCCCACCAGGGCGACTACTCGCAGTATGTCAACCTCGGCTATACCGATGCAGTGACCTGCGACGGCAAGAGCATCGCCACCTTCGCCTGCGCCAACGAGCTTGACGGCTCCATGAAGGATAAGGTGGCCTACCCCTATCTCGACGGCATCGGAGCCTTCACTCATGAGTTCGGCCACGTGCTCGGCCTTCCTGACCTCTATGACACAGGCGACTCCGGCATCAAAACCGACACCCCGGGATACTGGGACGTGATGGCCAACGGCACCTATAACGACAACTCCACCTGCCCCCCGCTCTACTCGGCCTACGAGAAGTGGGTATGCGGATGGCTCGAGTATACCGACGCCGAGGATGGCACTCACTATGACATCCCCTCGCTGACCAAAGACGGCACACAGGCTGTGCGCGTCCGCATACGCCGCCCGGGAGCCACCGGCACCTACTATCCGGAATATTTCGTCCTCGAGACCCGCTCCAAGGATGGCTGGGACAAGAGCCTCGACGGCGAGGGCCTGCTCATCTGGCAGATCGACTACAACAACACCGCATGGGTGCGCAACCAGGTCAACACCGGCGGCCGCTCGCGCGTGCATTTCTGCTCGCCCAACCCCCTGGCCAAAGTCATCACCTGGCCCGGCGACTACACAGACATCTACAACATCATCTACCCCGGCATCCAGGGCGCACTCGAGCCTCAGAGCAGCTACTCCTCCAACTTCCAGGTGTTCATCAACGGGATTGAGTATGACCGCGACAACGCCATCGCTTCCTTCAATTACAATCCCCTTACCGCATTCCCCGACTACGCAGTGGACCTGAATGACCCGGTCCTCACGGGCAACACCCGCGAGTTCGCCCTCTCATGGAACGATGTTCCCGAGGCTGACGAATATCTGGTGACCGTGAAGCGCATCGACGGCAACAACCGCGAATGGAGCGTTGGCGGCTATGACGAGACCTCAGTAGGCAAGGACACCCGTGTCAATGTGCGCAACATCTCGGCCACCGCATGGCAGCAGAACTTCCGCGTATACGTCCGCGTCGCCCAGCAGGGCTTCCCGGCTCAGAAGACCTCCAAAGTGCTCAACTTCGTGCCCGCCGAGCTTGAGGAGCAGGACGGCGTGCAGATGATCACACCCTCCGAACTTGGCGTGAGCGCCGGACACGGCTTCATCAACGCCCCCGAGGGAGCCGAGGTATACAGCATCTCGGGCACCCGCACAGGCACTGAAGGCCTGCCCGCAGGCATCTACATTGTCCGCGTAGGCAATGACGTGACAAAAGTGCTCGTGAAGTAAGCCTTACCACCTTATCAGCCCGTGATTTTTAGCCGAAAGGCAAAAAATCACGGGTTCTGTTTGGTAAATAGGGTGAAAATCATTAACTTTGTGCGCTTTTTTAAAATTAACTCAGAAATTGGGAAAGTTTACACAGTTCAAAGTGCAGCTCGCCGGCCTTCAGGATGGCCGGTATGAGCAGGATTTCGAGATTGACACCCAGTTTTTCAAGAATATGGAAAACGCGGATGTCATCTCGGCTCATGTCCATGTGCACATGGATATGGTCAAAAAGCATGAGGCATACGACTGCACATTCACCTGCCGCGGCACCCTCCAGGTGCCCTGCGACCGCTGTCTCGACCCCCTGGACCTGGATGTCGACACGACTTACCACATCGTGGTCAAGTATGGCGACAGCTATGACGACGCGTCAGACAACGTGCTGGTGATCCCCTACGCCGACGCGTACCTCAATGTGGCCTATCTCCTCTATGACACGGTGCTCCTGACCATCCCCCTGCGCCATGTCCACCCTATGGGCAAGTGCAACCGCGCGATGGCCGCCGTGCTCAACCGCCACGGCGCCAACACCGATGAGGAGACCGCCGAGGCCATGGACGAGATAGACAGCAATCCCGATGAGGACTGACCACAGCGCCCTCACCACCCCGCAAAGACTACCAACGAACAAAAACAAAATAAAAAAGATAAAGAAAAATGGCACATCCTAAACGTAGACAATCGCATACCCGTACCGCAAAGCGCCGCACCCATGACAAGGCGCTCATCCCGACTCTCGCTATCTGCCCCAACTGCGGCGCATGGCACATCTGGCACACCATCTGCGGCGAATGCGGATACTACCGCGGCAAGCAGGTGCTTGAACAGAAACACTCAATCTAAGACCCTATCACGCCCTCCCGCGCAGGGAGGGCCGCATTCATTAATGACATGTTGAACGCAATAATCACCGGCATCGCCTCATACGTGCCTGACGATATACTCGACAACGAAATGCTGTCGAAAATGGTCGATACCAACGACGAGTGGATCACCACCCGCGTAGGCATCAAGGAGCGCCGCATACTTCATGCCGAAGGCAAAGGCTCAAGCTATCTGGGCATCAAGGCCGTAGAGAAATTGCTCAACGACACCGGCACTTCTCCCGAGGAAATCGACCTGCTCATCTGCGCCACCTCGAACCCCGACTACCGGTTTCCCTCGACGGGCTCGGTCATCACTCACCAGACCGGCCTGAAGAACGCTTACGCATACGACATCCAGGCCGCCTGCGCAGGATTCCTGGTGGCCCTCCAGGCCGCCCGGGGATACGTATGCGCCGGCCTTAACAAGAAGGTCATCGTGGTCTGCGCCGAGAAGATGTCGAGCATGACCGACTACCAGGACCGCGCCACTTGCCCCCTCTTCGGCGATGCTGCCGCCGCTGTCCTCGTGGAGCCTTGCGATGACCCCTCACTGGGCGTGATTGATGCGGAGTTCCATATCGACGGCACCGGACTGCCCCACCTTGTCTACAAGGCCGGAGGCTCCGTGAAGCCCGCCTCGGCCGAGACAGTGGCCGCCCGCGAGCACTACATCTACCAGGAGGGACGCGTGGTCTACAAGCATGCCGTGCGCGACATGCTCACCTCCACCCTGTCGGTGATGAAGCGCAACGGCCTCACCTTTGATGATGTCGACTGGCTCGTGCCCCACCAGGCCAACCTGCGCATCATCGAGGCCATAAGCGGACGCATCAACATCCCCCAGGAGAAAGTGCTCGTCAATATCCAGCACTACGGCAACACATCCGCCGCCTCAATACCCCTCTGCCTTGACGAATACAAGGAGAAGCTCCACAAAGGCGACAAGATCATGATGACGGCTTTCGGAGCCGGATTCACATGGGGAGCCATGTATCTCGTCTGGGCCATCAATCCTAAGAAAGAGGACTGACACACGTCTGTCATCTTCTGAAAAAAGCCTCAGGCCACAGCATCGCGATGCTGTGGCCTGAGGCTTTTTTCAACCTATTTCCCTCTGCGGTGTTTTATTAGTAGGCCCTCCCCGCATGAGAGGGCCCGACCGAAATTTTCAAGTACAATAACAAATACACCAACCTTCTTATAAAATAAGATTATGGAAACACAAATCACCAATATCACCCCCGATATCCCCCACCGCGCGGGATTCGTCAACATCGTAGGCAATCCTAACGTCGGCAAGTCCACCCTGATGAACGATCTTGTCGGCGAGCGCATATCCATCATAACCTCCAAGGCACAGACCACACGCCACCGCATCATGGGCATCGTCAACACCCCCGAATACCAGATTGTCTATTCCGACACTCCGGGCGTGCTCAAGCCCAAATACAAGCTCCAGGAGACCATGCTGGAGTTTTCCGAAGGGGCCCTGACAGACGCCGACATCCTCCTCTACGTGACCGATGTGGTGGAGGACCCCGAGAAGAACAAGGAGTATCTCGACCGCGTAGCCAAGGAGAAAATCCCCGTGCTGCTGGTCATCAACAAGGTCGATCTGCTCAAGAACAATGAGGAGCTCGACAAGATAATAGAGAACTGGAAGACTCGCCTCCCCAACGCCGAGGTGTTCCCCCTCAGCGCCAAGGAGCACTTCAATGTCGACAACCTGAAGGCCCGCATCGTGGAGCTCCTTCCCCCGTCGCCCCCCTTCTTCGGCAAGGATGCGCTGACCGACAAGCCCTCCCGCTTCTTCGTCACCGAGATTATCCGCGAGAAGCTCCTTCTCAACTATTCCCAGGAGATACCTTACAGCGCCGAGGTAGTCGTGGAGAAATTTGACGAGAAAGAGGGGGCCATACATATCATGGCCGTCATCTATGTGGAGCGCGACTCCCAGAAGGGCATCATCATCGGCAAAGGGGGCGAGAGCATCAAGAAGGTCGGCATCCAGGCCCGCCAGGATATCGAGAAGTTCTTCGACAAGAAGGTGTTCCTCGAGCTCTTCGTGAAGGTCGAGCCTGACTGGCGCAACCGCGAGAACAAGCTGCGCGCCTTCGGATACACCGAGTGACAGAATTATCAACCAATTAACAACCCGGGAAAATCTTGTAAAATTTTATGAGACGGGGTCTTAGCACATACATAGAGCAATGAGCAAATTAGTAGCAATAGTAGGGCGGCCGAACGTGGGCAAATCCACCCTGTTCAACCGTTTGACGCAGACTCGCTCAGCCATCGTCGACGACACGGCCGGCACCACACGCGACCGCCAGTATGGCAAGGTCGACTGGGACGGCCAGGAATTCTCAATCGTTGACACAGGCGGCTGGGTGGTCAATTCGGACGATGTGTTCGAAGAGGAAATCAACAAGCAGGTGCATATCGCCATCGAGGAGGCTGATGTCATCCTATTCGTGGTCGACTCCTCAACGGGGGTGACCGACCTTGACGACAAGGTGGCCGCTATCCTGCGCCGCAGCAAGAAGCCTGTCATCCTGGTAGCAAATAAGGAGGACAAGGGCGACGCGCGATTCAATATACCTGAATTCTACAGCCTCGGCCTGGGCGACCCCGTGGAGGTGTCGTCAGCCAACGGCTCGGGCACGGGCGACCTCCTGGACAAGGTGGTGGCCGATTTCCCCGACGCGCCGGATGATGACGCGCCGGAGGAGAATGTGGCCAAGTTCGCTATCGTAGGTCGACCCAATGCCGGCAAGTCGAGCCTCATCAACGCCTTCATCGGCGAGGAGCGCCACATCGTGACCGACATCGCAGGCACTACACGCGATTCAATCTACCACCGTTACAACAAGTTCGGCTTCGACTTCTATCTGGTCGACACCGCCGGCATCCGCAAGAAGCAGAAAGTCAACGAGGATATCGAATATTATTCGGTCATCCGCTCCATACGCGCCATCGAGGCCTCTGATGTCTGCATACTCCTGATTGACGCCACGCGAGGCATCGAGGCCCAGGACGGCAATATCTTCGGCCTGATACAGCGCAACAAGAAGGGGCTCGTGGTCTGCGTCAACAAGTGGGACCTCGTGGAAGACCGCAGTCTCGAGGCCCAGAAGCGGTATGAGGATGCGATACGCCGCAAGTTCGCGCCTTTCGTCGATTTCCCCATCATCTTCACTTCGGCCCTGACCAAGCAGCGCATATTCAAGGTGCTCGAGACTGCCATACAGGTCTATGAGAACCGGCGCCGCATCATACCCACGGCGCAGCTCAACACTTATATGCTGGAGGAGATCGCCGTGACGCCTCCACCCTCCAACAAGGGCAAGTTTGTAAAAATCAAGTATGTCACTATGCTCAAGGAGGCTGTCATCCCGACCTTCGTCTTCTTCTGCAACCTCCCCCAATGGGTCAAGGAGCCATACCGCCGTTTCCTGGAGAACAAGATACGCGCCAAGTGGGACTTCAAGGGGACTCCAATCCAGATTTTCATGCGCGAGAAGTAAGACCCAATCTTAGACCTGTTTAATTCCGGCATAGCCGGAACACCGCACAAAATATCAAGGCCGCCTCCGGCATCGGAGGCGGCCTTGATATTTTGTCCTGATAGTTGGATTATTTGCGCACGGCGCGCGGAGCCTTCACGCGGGAAGCGTGGCGCTTGGCCACGGCCTGCATGTCGGATTCACGGAAGGTGTGCATCTCAGCGGTCCAGGTGCCGGTGATCTTGTAGCCCTTGGGGGTGGCGAGATCAAAGTCGAACTGGCGGATGTCCTTCACCGGATCGATGGTGGTAACGGTCATCGTGCCGCTGTAGATGGGAGAGATGAAGGTGTTGTAACCCTCCTCGTCCACCTCGTCCAGGTCGCCATACCAGGTGAAGAGCATCTCCTGGCCGTAGGTGCGCGCGCCCTTGAGCATGACGCCGTTCTTGAACTCCGTGCCAATCGTGTAGACGCCGTCTGAGAGCACATCGCTCTCGCAGAAGAGCTCGGTGCTGATGTAGTCGCCGCCGTTGAATGTGGGATCGGTGAACATCACGATGTGGGAGTTGAGACCGGGCCAGAGATAGTCGCCCATCACATAGTTGAGGCAGACGGCCTTGTCGTTTTCGGCGAAGTCGAGGTTCACGTCATGGTCCACGAAGTCAGCCAAGGCCGGCTCGGCTGTGGCGTTGTCGCAGAGGTTCTGTATGATGGGAGTGCCGTCGAAAGAGCCGCGGATATGTATGCCGTTGCGGTCCACCAGGTCGAAGTCGAAGTGCTTGCCGCCGTTGCTGACAGTCACTTCGCCGCCGGTGATCAGAGCGAGCTGGCGATGGCCTTTGACATCGGTGTGGATGACGTATGTGTTGGTCGGCATCTCATTGCCGAAGACATCAGTGATGACGCCGCGTTTGAATGAGTAGGGGACGTTGGTGAACTCAAACACTGCCTCGCGGGGCTCCACGGTGTAAGTGCCGTCAGCCACGTAGACCGGGCGGAAATTCATCGGGTCCTCATTCTTGGGAGCGTAGAGGTCGAGATTCAGCCAGTAGCCCTCCACCTGGGTGTCGGTATGGTCGAAGAAGCCGTTGTAGAACTGCACGGCCATGTCATCGGCGTAGGGGAGGTACCAGTTGCCCCAGTAGCGGCCCTGGGCGGCATCGAAGACCACATCCTGGTCTTCCGTGAAGTCCTCATAGACCATCTGGCCGGGGATGAGCTCCATCGGGCCCTGATAGCGCACATTGACGATAGAGCCGTCCATGGCGTCCATCTCGCAGCGTATGTCGTAGTCTCCGTTTTCGGCGCGGCGCACGTCGATGGCTCCGCCGAACATGAAGATATTGGCCACGCCATCCTCATCCTCTGTGGCGCGGATCCAGAGGCCCGATTTCTCAAGGTTCCATGTGAAAGGCGTGCTCCCCACGCCGCCCCGGTAATATCCTTCGGGGATTGTGGCGTTATAGGGGTCCTCGGTGAGATTGCCCACGAGTGTCACGGTGAGCTGCAGGCCGCCGATAACGGAGGGTTCGCCGTAGTAGTCCGGCTCGCAGTCCATGATGGTAAAGCTGTAGAGGGCTGTCGCGTTGCTCTGGGGGTTGTACACGCCCGTGCCGAGCATGCGGTCAGCCTGCACATATACAGGTGCGTTCTCAAATGTGATTTTGGAGACATCCGAGGTCTCATAGACGCGCTTCTCGCCGTCAGTGGTGGTGACCACCACCTGATACTGCTGCGCGCAGGCAAGGCCGGCCGCAGCGAGCGCGATGGATGCTAATATGTTTCTTTTCATGATGGAGGTGTCTTATTTGATGAATTTGAATGAATGGCCGGCCGCGCTGACGGCATACACGCCCTTGGCGAGGCGGGAGACTGCCACTTCGGCGCGCCCGTTCTCGTCGGCGCGCACGGAGGCCACTGCGGCCCCCTTCATGTCATAGAGGGTCAGGAAGGCTCCCTCCTTGAGGCCTTCGGCCGTGAGAAGGCCGTCAGCGAGGGTGATGCGCACGGTGTCGCCTGCGGCGATAGCCTCCACGCCGGTGGTATCGTCCACGAAGGTGATTGAGGCCACGTTCTCTATGGGGAAGGTCACTGAGTCATCGTTGATGTCGGTCAGCACCAGGTCAGTGCCGGAGAAGGTTACGACGGGATCAAGCGAGAAGCGGAACTGCACGCTCTCGCCCTGCTTGGTGGTGAGCACCATTGACCGGTGCCGGATGTCTGCGTCCGCAAAGGCCGCCGACAC
This sequence comes from uncultured Sangeribacter sp., assembly GCA_964637105.1. Lineage (GTDB taxonomy): Bacteria > Bacteroidota > Bacteroidia > Bacteroidales > Muribaculaceae > Lepagella. The sequence goes on along the minus strand of CAZWVY010000010.1, from coordinate 31,587 downwards.
TCCGGCCAGCAGCATCATGACGGCTATTATGAGTCTGTTCATATTGATGTCTTTTGTTAGGGTTTGGATGGATTATGGCTCACTTGTCGGTATCGAAGTCAATAGCACCCTTGTAGGTGATCTGAAGCTGGCGTCCCGAGGTGTTCTGAAGGTCCATGTCAATGGTGTAGTCCTCACCTTCGCGGGCCACGGTGATTGTGCCGCGCACGGGGCTGCTGGTGTTGGGGCTGTAGGTGTCCATCTGGCTGTAGGGGCCGAAATTGCCCGCTTCGGGAGTCTCTGACCAGGTGTATGTGCCGGGGGTGAGCTCAGTGGCGTCGGCAGCGCAGAAGAAGTCTATGGTCAGCTCATATTTCCAGTTGGCGTCATTGAAACGCAGCAGGAACTCGCCGGGCTTCTGGTCATTCTTAGCGATTGCCCGGCATCCTGTGGCAGGCACGTCATAAATCGGGCCGTAGCCGGGGAGCTCGCCCTTGAAGACCCCCTTGAAGGGAGTGGCGTCCGAGAGGATGAAGTCAAGGGTGATGGTGTAGTCATTGCCGGTGCTGGATACGGTCATCGTGCCCGACTGGATGCCCTGCTTGGCGCCTCCGGCTGTCACCCACGAGTAACGGGGATCGGAGTCAAAGGTCATGGGCTCGTTGGCCGCGCTCAGTTTGTAGACTCCCGGGTAGAGGTACACCGCGTCCGCGGGGCCGCAGACATACATGGTCACCTCAGCGCCGTCGCCGGTGAGCGTCAGGTCGCAGACACCCCCCGAGTAGCTGGAGACCTTGGCTGCAGTGAGCGCGGTCACATCCTGCGTGGCCACCTCCTGGATGGTTACCTCCTGCACATAGTCAGTGTTGTACTTCATGTAGGTGCCGTCCGGAGCGTATATTGTCATGCTCTGCGCCGAGGCGCCCAGCACGCACATAGCTCCCAGGAGGGCAGTGGTTAGGATTTTTTTCATGTCAGAAGTATTTAGTAGATAATAGTGTAGCAAATCAGTGGGGAGCCAAAGTGGCATAAAGTCACAAGCTCCGTTGACAATGCAAAAGCAAAGTTAATAATTTTATTTCATTTTTCCACAATTCTCCCCAACTTTTTAAACATGTTATGAAACACAAAAACGACTCAGCGGCGCCTCCGGGCGCCGCTGAGTCGTTTTGTGGGGGTCAGTGCGGGTGAAGCAGGAATCATCTGTGAGGTCGCAGGCAGGTTTGAGCCGGAAGATTTTTCGGAGGTTACTTCATTTTGTCAAATTACATCCTTGAAAATTTTTATATATCATCAATATTCATTAACTTTGCGTTGAAGTTAAAGACTTTTTAGATGAACGAAGACATTAATCGTATAAAGACAATTCTTTGCGATAAAAAGAAAACCGGCAAATGGCTTTCGGAACAGTTGAAAGTCAGCCCCACGACTGTCTCAAAGTGGTGTACCAATACCTCGCAGCCGGATCTTTATACACTGCGCTCTATTGCCAAATTGCTTGAAGTCGATGTGCGTATGCTGCTCAATCCCACAGAGCAATACGGCATAGTGGCAGAACCCTATATAATCTATGGAATCAAGAATGACTGAGCAAAAAAGAAATATGATTCTTGACGAAGTTGTGCAGAACACTAACGACTTCATCGCCGATGTGCCCAAATCGCAAAGGAAGAAATATGGTCAGTTCTTCACAACAGCTTCCACAGCAAGATTCATGGCCGATCTCTTCAATATTGATTTCAAGAAAAATCATCTTGAATTGCTTGATGCCGGAGCAGGCACAGGAATACTCAGTGCCGCCTTGTTAGACCATATTTACGGGAACGGCTATAAGGGGACCGTCCATCTCACCTGTTATGAGACGGACAGGGAAGTCTGCCCCATTCTTGAAAAGAATCTGATGCTTGCCAGGCAGACATACAGTATAGACTATACGTTGATCAAGGAGAACTACCTGACCTCCCAGTGTTTCGGAGTCAATTCACTTTTAGATGAGGACAAGGAGAAATACGATTATATAATCGGCAATCCTCCGTATATGAAGATTTCCAAGGATGCGCCGGAAGCACATGCGATGGCTGACGTCTGCCATGGTGCCCCGAATCTCTATTTCCTGTTCTGGGCTATGGGCGTATATAATCTCAGAGCGGAACAGGAGCTTGTATATATCATACCCCGTTCATGGACATCAGGGGCTTATTTCAAAAAATTCCGCAGCTATCTTTTCAACCAGTGCGTCATAACTGACGTGCATCTGTTTGAGAGCCGCGACAAGGTGTTTGACGGGGAGTCTGTGCTCCAGGAGACTATCATTGTCAAGGTAAAAAAATCAACTGAGAAGCCACGGAATATTAATATCACCACTTCGGCAACCTCCGATTTGCGTGATTTGAAACGATTTCAGGCCACTTATGATACTGTTGTGCCGAAGAACCAGTTTGTATATCTTGTCACCGATGCGGATGAAGCGGAAGTGCTGGAAAGAGTCAACCGGCTCCCGAACACTCTGCCTGATATCAAGATGAAGATGCAGACAGGGCTTATCGTGGATTTCCGTACAAGAGAGATGCTGCGCAACGAGTTGGAAGAGGGAGCATTTCCGCTCTTGTATTCCCAGCATATAAAGGAGGGCCGGGTAACATGGCCTCTGGGGAAGGAGGGGGAGGTGATAAAGACCGACCGGGCTTCGTTCCTGCAGGAGAACAGCGACTTCCTTATCGTCAAACGCTTCACGGCCAAGGAGGAGAAAAGACGCCTGCAATGCGGGATTTACCTGAAACAGCGTTACAAACAGTTTGCCTATATCAGCACACAGAACAAGGTCAATTTCGTAAAGTGCGACTCTCCTTGCATCACATACGGGCTTTATGTGCTGCTGAACTCCACCCTTTATGACAGATATTACCGCATACTGAACGGTTCAACGCAGGTTAACTCCACCGAGGTTAACCAAATTCCCGTGCCGGAGCGTGAGGTGATAGAGGCAATGGGCAGGGAACTGATGCACCAGGAACTTTCGGAAGCGAACTGCAATAAAATCATTGACCGATGGATAAATTAGAATATGCAAAGAGTCTGTTGAATCAGATTGGTATGCCCCAGAAGCAACAGAGTGATCTCTGTGCCCTTTCCTTACTCGCAATGGCGGGACTGAAAGGAGATTCCGAATGGTCGGAAGCAACGAATGAATGGCTACGTATTCACGATGTGATAAGGTTTATCGCCGATAACTATGGAGTGAACTATGCTGAAAACTCTCGTGAGACATTCCGGAAACAAGCGATGCATCCTTTCCGCACAGCAGCAATCATAGAGGACAACGGAATGCCGACCAACAGTCCGAATTACAGATACCGTATTACGAAAGAATTTTTAGAGGTGATCAGGGAGGTTGAGGAAGATTCGTCATGTTCATCCGAACCGGGTATGGCATTGACTGCGTTTATGGCAAACCATGAAACGCTCTCCCAGATCTATGCTTCTAAAAAGAGGATGCAGAAGATGCCGGTCAAGATAAATCATCAGGATTTCACGTTCAGTCCCGGTAAACATAACGAGCTTCAGAAAGCCATCATCGAGGAGTTTGCTCCAAGGTTTGCTCCTGATTCGGAATGTCTGTACGTGGGCGACACTATCAAGAAGGATCTGGTCAAGAATGTGGAAAAGCTGACTGAGCTTGGGTTTGAGATAACGCTCCATGATAAAATGCCGGATGTGGTGCTATATAAGGAGGATAAGAATTGGATCTATTTCATTGAGTCCATTACTTCGGTTGGGCCGATGGATCCAAAACGCATTGTAGAGATAGAGGCAATGACAAAAGAAGTGAAGGCAGGTAAAATCTTCCTTTCGGCTTTTTTCGACTTTGCAACCTATAAGAAATTTTCAGACAAGCTGGCATGGGAGACGGAAGTCTGGATTGCAGAAATGCCGGACCACCTGATTCATCTTAACGGCGATAAATTCTTAGGGCCAAGATAAAACCGTGCTCCTGCTCCACATAAATATCCACTCTAACTAAATCATCATTTTGAAGAGCCTACAGCTTGTATGTGTCCATACGAAACACAACAAAAAGATTCAGCGGCGCCCCTCGGCGTCGCTGAGTCTTTTTGTTGTGCGGTTAAGATCCCGGATTGATAAGGGCCATGCGCCTTTTCTGAAGATAGAGGGGGGGGACATGCGCCGATTCACGGAAGCATGAAACGTTTTGAGTCTTTCAGCCACCCGTCCACGTAAAGATTCAAGATGTAGATGCCACCCGGCATTCCGGCTGTATCTATGCTCACAGTCCCCTCCTCCGGCGTAACCTCTATCATGGTCTGCTTGCTGCTCATCGCTTCAGCGAGCACCAAACATGATTCTGACGCGAAGTCATCTATGCAAAGCTCCACGGCCAACTCAGACGGATTGATTGAGACTGAAGAAATCTCTCCGTATGCGCTCAGGGCCATAGCCCTGCCGTTGGGATTGGCGAGCTCATGGATATAAGGCTTATAATTCTGCTTGGTGACGCAAAGCACTGCATCTTCAGGAATGACAGTGAAGGTGGCCGTCTTCGTGTCCCTGAACACTTTCTGATAAGGCTCCCCGTCCATTTCCCCCGTGAGACAGATTACGCACCCCTCAACCCCCGTGTCAACGCTTAATGTCCCTGATTTTTCTGTCACCTTGATGTCTTCAAACAATTTCTTAGGTCCATAAAAAAGGGGCATCTCCGGATCCCCTATCGGATTGATACTAAACTGTAGCCAACGGAAAAGAGGATTAGTTGTTCTACTCCCCATTTTATTCTTAATCGCTGCAACAATCTTCCCGAAGTTCTTAGATTCATTATCGGCAATGCCATCTTTGCCGGCATCAAATAACAGCGAGTAAAATGCCCCTATATACGTCTGAGACGGCCCTAAATCCAAATTTCCATATCCCCATCCTTCCCGTGTCGAACCAAGAAACGCGACAACGCCATTTCTTGGCTGCGAAATCAGTGCCTGGCTTAGACAGGGTTGCTCGTGTGATAAATGATTGTCAAAGGAGTTTACATGACACGCCGTAGTTGTAACCACCGTATATGCAGGGTTGACTATACCTTTGGCATCGGCTGAATAAAATGCATCCTCCGTATCGCCGAAATATTCTTTTTCCCTGAATACCCACTTGTCCGGTGCGCCGTGGCACTCCACATCTATAAACCCGTGACCATACCTTAAGGCATCCCCTAAGGTTGTCCCCAAAGAAGTCTCTTGATGTTCGCCTGTCGGGTTAGCGTACACACCCTGCAATTCTCCGTCCCATTTGGGAGCTATGTAGGAATTGTAGAGCATCTCTGACTGATATTGCCCGTCGCATATAAACTTGATGTTGCCATCGGGACGAACAGAGAGCATCGTATGTCCCATGAAGCCCCCTTCCATCAAAATTTTCTTGTTTACTTTTGGATCCTTCTCATATCCGATTAACTTATATACATAGTTGCGTGCCTGAGACGGACTATGTACAGGCACCCGCGTGACAAGTATATTGGGAGTAATGGAGATGCCATCCTCCTCTTCTCCAAGTATTCCGTCTCTGTCGCCATCCCAGTCGAACTGGCCATCGAAGCAAGCGTAATACAGATCCGTAGGAATCATCTCGGATATCGTATCCTTATTTATTGTAAATTCCATCTTTGCCATTGCCGGAGGCACATAGCCGTCCAGCAGCACGTACGAGGCGCCATGATTGAGGTACATATCATGGATATAGGATTTGATCCTTTCCTGAGTGGTACTCCCGTAATCGCTGTATTCCTCCTCAATGTCCTGTATCGTTTTCAGGCGGCATCGGAGGCCCTTCTGCGTCTTCCATTTCAGAAGATCGCTGAAGGAGTCCTCCAAGCCCCCATGCGCTATTATGACATAGTCTACCGGCTCTTCAATGATCGGATCCTCTATTATATCATAGTCCGGTGTGAGCTTGTAGGTTTGCGGAGTATACACACGTTCATCGTTTCCTTCGAAAATTATCATCTTGATTATTTCATCGTCTCTTCCATCTACATTAGTCTCCTGCGGAATGAGAGGTTTTGAGGGGCGAGTGTCTTCAAGCGGTTCCAGTATCATATCTGCGATTACCTTTGGGGTAAAAGTCATTGTTCTGGTATTTGGATTGTACTCAAAAGGATATATGAGAAATCCATTAATATGATATATGATTTTATTAGTCGGTTCAGGATAGACTGTAATAAGATCATCGCATGGCTCCCAGCCATCAACTATGCCTCCCGGGTATTTGGCAAGTATCTCAGCACGCGTCATTAACAGCAGATTCGGATTTCTGGATATGACCTTATTCTCACATACAGTCACTGTTTCGGGAATCTCATATCTGAATCCTACGCATCTCATCCCCTCGGGTACAGGGACATAATAGCACAGCGATGGCATGGAAGGCTCGCCGGGGTAATTGTATGATGCCATCAACGGGCTGGAGACCCGCACCAGGCTGTCATGATAGGATATGTTGAAGTCATCAAGTGACCATCGGAATTCCACTCGCTGGATTTTCTCTGATCTCGCCATTCCCGGTATCAGGATAAGAACAGCCATCAGCAGCAGGCAGTGTCGGATGAATGATTTCATAGGCTATTGAGTTATTAGGTGATGTATTATGGAGGCAATTATTAATTGGATACGGATTCCTGTCCTCGGCAACAAAGTTAAAGCATCTAAACAGAATCTCCAAATTTAATCATATGTTTTACAGCAGGTTTCATAAAATTGCTCTATGAGGTTATTGCTATGAGGCTATGCCAGGCAAGCCCTGCATATCCATACGGAAAGGCACAAAAAAGACTCAGCGGTGCCGAGGGTGCCGCTGAGTCTTTTTGTGGGGTCAGTGCGGGTGACAGTGGGTCAGCGCACCTGGACTTTGGTGGTCTTGGCGCCCTTGCGGACGATGTAGATGCCGGGGGTCGGGTTGGTGACCTTCACGCCCTGGAGATTGTAAATCTCGACAGGCTCTTCGTCATCAACGGGGACTGTGACGCTGACGCTATGGCCGCTGTACATGCCCTCGTCGCTCCAGTTACGGTTGCCGAGGCCCTTGTAGAGGTGGCCGTCGATAAGCGTGGTGACATCGTTGGTCTGGTCGCCGCTGCCGTTGTTGAAGACTACGCCGGTGGTGCCTACGGGCACTACGTACTTGTAGATGTAGGGAGCTATCTCCTCCATCTCAGCGCCGGGCCAGGAGGTCTCCTCAACGGGCCAGTGGTGGATGAGCACACGGCTCCAGTTGGTGAGGCTGTTGTCGTAGTAGAGAGTGATGCCCGAGGGCTGCTCGATCTTGGTGTAGACCGCGCTGCCGGTGACAGTCTCTGTGCCGTCCGTAGCACTCCAGGTGACAGTCACGCTGTCGCCGATGTTCATGCCGGCGCCGATGGTAAACGTGGTCGTGCCGTTGCCGACATTTACACGGGAGCCGCTGCCGATCTGATACCAAGCAGAAGTGGTGTTGGCAACCTTCATGGACACCTCCATAGTGTCATAGAACGTACCTGAGGCCGGAGTGAGCTTCACGGTCGGCTTGTTGGTGGTTACCACGTCAAGCTTCTTGGCGTTGCTGCCGCCGTCATACTCGTAGTACACATCGGAATCGATGCCCTCGATATTGCCGGTCTGCGCGCCGTTGTTGTTGAAGATGACGTTGACGCTATCCATATCGTCAAAGGTGAAGTAATAGTAGTCATCGCCGGCTACGGTGACAGTCTGCTGGAGGAGCTTGCCGGGCCATGTGCCGCAGGGCTGCACGGTTTCGCCGGAGGTGTTCTCACCCCATGCGTAGAGGTTGAATGATCCGGGGGCCTTCACATATACGGTGATAGAGGCGTTGGGGTCAACCTTCTTGTAGGTAACAGTGCCGTTGAAGCTCTCGCCCTCGACGGATGTGGCTCCCCAGGTGACGGATACGGTGCTGCCGTATGCCATGCCCTCGCCCACGGTGAATGTGGAGGGCGTGCCGGGAGCGAGGTTGACGCGGCTCTTGCCCTCTACCTGATACCAGCCTGCGGCTGCCTCGGAGTTGAGGGAGACGGTCACGTCCTGGGTCTCGGTGCGGAAGCTGCCCCCTGCGGGAGAGAACACTACTGCTGCGTCGCCCACGGCATCCTCAGCTGTGTAGTAGTGGGGAGTGCCGGGGTCGGTGAAGCTTACGCTTCCGCCATGGGCCACGGGCTGCGAGGCATAGATGAACTTGCCGTCCGTGCCTACTTTGCCGCCGGTCCAGTCCTTGACGAGGACGCGCACCTGGCCCTTGGTGGCGGGAGCGTCAACGTTGATTGTGCCGCCGCCCTGGTAGGTCTGGCCGGTCACGAGGTCCGTGTAAGTGCCTGCGGGGACGTTGGTGAAAGTGGCGCCGCCGTTGAGGGCCACGAGTGCGTATGAATCCTTCCAGGCGCGCTTGAAGGCCCAGCCGCCCTTGGCTGTGCAGCCGTCCCAAGTGTACTGGCCCTTGCGCAGAGCCGGAACAGCGGCACGTATCTGGTTGAGGCGGATGATATGCTGCGAGAGGTCGCCGTTGAGTGTCTTGGCCACATTGCCGCTGGCGGTGTACGAGCCGAAGTCATCGGCGCTCACGCTTCCCTCGAGATAGGTGCCGAAGTACGCGCGGCCCGAATCCTTGACGGGCATGTCGGTGCCTCCGGCGTCTACCTTCTTGCCGGCCTGGAACTCAACCTCGGAGCCGTAGTAGACGCAGGGGATGCCGCGGAAGGTGAACATCAGCGAGAGGTTCTCGGCCCACTGCTGGGTGCCGCCGTTGAAGCGGGTGCCGTCATTGGGGCCGGGGCAGTAGTCGTGCGAGTCGACATAGACCACGTTGTAGGAGGCGTCGTTATAGTACTTGTCGCCGCTCTTGGCCACATTGACTGCCGCTGCCGCGTTGTTGAAGTTGTAGTGCATCGGGAAGTCAATGATGGAGAAGCCGCTGTACTGGCTGTAGTCAGGCTCGTGCCATGCGCCGTTCTTCATGAAGACATTGTCGGACTCCTTCTTGACTGAGGGCTCCTCGAGGCAGAGGAGCTGGTTGCCATACTGGGAGTCGTTGCCTTCGAGAATCTCGATGCCGTCCCAGAAGGAGGCGTCGTAGTTCCACTTCGAGGTGAGATTCTCGGGCGACTTCCAAGTGTAGAAGTAGCTGGAGAGGTTGGGCTGGTCGCGATAGGTCACGTCGGAGAAGCGCGCGCAGCACTCGCCGAACATGAAGAAGGGGGCGCCGTTCAGGCGCTTGCTCTTGTATTTCTCGCCTAACTCCAGGAACTGCGGGATGAACGAGGTGTTGAAGGTCAGACGCGAGATATGGCCCGTGGTGTCGATACGGAAGCCGTCGACGCCCATCTCGATAAACTTGCCGTAGCAGTTGACGAGATACTCGGCCACTGCGGGGTTCTCCGTGTTGAGGTCGACGCAGTCGCCGGCGATCTGGCCCCACCAACGGCTGGGATAGTCCCAGTTCCAGGCGGTGGCGAGATGGTGCCAGTAGTTGTGGCTATCCTTGTTGGTGCCGTCCGTATTCTTCAGATATGGGAAGCGGGCTTTGTACTGTCCTTCGCCGTTAAGGTCGTTATAGTTGGAGGGAAGCAGGTCGTAGTTGGGCTTGATGGAAGCGGAGATGCTGGCCTGGTTGCGGATGTTCTGCGAGCGGTAGAAGAGCTCCGCGAAGTGGGCCTCGCCGAAGTTGCCGGTATGGTTGAGCACGATGTCGAGGATTACCTTCATGCCCTTGGCATGGGCGGCGTCGATGAGGTCCTGGAACTTCACATCCTCCTCGGCGCCCCAGGCCGTGCGGCTTTCGTATCGCAGGTCAACGTTGGAGAAGTCCATTGCATGGTAGCCGTGGAAGTCGGTACCGGAGCAGTTCTGCACGACGGGTGTGATCCACACTGCGGTGAAGCCCAAGGCCTTGATGTAGTCCAGACGGTCGATGAGTCCTTTGAAGTCACCGCGCCAGTCGGGGTCGTTGTTGGCGATCTGCACGTTCTGATGGTCCCAGCCGCAGACGTTGTTGGTCGGGTCGCCATCATAGAAACGTGTGGTCATCGCGAAATAGATGGTCTCGTCGCGGAAGTCGGTCCGGTCGCCTGTGAAGGCTCCCTGGCCGGCCGCGGTCAGGGGTGCGGCCAAAGCGGCGGCGGACACTCCCGTAGCGAGCAAATGTTTGAATGACAACATGTAAGAATAACAGTTAATTAGTTAAGTGATAAAGTAGTTAAGCACTATATGAAGCCGCCTATGCGGCAAATTACTGTGCAAATTTACAAATTTTTTCAAAATAAGAAAAAATTTTCGCTCGAAAAACATAAAAAACGGCGGCCGCGCTGCATTTTTATGCAGCATGGCCGGCCGAACAGGTTCATAGCCTCCATTATGCAAGAATTGAGCCTTTGCCGACTTAGACGTATTCGGGGCCGCAAAGGTTGCGCACCTCGTTGACCACACCCTTGATGTCCTGCTCCTTGTCGATGGGGCATATCATCAGCGCGTTGGGAGTGTCAGCCACAATATAGTCCTCCAGACCGGAGGCCACTATCACCTTCTCCCCCTCGGTGGCGAAGATGGTGCCCCGGCAGTCGCGCGCCAGCACGCGGCACCCTTGGGTGACATTGCCCTCGGAGGTCTTCGGCGAGACATCATGCAGGGCTTTCCAGCTGCCCAGGTCGCTCCACCCTATGTCAACGCCTTTGACGTATACGTTTGAGGCCTTCTCCATGATGCAGTAGTCTACCGATATGGATTCGGCTGCCGGGAAGATGCGCTCCATTTCTGCGCTCTCTCCCTCAGCGCCATAGGTAGTGCATCCGGCGAAAAGCTGCGCCATGTCGGGAGCGAGGTCATCATAGGCTTTCAAGATGGATTCGGCGCTCCAGAGGAAGATGCCGGCATTCCACAGAAACTCTCCCGTGGAGAGGAACACTTCGGCCATGCGCCGATCCGGCTTCTCGGCGAAGGTCTTCACCTTGCAGATGCCTGGCCAGTCCTCGAGGAGGGCTCCGCATTGTATGTAGCCGTAACCGGTAGCGGGGTACGAGGGCTGTATGCCCATGGTCAGCAGCCGGTCGCCATGCTCGACAAACTCGAATCCCTCGCGGAGGTCCTTGCGGAACTCCTCTTCGCGCAGGATGAGATGGTCAGCCGGCAGGACAGCCATAGAGGCCTCCGGGTCAAGGGCATGAATATGGCGTGCTGCCCAGAGGATGCAGGGGGCCGTGTTGCGGCGCGCCGGCTCGCAGAGGATGTTGTGCGCGGGGACATCGGGAAGCTGCTCGCGCACTATATCGGCGTATGCGGCATTGGTCACCAGCACTATGCGCTCGGGCGGCACAATCTCGCGCACACGGTCTGCCGTGAGCTGAAGCAGGGAGCGGCCCGTGCCGAAGAAATCAAGAAACTGCTTGGGTCTGGACTCGCGGCTGAAGGGCCAGAATCTCGAGCCCACTCCGCCGCACATTATCACGCAATATCTCATAGGGGACGTTTTTTCGGGTATACCGGAATGTTGCAGACTTCAGGACAGCTCTCCCGGGGAAGGCCCTCACACGGCCGGCGCTGCGGCCTTGAACTGGTGCTTGACGCCCTCCACCACATTGAGCATGTAGTCGCCGAGCTTCTCACCCTCGCCGATGAGGTCCATATAGAAGATGCCTTCCTGATAGTCGTATTCCTTATTGTTGATGTTGAATATGTTGGCATCGCGCAGGGCGTTGCGCAGATTGTTGATCTCACGCTCGCGGTTGTAGGCGTTGATGATGCGGGAGTCTTCGGGAGTCTCGAGCTCGCGCAGGATCTCTATCATGTTGTCCATAGCCCCCTCCACGAGGTCATACATCCTGTCGAGCTCCTTCATGATGCCTTCGGTAAACTCCACATGGTTCTGCTTCTTGCGGTTCATGGTCTTGGCCACGTTGAAGCATCCGTCGGCTATGGATTCTATTTCGGAGATGATGCGCAGCATGCCGGCTATGCGCATCTTGCCTTCAGGCGAGAGGCGTCCTTCGGCCACCTTGTTGAGGTAGCTGCCTATTTCAATCTCCATCCGGTCGGATATCTCCTCATATTTCTCGAGGCGCGAATATGTCTCGGCAAATTTGTCGTCGTCGGGATTCATGTGTATCATCTCGCGCGCCATGCCTAACATGCGGCGCACCCTCTCTCCATAGACCAGAATCTCTTTCTGGGCCTGGGTGATGTTGAGCTCGGAGGCCGACAGCATGCCCGCGCCGATATACTTGAGCGAGAAGTCCTCCTCCTCGTCTTTGTGGCGCGCAGGCATGATCCAGCACACAATCTTCACATAGAGCTTGGTGAACCATATCATGACCAGAAGGTTGCAGGCGTTGAACACCGTGGGGAACATCGCCAGGCCGAAGGCCATCGCCCCCTGGGCCTTGGAGGTCAGCCCTCCGGCGGGGTCAAGGAGCGTCGAGTCAGCCATTGACCCCTCCTCGGCCGCTGTGATGTTGAGCGGGTCCACACCCTGGAGCCAGAGCGTGATGTCGCCCACGAGGTGCATGAAGGGGCGGAAGATGCAGAGCACTATTATGGAGCCGATGACATTGAACATCACATGGCCCATGGCTGTACGCTTCGCGGCAAGGTTGCCCGACAGCGAGGCCAGGATCGGGGTGATGGTCGTTCCTATATTGCCGCCTAAGATGATGGCGCAGCCCAATTCAAAGGAAATCCACCCCTGCGAGCACATTATAAGGGTAATGGCGAATGTGGCAGCCGAGGACTGGGCAATCATGGTCAGCACAATGCCTAAGGCGAAGAATATCAGCACCGAGCCATAGCCTAAGGTAGTGTAGTTGGTGACGAAGGCCAGCATCTCGGGGTTTTCCTGCAGGTTGGGCACATACTTGCTGATCAGGTCGAGGCCCATGAAGAGGAAGCAGAAGCCGATGAGAAACTCGCCCAGGGACTTGTAGGTGCTTTTCTTGGCGAACAGCATCGGCACGGCCACGGCAAGCAGCAGGATGCTGTAGTCGGAAATTGACACTTCAAAGGAGAAGGCCGAGATAATCCAGGTAGTGACCGTGGTGCCCACATTGGCGCCGAAAATGACTGCCATCGCCTGGGCGAGCGACATAAGGCCGGCGTTCACGAAGCTGACCACCATCACCGTCGATGCGCTCGACGACTGGATAAGGGCCGTGATGAGGATGCCGGTGATCACTCCCATGAAGCGGTTGCGCGTCATGGCGCCTAAAATCGTGCGCAGGCGGTCGCCGGCGACTTTCTGCAGACCCTCGCTCATGACCTTCATTCCGTACAGGAAGAGGCAGACCGATCCGAGGAGACTGATGAAATCAAGGATACTGTAGTCCATCTGTAGGGTTGATATGTGGATGCGGTGCAAATTTAACTATTTTTCACGACTCCGCCAAACAGCCCGTCAGCAAAAAGAGCGCGGAGCGCCCATGAAAATTTGACACGTGAGCCTGAGGACACGTCACGGGACCGGCTATGCCGGTCTCAGAGACGCTCGGATAGCCAGCCGTCGATACGGCGTTTCTCTGAGGAATAGTTGATGCCTATAGCTATGACACTGCGGCGGTCTACCGCCCAGGGAAGGGCATATTCCTTATGTTTAATCTGGTCAAGAGCCTCCTCGGCGCTCTTGTCGTATTTCAGCTCCATGATATAGACGTAATCATCGGTTCGCACAAGCACGTCGATGCGTCCGTCGGAAGTGCGCACCTCCGAGTCCACATCTATGCCCAGAAGGGTGAAGAGTATGAAGAAGGCGTTTCGCACATCATGCTCCTTGCTCGTCTGCAGGTCGTATGGCATGCCGGCAAACATCGACTCCAGCCTCTTCATGAAGTCGTCCACCTTCCCGTCCTCCATCTCGCGAAGCAGGCTGTAGGCAAACACATGTGCATCCCCCTCCCGGATGTGGGCATAGTAGGGCAGGATATACTCCAGCAGCCCCTCTTTGACTTCTTCATTGGGAAGTCCGAGGTGATAGACCTCTCCGCGCTCATCATATCCCTTGATGGTCAGGTACCCTGTCTGATAGAAGAGCGCAACGGGGTTCACACTGTCCAGATCCAGCCCCGAGAGGCCGCCCGCAGTAGCCGTCACGTCCATGAGCTTCTGAATGTCAGTGCGGGTGCGTTTCAGCTGCTCGACGAGCAAGGATGGTGTGCCCGATTCTATCCAATAGTTGCGAAAGGTTCTCTTAGCAAATGTGTTGAGCAGAGAGAAGGGATTATAGATGTCGGGGGAGATTTCCGCAAAGTGGTAGCCGTCAAAGCGACGCTTGAGCAGGTCCGTCACCTCCTCGCGGGATTTCCTACGGAACTCTCCGAGGCTCGCGATACCCTCACCGAAATTTTCAAGGAGTTCCTGCTCGGTGATACCGCATACCGCCGCATAATCCATGTCGAGCGAGATGTCTGATAGGTTGTTGAGCCCCGAGAACACGCTGAGCTTGCCAAAGCGGCTCACTCCGGTCAGGAAAACGAGCCGTATGTACTGAGCCGAACTTTTGAAGTTGGAGTAGAGGGCAGCCAGATAGTCCCTGAACACCTCGAAGCGTTCCCGGTCGTGCAGGTTGTTGACCAGCGGTTTGTCGTATTCATCGACAAGAATCACAACGCCCTTACCTGTTGCTTCGTAAGCGGCACGGATGAGATTGGAGAATCTTACAGACTGATTGGGCACCTCAGGCTCTATGCCATATTCCCTCTCCCAATTGCGCAATCGATCTTCTATAAGCTGATCAAGATCCTCCTCTTTACGGTATTTTACTATGTTGAGGTCGAGATACAGCACAGGATGCGGCTCCCAGTCCCAGTCGATGGAGTCGATATATAGCCCCTTGAACAGTTCCCGCCGCCCCTCGAAAAAGCACTTGAGCGTGGATAGGAAAAGGCTCTTGCCGAAGCGGCGCGGTCGCCCCAGAAAGTAATACTGCCCTCCGTTGGCTATGAGTTCGAGATACCGTGTTTTGTCAACATACAGATACCCACCTTCGCGCAATTGCTCGAAAGACTGCTGTCCGACCGGGTATTTTACGGGCTTATTCATCTTCAATCTCTTTAGGGCCGCAACTATGCGTCACAGCGTCATGGTGAGGGTGGTGGTCTCGGGGCCGACCTTCAGGGTGGCCAGGGAGCTCTCGACGAGGGGGCGGTTGTCCGAGGTGTGGCCCACAGGGAAGCCGAAGGCTACCGGCATGTCAGGGCGCACCCCCCACTCAGTGAGGCGATGACGCAGCATCTCTTCCATCGTCAGGAAGTTGCGGTCTGCATGATAGTCGGTAAACTGCCCTATCACCAGCCCCTTGAGGGCATCGAGCACTCCGTTGAGCCTCAGACGCATCACCATGCGCTCCACGGCATATATGGCTTCTGACACATCCTCGATGAAGAGAATCACATCCTCCCCCGAGGCGGCGCGGTCCAGTATGTCGTAGGGGGTGCCGGCAAGGGAATTGAGCACAGCCAAGTTGCCGCCTAACAGCCGTCCGGAGGCCTCACCCTCGCGGCTAAAGGGATGCGTGGGCACGTCATAACGCATCTCGCGCGCACCCTCGAGCCACTGGAACAGAGCCTGCGTGTCCGGGTCCACAGCCCCCATCATGGCCAGATGGCGCGCCATGGGGGCGTGCAGGGAGGGCATGCCATACTGCGAGAGCATGGCATGCAGAGCCGAGACATCCGAGAAGCCTACAAGCCATTTTGGAGTGGCCATGATAAATTCGCGGTCAAGGTGGGGCAGGAGATGGATGCACCCGTAGCCGCCCCGGGCGCAAATCACGGCCTTTATGCCCGGGTCGCTCCAGGCCATGCGGAATTCAGCTACGCGGGTGCCTGCCGGAGCGGCATACGTGCCGCTCCGCTCGGTGCCCAGGGCGGAGGGAAACACTTCAGGCTCATAGCCGAAGGCTTTGAGCAGCTCGGACGCGCCGTCTACATAGTGACGGTCCACGACACTGGCCGGGGCCAGGATGGCCACGCGGTCGCCTTTGTGTAAGGATGCTGGTATGGTAAGCACTTTGTGTGGTATGGAGATTGATGATGGTGTGCGCGATGGCTGCCCGCGGGTCAGTTCACCTGCACTGCGATGCCCTCGCGGCGTATCCGGTCGGCTATTCTCTCGAGCTCGGCTCGCTCTACTTTGACGAGACGCTCCTCAGGAGTGGAGCGGTCGAGGCTGTATATCATGACTTCGCGCGGGCGTATTGCCTTATAGGCCTCGATCAAGGCTGAGACCTCCTCGTCGGTGGTGTTGTCCACCCTCCTGCCGTCATGCTCGCCCCGCAGAATCATGGTCTGGATGATGGCGTGCCCCTCAAACTGCTTGAGGGCCTCCACAACGCGCTCCACGGTAAAGGATTCCGCCACGGGGCGGTCGATCATGCGCATCGTGGGCTCAATGGCCGAGTCGAGCTTGAGTATGTTGTTGTCCACTGTCTTCAGAGCCTTGGCGACATCCTCTGAGAAGATGCGCGTGGAGTTGGAGAGCACAGACACTTTGGCGCAGGGATAATATTTGTCGCGCATGGCGAGAGTGTCAGCCACGATTCCGGCGAAGTCAGGATGCAGGGTAGGCTCGCCGTTGCCCGAGAATGTGATGACATCCAACGGGTCTGAGGCGTCATGCATCGCGCTGAGGCGCTTCTCCAGGTCTGCGCGGACCTGTTCGCGCGACGGAAGCCCGGTGGTGCCTGTCCCCTGGGCGTTGTAGCCGGCCTCGCAGTAGAGGCAGTCGAAAGAGCACACCTTGCCGTCATTGGGCATGAGGTTCACCCCCAGCGACACGCCGAGGCGGCGGCTGTGTATAGGGCCGAATATAGTGGAGTGAAACAGCACTGTCTGGTCTTTAGCCATAATGATTCCGGTATTTGTTTTCAGCTGATCAGTCGGCTTCATTGCCGGCAGTCTGCAAATTTAGCTATTTTTTCCGAAACAGCCTACGTTCCAACCCCATAATATAGCACGAGGGGCTTCAAGGACCGCTGCAATCGAACTATGATATTATCCGGCTTGTTAATAAATCAAAACCAAATTTTAAAATTCATTCGATAGGTTTAAATCTACAATGATCGCGGGCATCGGCGGCTTCTTAGGCACCTGCCTCCGTTTTCTCTCGGAGAAGCTCGGAGCTGCCATCTGCCACCTCTCTTTCCCCTTAGGGACATACATGGCCAACATGGTGGGCTGTCTTATCATCGGCATGCTGTACGGCTACCTCAACAAGACGGGCCGTCTGAGCAAGAACGCAAACCTGCTTTGGATCACCGGCTTCTGCGGCGGCTTGACCACGTTCTCCTCCTTCTCCGATGAGATGGTGTCGCTCCTTCAGAACGGCGACGGCGGTATGTTTGCCTTCTATATGGTGACGAGCCTTATCTTCGGCATCGCGATGGTAGCCCTCGGAGCCGCCTGCATCCGCAAGCCCGCTGCTAAAACTCAAAATGCTTAACCCTGTAAAATGATAAAACTATGATTCTCGAATATATGCTAATCGCGGGGTTAGGCGGTTTTGCCGGCACCTGCGGACGATACCTCACCGGCGTGGCCGGAAAGAAACTTTGCGGCGACAACTATCCCGTCGGCACATTTGCGGTCAACGTCATCGGCTGTTTCATCATCGGCATCTTCATGGGCCTCTGGACCCGCCATGACATGAGCCAGCTGGTCAACGCGCTGCTCATCTCCGGCTTCTGCGGTGGTTTCACCACGTTCTCCTCCTTCAGCCACGACAGCTTCGCCATGATCCAGAAGGGCCAGTGGTGGAAATTCATCTGCTACATCGTGCCCACCGTGGTGCTCGGCCTGCTCATGGTATGGCTCGGCATGAAGTGCGTAGCCTGATTGCACATAGGTTACTTATAGAAAAAACGGTCCCCGCAAGCGCATGTCTGAGCATGTGCTTGCGGGGACCGGCTGTGATAATCCGTTGCAGGGAAATTTGGGAATTTCATATTTTAGAATTAAATTTGCAGCAAACAATCCCCTTATGGACGACTCACGCAGATACCCCATCGGCCAGCAGAACTTCAAGATTCTCCGTGAATCCGGTTCTTACTACGTTGACAAGACAATGTATGTTGAGAAAATAGCCCGCAACAGCAGCAGGTACTATTTTCTGGGGCGTCCGCGCCGTTTTGGAAAGAGTCTTTTCCTGTCCACACTTCAATATTTTTTCGAGGGTGAGCGGCATCTTTTCAAAGGCCTCTTTATTGACACCGTGGAATGGGATTGGAAGCCGTACGCTGTGCTTCGCCTTGATTTGAACGTGGAAAAATACGGTGAGCCGGGGGTGCTTGACGGAGTGCTTGACAACTATTTCTCAAAATGGGAACATGAGTACGGAGTGAGGGTGAAGGCGCAGTCTCTTTCAGTCCGTTTCCAGAACATCATCGAAGCGGCTCACCGCAAGACGGGACGCAAAGCAGTGATTCTCGTGGACGAGTATGACAAGCCTCTCGTAGGCAACTTGAACAGGGATGATAATTTCGAGCACTACCGTGAGAAGCTGGCCGCGGTATATTCCAATTTTAAAAGTTCGGCCGAACATATCGAGCTTGTGTTTCTCACAGGCGTGAGCCGCTTCAACAAGCTCAGCGTGTTCTCGGATCTGAACAATCTCAACGACATCACTTTCGATGATGGATTCGCCGATATATGCGGCATAACCGAGCTGGAACTGTCACAGACATTCACCCACGGCCTCAATGCTCTTGCGCAAAAGTACGGCATCACATGCGAGGAGGCCAGCCGGTTATTGAAAGCAAATTATGACGGCTACCGATTTGCTGCCGAAGGAAGCGACATCTACAATCCCTGGTCACTGCTCAACTGCCTTTCAAAAAAGCAGATTCTCAACTACTGGAGTCTGACCGGACATCCCACCATTATAGCTGAGGCTCTTAAGCGCATGGATGCCGACCTTGAGAAGACCCTAAACGCCAGGCTGCGTTTCCGCTCACTTGCAGCCCTCGACCTCAAGGGTCCCGACCCGACGGCCCTTCTTTTCCAAGCGGGCTATCTCACAATCAAAAACTATGATTGGCAGACTGACACCGTGCAGCTCGGTGTGCCTAACAAGGAGGTGAAGGAATCCCTTTTTGAAGAGCTCCTCCCCTTCTACCTTCAAGTGAAGCGCGGCGCGCCGATGAAGACAGTGCTCGACCTCATTGACGACATCCGGGATGGCCGCCCGGAAAGGATGGTGAAGGATTTGGATATATTCCTCTCCGCCATACCCTACGACATGAAAATCGACAATGAAAATAACTTTCACAATGCCATTTACATTCTCCTCACACTTATCGGATTCGAGATTGAGACCGAGGTGCGGACTTCTGACGGAAGGATTGATCTCGTTTTGAAGACTCCAAAATTCATTTATATAATAGAGCTGAAATTTGACAAATCAGCCCGGGAGGCTATTGACCAGATAGAGAGAAAGCAATACGCGCTCCTGTATGCCGGCGACCCGCGCCGAATCTTCAAGATAGGCCTCAATTTCTCCAAGACGACACGGCGTCTCGATCCTCCGGAGATAGTTTAGCCCCCCTCTCATAAGTAACTTTCAAAAATTAAACGATATTATTTTTTACCTAAGCAACTTTATCTTGACTCATAAAACTTGCTGTTTTTGGCCGCTTCGGCCTTGTCGCTCAGTCGAATACGTGCGTATTCTCCCTCGCTCCGCACCCGAATCGCCTCAAAAACATCTAAGTTTTATGTAGTCATTAATTTTTGAAAGTTACTTAAATTTTTTTATGTCTTATAGGCCGGAGTTGACTGCCAACCGGCCATATAAGGAAAAAACAGAAGGTTCCCCGCTGCGAGCACTGAGGCTGCGCAGCGGGGAACCCGAGCAATTGGAGTTATTCTTACCTGTAGTTATGGTCGTGCTTGTATGTCTGAAAGAAGATTGGAAGAATCACTCGGTGATCTTCTTGGGGAGGACGGGCATCGCGCCCTGCTGCGTGCAGACGTAGGCCGATGTGGCCACAGCCTTGTGGTGGGCGCTGGCTACGCTGCGTCCCTTGAGGATGTTGGCGATGAATGCTGCCGTGAAGGAGTCACCTGCTCCCACGGTGTCAGCCACCTCTACCTTGGGGGTGGGCTGGAATGACACACGGCCCGGAGTGAAGACATAGCTGCCGTTGACGCCGCAGGTCAGGATGAGCATCTTCAGGTTGTACTTGCCTAACAGAATCCAACACTTGTCCTGCAGGTCGATGCCGGGATAGCCGAAGAGGCGGCTGATGGTTACCAGCTCCTCATCGTTGATCTTGAGAATGTTGCAACGCTTCATGGAGTTCTCGAGAATCTCCTTGGTGTAGAATCCCTGGCGGAGGTTGATGTCAAACACGATCAGGGGATCGTTTTCCTTGGGGATAGCGTCGAGGAAACGGTTGATTGTCTCGCGAGACACTATGTTGCGCTGCGCCAGCGAGCCGAAGCAGACGGCCTTCGTGCGCTCCGCCATGGACTGGAGAGCGGCGGTGTAGGGGATGTTGTCCCAGGCCACATTCTCCTTGATGTCATAGACGGGCACTCCGTTGGCATCGAGCTCCACCTGCACTGTGCCCGTAGGATAAGGCACGGTGTCAATCTGGTAGCACACGCCCTTGTTATCGAAGTTCTCGATGAGCTCGGCGCCGAGTGCATCCTCGCCGATGGCGCTGATGGCGCAGCCGGGAAGGCCGAACTGGGAGACGTGGTAGGCGAAATTAGCGGGGGCGCCGCCGATTTTCTTGCCTTCGGGGAGGACATCCCAGAGGGCCTCACCCATTCCGATCACGAGATTATTCTGTTCTTTCATTATATCGTATGAGTTTTAATTGATTATCAGATTTCAGGTCTTTTTCAGATTTTCGGTTTCTCCACATTCTTGACGCAGAAGGTGTAGTAGAGCAGATAGAGCACTCCGATGCCCATCACGGTGACGGCTCCTGCCTGTCCCATGGCATCGGCTGCGAAGCCCATCGCCAAGGGGAAGATAGTGCCTCCGAAGAGGCCCATGATCATGAGGCCCGAGACTTCGTTCTTCTCATTGGGCGAGGCGATAAGGGCCTGGGCGAAGATGATGGAGAATACGTTGGAGTTGCCGAAGCCTATGAGGGCGATGCCGGTGTAGATGCCTGCCAAGGAGTGGGAGACGAAGAGGAGCACCACGGCTGCCACCATCATGGCCACGCTGATGCCTAAGAAGAGGCGGGGCGACATGTAGCGCAGGATTACAGCGCCCAGAAGGCAGCCGGCCGTGCGGAAGATGAAATAGAGGCTCGTGGCGAAAGCTGCCTCCTCAAGAGGAAGGGCGAGGCGCTCCATGATAATCTTCGGAGCGGTGGTGTTGGTGCCCACATCGATGCCCACGTGACACATGATACCCAGGAAGCAGAGGAGAATGAAGGGGGTGCCGAGGAGCTTGACGCACTCCATCACGCCTGAGGCCTTGTCGGGGCGCTCCTCCTCAATGGGTGTGCCGCCGAGCACGGCGATTGAGAGGAAGCTGACCACGGCGTAGATTACGAAGATGCCTCTCCAGCCCAGGCCGAAGGTGGGCATGGCTGCCGTGGCGCCCCACACTGCGAGCAGCGGAGCGAGGAAGGAGGCTATGGCCTTCACAAACTGGCCGAAGGTCAGCGTCGAGGCCAGGCGGTCGGGAGAGATGAGGTTAGATACAAGCGGATTGAGAGAGGTCTGCATGATGGCGTTGCCTATGCCGAGCAGCGAGAAGGCGATGAGCATGGTCCAATAGCTGTCGCCGAAGATGGGGATGACCAGCGAGACGGTGGTCACCACGAGCGACACGAGGACGGTGTTCTTGCGGCCGATGCGGTTCATCAGCATGCCTGTGGGCACGGAGAAGATGAGAAACCAGAAGAACACGAGCGAGGGGAAGAGGTTGGCCTGGGAGTCGGTCAGGCCGAGGTCCTTCTGCACATAGTTGGAGGCTGTGCCGACAAGGTCTACAAAGCCCATGGCGAAGAAGCAGAGCATCACCGGGATAATCTGCAGCATGGAGCTCTTTTTGGTAGCGGTTATTGTCTGTGACATGGAGATGATGGAGTCTTAATGTTTGGTCTTTACGGAATACACTTTGAGATTGTCGAGGCGCGCATTGCCCTGTCCGGACACGGAGAGGGTGGTGTAAGGCTCGTTGGGGAAGACGAGGTTGGTCATCACAAACTGGCCGTTGTTGCCGAAGAGCTCGATGCTGCTGCGGTCTACGAAGATGCGCAGGGATACCTTGCCGTTAGTCTCGAAAGTCGGGGTGACGGTCACTGCGGGGAAGTTCTCGCTGAAGTCTACGATGCCGCTCTGTGTGCGGTCGAAGCTGACGGTGTGCGCCGCGGCGTCATAAATCATCACCACACGGTCGCCGGCCTTGTTGGAAAGAGTCAGCTCGGCCTTGGCAGCCCCGGAGGCGGTCAGGTCAGCAGTGATTTCATACACGCCCTCGGTGGCAGCGGGGATAGTGAAGACTGCGGGCTTCTTGCCCAATTTCTTGCCGGAGGCGCTCACCACGGCCTTGCCGCGTATCGAGAGGAGCTCGGGAGAGGGCACGGAGGCCACATACAGCTCGCCGTCCGCCCCGGTGAATATCTCCATTTCGCGCGGCAGGGTGTTGGCGCTGCGATACTGCACAGTGGGCACTTCAGGGGCATACTCCCAGTTGCTCATCCAGCCGATGACAGTGCGGCGGCCGTCGGGAGCGTCGCTCCAGCTCACCGTGGCGTAATTGTCCTTGCCGTAGTCAAGCCATTTGGTGGGTATGTTGCCTTCAGCATCGGTGTCGGCCACGAAAGTCTTGCCGTCGAAGTCGCCGATGAAGTACTGGGTGGCGCTGCCGCCGAAGGGGCCGCCGGGATTGAGGTTGACCAAGAGCACCCATTTCTTCTTGTCGGTGCCGGGCACGTTGAGTTCGAAGAGGTCAGGACACTCCCACACGCCTCCCTGGGCGCCGATACCCTTGCCGAAAGCGCTCTGGAGAGTCCATTTCTTGAGGTCGGGAGAGGTGAAGATGAGCATCTCGTGGTCAAGGGCGTGGGCCAGGACGAGGTTCCACTCCTTGGTCTCGGGATTCCAGAACATGTTCGGGTCGCGGGCCTCGGTCTCGAGGGTGATGATGGGGTTGCCCCCGTAGACTTCGAAAGTGGTGCCGTCGTCATGGCTGACAGCCATGCTCTGCATCTGGTTGGTGCCGGCCGAAGTGTAGAGGGCCACAACGGCATCCTTGCCGTATCCGGCGGTCCCCTCGCGGTCAATCACGGAACTGCCGCTGAAGATGGCTCCCAGTCCGTCGGGACGTATGGCGATGGGCTCGTGGTCCCAGTTTACGAGGTCGGAAGACGAGGAATGACCCCACGTCATGTTCTGCCACTTCGAGCCATAAGGATTGTACTGGTAATAGAGATGCCACTTGCCATCCTTGTAAAACATGCCGTTGGGGTCATTCATCCAACCGTATTGGGGGGTGTGGTGGAAGAGGGGACGGTATTTCGTCTCGCGGTCTGAGGTATCGAAGGAGTCGGCCAGGCTCATATTGGCCCAGGCCACATCCTCGCTGGCCTCGCGCACCGTCGTGCGTCCCTGCGGGGTCACGATGTCGAGCACCACGTTCTTGCCTTTATAGGGAGTGAGGTCGTAAGGGACGGTGAAATCGGTCTTGTTCTTGGCCAGGCGCACGAAGAAGGTATCGGCGATCTTGCCGTCGACAAGCACGTTCACCCGGGCGTCATCAATGCTCTCCTGCACGGGAAGGAGCAGGATGGGAGCATCTCCGGTGACGCGCACCAGGGTGTTGTTGACTCCGAGATGGGAGATTTCCAGGCCGTCGGCGCCGCGGGCGGAAGCCGGAGCGAGCGCAGAGACTCCTGTGATGAGAGCGGCCGCAAGGCCGGTGGGGATCATATTCATTGCTGTGTCGGTTGAAGTATTGTCTGTTCGGGTTATTCCGGAGCTTTGGGGCGCCGCTGGCATAGCCCGGCTCGGATTGTGGGTTTTCACGGTGCAAAACTAATGAAAAAATGCGCGCCGGGGTTAGTAAAAAACGTGTGTTATGTATTAAAAATGTTGCAGGCCATAAAATTTTATAGTTTTTGCACCCGCATTAATATAATTTTACTAAATTTGCAACCGCATGGCTCCGGAAAGCATCTTCGCGCTATCGGGCCCCGCGGATGTGATTTCTTAATGACACCTTTAGTACACCTGCCATAAAATCTGCTCCATGCTCAGACTCAAACACATCTGTCTTCTTGCCTGCGCGGCTATCGCGCTCTGCCTCATCACGGGATGCTCCGGCCCCAAAAAGACCTATCGCATAGGCGTCTCCCAATGCAGCAGCGATGACTGGCGCTCGAAGATGAACGATGAGATACTGCGCGAGATGCTGCTCAACGATGACGCGGAGGTGGAGATACGCTCCGCCGAGTCGGACAGCCGCCGCCAGATAGCCGACATACAGTATTTCCTTGACAATGACTTCGACATCATAATAGCGGCCCCAAACGAAATGAAGGCCCTCACCCCGGTCATCGCCGAGGCATACCGCAAGGGGACGCCGGTGGTGCTCTTTGACCGCACCATCGAGGGAGACACCTACACAGCGAGCATCGAGGTGGACAACGAGGGCCTCGGGCGCTCAGCCGCTGAGTATGCCAAGCATCTTCTCGGCCCGGGCGCAAAGGCTGTTGAAGTGAGTGGCCTCCGCGGCTCGTCTCCCGCCGAATTGCGCCACAAGGGCTTCTCGGAGAAATTCATCTCCGGCGGAGGCAGCATAGTCGGCTCCATTGACGGCGACTGGACGCAGGAGTCAGCTGAAAGCACCCTGGACTCCGTGCTGCGGCTGCATCCGGAGACTTCGGTGATATTCGCCCACAATGACCGCATGGCTATCGGAGCCTCTAACGCCGCGCGCCGCATAGGTCGCGGCGACATAAAGATAATCGGTGTGGACGGCGCGCCTGAAATAGGTATCAAAGCGGTGACTGACAGCGTTATAGACGCTACATTCCTCTATCCCACCGAGGGGCATCTCCTCGTGCAGACCGCCCTCAAGATTCTCCGGGGGGAGCCCTATGAGCGCACCGTCAAGCTCCCCGCCTCATCGGCCGTAGACCGCAACAACGCCGACATCCTGCTGATACAGAACCGCTCACTGACTGCCGAAACAGACCGGATGCTCGGCATGAAGACCAAAATCGATACTTTCTGGGAGCGACATTCGGCGCAGACAACTCTGTTTTACGCCTCTATCGTCATCCTGGTGCTCCTCTTCGGCCTGGTGTTCGTGATGCTGCGCTCCTTCTGGGCCCAACGCCGCCATCAAGAGACCCTCCTGGAGCAGAACCGGCTCCTTGAGGAGGAGCGCGACAAGCAGAAGGAGCTCAACGACCGTCTGGAGGAGGCCACGCAGTCAAAACTGGTGTTTTTCACCAATGTCTCGCACGACCTCCGCACCCCCCTCACCCTCATAGCCGAACCAGTGGCCCAGATGCAGGACGCCCCCAACCTCACCCCCCAGCAGAACAGGCTGATGAGAATCGCCGACAAGAATGTACGCATCCTGTACCGCCTTATCAACCAGATTCTTGACTTCCGAAAATATGAGAACGGCAAGCTCTCCCTCAATCTCAGGGAGGTGGATCTGAGCCGCGCGATACCGGACTGGATGGAGTCGTTCCATGCCCTCGCCCGCAAACGCGACCTCACTCTCACCCTCGACCCGCCCGCAGGCGAGGGCGCCCCCCTCCCCGTGGCCATAGACCCCGAGAAGATGGAGCGCGTGTTCTTCAACCTTCTCTCCAACGCCTTCAAGCACACTCCGGCCAATGGCCGCATCACAGTGTCGTACGCCTCTGACGGCAGCTCCCTCACGCTTAAAGGCAGCGATACGGGCGAGGGCATAAGCGAGGAGGACATCGACCGCATCTTCGACCGCTTCTACCAGGTGGACCGCGTTCACCCCCACGGCTCCGGCATAGGCCTGAGCCTCTCCAAGGCTTTCATAGAAATGCACGGAGGCTCCATCACCGTGGAGAGCGCCCCGGGCAAAGGCTCGGTGTTCACAGTCACCCTACCCATACGCCATGTGGCCGAGGCTCCGGCCCCTCCTGACAAGACCATCACGCAGGCAGACGTGCAGGCAGAGCTGACACCGGTCAATGCCGAGATCACTTTCGACTCCGACCGCCCCCTGGTGCTTGTGATAGACGACAACCGCGACATCCGCCAGCTCGTGGGCGAGCTGCTCAATGACGATTACAACGTCATAACCGCCGCAGACGGCGCCGAAGGCATAAAGCGGGCCATGAAATATGTCCCCGACCTTATAATATGCGATGTTATGATGCCCGTCATGGACGGCCTCGAGTGCTGCCGCCGCCTCAAAGAGGAGGTCACCACCTCCCACATCCCCGTGCTGATGCTCACAGCCTGCTCCATGGACGAGCAGCAGGTGCAGGGATACGAGAGCGGAGCCGACGGATACCTGTCGAAACCCTTCTCCTCGGCGGTGCTGAAGGCCACCTGCGGCTCGCTGATCGCCAACCGCAAGCGCATCAAGGACCTCTGGGCCTCCCCCGTGCCGCGGCCGGCTGTCACCTCGCCCACCCCCGCACCCGCTCCCAAGCCCACCCCCGCGGCTCACGGCGACCGTGACATCGACAGTGATTTCTACCGCCGCTTCCTGGAGATTTTCACCCCCGAAATGGGCAATCCGGAGCTCTCGGTCGATGGTCTGGCTTCGAAAATGGGCCTGGAGCGCACCCAGTTCTACCGCAAGATAAAGGCCCTCACCAATTATTCCCCCGTCGAGCTCATACGCACCCTGCGCCTCAACGAGGCGCGCCGCCTGCTGCTCACCTCCTCCACCTCCATCAGCGAAATCGGATATGCCGTCGGATTCTCCACTCCGGCCTATTTCACCAAATGCTACCGCACTTCCTTCGGCGAGACGCCGACCGAGACACGCTCCCGCTCAGAGGGGGAGTGACAATCGTTTTTCGCGCAAAACCTATCAATAAATCATTAAAAATGTTGAAATAGCTATTACAAAACGTGCATGTCACGATTTGTAATAGTCCTGCCAACATGTATTATAAGCCGAAATCTTCATAAATCTTAATTTTGCCTCCAAAATCTACTATTAACACTAACTCACATGAAAAAAGCAATCCTCAGCGCCTTCCTCCTGCTTGTCATGGCAGTCACGGCGTTTGCACAGGACATCACTGTGCAGGGAACTGTCATTTCGCGTGTTGACGACGAGCCCCTTATCGGCGCCACCGTCATGTGCGAAGTCAACCACCAGGGTACTGCCACCGACCTCGACGGCAACTTCACCCTCAAAGTCCCCCAGGGCTCAACAATTAAAATCTCCTACATCGGCTACCAGACCGTGGAGGTGAAGGCTGAGCCGAAAATGTCTATCTTCATGGACGATGACAACGCGGTGCTCGATGAGCTCGTAGTCGTAGGCTACCAGACCGTCCGCAAGGCCGACCTCACAGGAGCCGTGTCAGTGATGAACATGAAGGAGCCCCTCAGCGAGAACTCCGGCAACATCATGAGCTCCATGTCGGGCAAGCTGCCGGGCGTGAACGTCGTGCCCGACGCAGCCCCGGGCGGCACAGGCTCCATCCGCGTGCGCGGCATGTCGACAGCCAACTCCAGCAATGACCCCCTCTATATCATTGACGGCGTGCCCACCGACAACCTGAACTGTATCAACCCCAGCGACATCGAGTCAATGCAGGTCCTCAAGGACGCCGCATCGGCCTCTATCTACGGTTCGCGCGCTGCCAACGGCGTTGTAATCATCACCACCAAGCACGGCAAGGGCGACCGCATGACCATCAACGTCAACTACGCCATCACCGCCCAGACCATCGCCAAGCGTTACAAAATGCTTGACGCCACCCAGTGGGGCAACGCTTACTGGACGGCATCGCGCAACGCAGGCATGACACCCTCCTTCTCCCAGCTCTACGGCAGCGGCGAGACTCCCCAGCTCGTGCAGTTCGTCAACGGCAACTCCAACTTCCCCACAGCCAACACCGACTGGCAGGACCAGGTCTACCAGACCGCATGGACCAACAACCTCACGGCCTCTATCGCCAATAATACTGAAAAAGGCTCCGTGCTCTTCTCTCTGAACTACATCAACCAGACAGGAAACATCGTCTCCTCTTTCTACCGCCGATTCTCCGGCCGTCTGAACTCCCGCTATGACTTCAACAAGTATATCAGCGTAGGCGAGAACCTCGTCATCGCCAACTGGAAGAACCGTGGTGTGGACGTAGCCGGCGACCGCGGCATACCCTTCACCGCCATGAGCCAGCACCCCGCACTCCCCGTGCGCGGCCTCAACGGCGACTGGGCACGTCCCCTCGAGCTCATCGGCTCTGACCTCGGAAACCCTGTGCAGCTCATCGAAAACTCCCAGGACAACGACCTGCAGAACTGGCGAATCCTCGGCAACGCCTTCCTTGAGGTGCGTCCCGTGGATGGACTCACTCTCAAGACCAACATCGGCATCGAGCACAGCCAGTACTTCAACCAGACTCTCGGCCGCCGCGTCAATCCCGGCGATGTCAACTCCATGAGCAGCGTTTACGGCCAGGGCGACACCTGGACCTGGACCAACACCGCCAACTACCACAAGACCTTCAACGATGTGCACCACTTCACCGCACTGATCGGCACCGAGGCCATCGGCTATACCTTCCGCGACCTCTCCGGAAGCCGCGAGGACTATCAGTTTGAGGACACCGATTTCATGCAGGTGGGCTCCGGCTCGGGCACACGCAACAACGGCGGCGGCAAGACCCAGTGGAGCGTATTCTCCCTCTTCGCAAAGGTGGACTACAACTACGCTGACCGCTATCTGGCATCGTTCACTATCCGCCGCGACGAAAACTCCCGCTTCGCCAAGGGACACCGCTCGGGCGTGTTCCCCGCATTCTCTCTGGCTTGGCGTCCCTCCGCCGAGGCTTTCTGGAAGCAGAACGACATCCTCACCGACCTGAAGATCCGCTACTCCTGGGGTCAGAACGGTAACGCCAACATCCCGCCCCTCTACCCGACCTACTCGACTTATATCATCAACACCGGCAACGGCGCATACGATATCGAGGGCACCAACTCGCAGACCACTCCCGGCATCACGCTTTCCGGCTCGGGCAACCCCGACCTGAAATGGGAGACCACCACTCAGAACAACATCGGTGTCGACCTCCAGTTCTTCGGCGGCAGCCTCAACCTGACAGCCGACTACTATATCAAGAAGACCACCGACATGCTCACCATCCCGCCGGCACTCGACGTGGCAGGCGAGAACGCAGCCATCTGGCTCAACACCGGCGACATGAAGAACACCGGCTGGGAACTCTCTCTGGCATACCTCAGCCCGCAGTATGGCGACTTCTCCTGGAACGGCTCTATCAACATCTCACAGTATAAGAACAAGCTGGAGCGCCTCAACTCAGTTCAGAAGTTTGTCGGCGGCGACACCCGCCTTATGCCCGGCGAGGCTATGGGCGTCTACTACGGCTATGTATGCGACGGCATCTTCCAGAACGCCGCTGAAGTGGCCAACCACGCCTCCCAGACCGGCGCCGCTCCCGGCCGCCTCATCTACCGCGACCTCGACGGCAACGGCGTCATCGACGACAACGACCGCTGCATCATCGGCAACCCCAACCCCGACCTCTCGCTCGGCCTCAACCTCGTCTTCAAGTACAAGGCCCTCTCGCTCGATATGTTCTTCTCCGGCGACTTCGGCCAGGACGCTATCAACCACATGAAGCGCCAGCTCTACTCCATGAGCTTCGGCAACCTCGCCACCAACCGCAGCGTCAAGGTGCTCGACGCCTGGACTCCCCAGAACACCGGCAGCGACATCCCCGCCCTCTCCCTCACCGACGACAACAACGAGGCTCGCTTCTCCAGCTACTATGTTGAGAACTCCTCTTATATGAAGATGAAATACCTCCGCCTCTCCTACACCTTCCCCGAGAAGATCGCCAAGGCTATCGGCGGACAGAACATCGACGTGTTCGGCCAGGTGGAGAATGTCTTCACTATCACCAAGTACAAAGGTCTTGATCCCGAGCTGCTCCCCGGCGAATACGGCTCGCTCCTCGACAACGGCGCATATCCCCGTCCGCGCAGCTTCACTCTCGGCGTCAACCTCCAGTTCTAACCCTATCAAGCAACCACACACATGAAAACCATAAAGAATCTCCTCAAGACCTCCATGATGGCCGGCGTGGCCATCGCCCTGGGGCTCGGCGCAGTGTCGTGCAACGACTTGCTCGACACCAAGCCCAACGGTGTGATTACCGCCGGACAGTTAGGAGAGGATGAAGCAGTCGAAATGCTCACCTCGGCCTACGCTACCCTCCTCTGCCACTACTTCGGCAACAACGAGTCGTTCGCAGGCCCGATCAACAACTGGGTCATCGATCTGCGCTCCGACGACGCCCTCAAGGGTGGCGACGGCGTGACGATGGAAGGCTACATGCACCAGCTCGAAATCGGCAACGTCCAGGCTGACAACGACGTGCTCAACTTCAAGTGGCGCAACAACTACTTCTCCGTTTCCCGCTGCAACACTGCCATCAAGGCCATCAAGGATGCCGGCAACCTTGACGAGAAGCTCAAGAGCCAGTTCATCGGCGAGATGAAGGCCCTGCGCGCATACTACTACTTCGACATGTACCGCCTCTTCAACCGCTTCCCCTATTTCGATGAGACGGTGGCCAACCCCTCGGAGTGCCGCGCCGACCAGTACACCCGCGCCGAGATTATGGGCTTCATCAAGAAAGACCTCATGGATGCCTACGAGGTGATGCCCGAATCCCAGGAGGCCGCAGGCCGCTTCAACCGTTATGTGGCTGCCGCCATCCTCGCCCGCGTGGCCCTCTTCGATTCCGACTGGGCCACTGTGGAGAAGTATTGCGACTACGTGATCAAGTCCGGCAAGTATGAGCTCTATCCCAACTTCCTGGACATGTCCAAGCCTGAGTACAACAACATGTACGAGTCTGTGATGGCCGTGCAGTTCTCCTCAGCCAACTCCCCCGACCAGTTCAACTTCAACAACTGTCTGAACTGCACCTGGTCCGAGGGCAACCTCTACGGCAACGGCGACGACTTCTACCTCGCTTCGCAGGACCTCGTCAACGCCTTCCGCACTGACTCCCACGGCCTCCCCTACCTCGACGGCACGCAGAACTCCGAAAGCGTGACTTCGGTAGACTACGCCGGCAATGTCGACCCCCGACTCGACTTCACCCTGGGCCGCATAGGCATGTACTGGCGCTCGCACATGTATAATGAGAAGTGGTGCCGCAATCTTGAGCTCTACGGCCAGTATTCCGGCAAGAAGCCCTATCCTTCGCCCGAATCCCCCTACGTGAAGCCCGGCATCGTGCCCTGGGGCGCATCCTCGCTCAACTATATCATCATCCGCTATGCCGACGTGCTGCTGATGAAGGCCGAGGCCCTTATCGAGCAGGACAAGGATCTCGAGACCGCACGCACGCTCATCAACCAGATCCGCACCAAGGCTGACCGCTCCGTAGACGCCGCCT
>CAZWVY010000009.1:11285-50366 GCA_964637105.1 uncultured Sangeribacter sp. | reverse complement strand
ACTTCTTGGCATTGATAAACTGCTTGGCGAGCTGATCGTCAAGGTCTGTTCTATCGGTGATAAGCACAATGGTCGGGCTGCTCAGCTTGGTGGTGCGCATAAGCTGACGCGCCAGATAGAGCATGGTGTAACTTTTACCACATCCGGTCGCTCCGAAATAAGTGCCTCCTTTGCCGTCACCGTCAGGATTCTGACGGCCATGTTTCAGTATGTTGTCAAACAACAGTGTCGTGGCAAAATACTGTGGGTACCGGCATACAATCTTGTCCTCGTGCTTTGGTGTGTCGGGGAAGAAAACGAAATTATGTACCACATCAAGGAGTCTCTCCCTGCGGAACAGTCCCTGCATCATAGTGAACATCGAGTTGAAGCCACCTTCAACTTCCGGATCATCGTGCTCAACCTTTCGCCAACCATAGAAGAACTCGTAGGGAGCGAACAAAGAACCGAAGCGATTATTCACGCCATCGCTTATTACGACGAACGCATTGTAGCGGAAGAGCTTCGGTATGTCTCTCCGATAACGCACTGTGAGCTGCGTATAGGCATTTTCGATTGTCGTGTTCTCCTTAATAGCATTTTTGAACTCCAACACAACCAACGGAATCCCATTGACAAACACAATGCCGTCAGGTATTCGCGTGTGTTCGCCATCAACCTTAAACTGATTGACAAACTTGAAGGTGTTCCTGTTTATATGCTTTGGATCAAAGTCGATTACATTTATATAGAGGTTTGGCTTTGAGGGGTCTTCGCGTTTGATAGTGAAGCCGTCCATTATCCGGCGCATGGCCTCAATATTTTCAGCATACACCCCGCCACCGTCAGTCGCCTCTAATTGAGAAATCGCGGCCGTAATCTCATTTTCTGTAATTCCCACATGCCGATACTGCCGGCGCAAGAAATCGCGCAGGTCATCATATAGCAACACATCGCGACTATCACGCTGAATGTCATCACCATGCCCATAGTCGTATCCCTGTTCCCTGAACAGTTCAACAAACGCCTGTTCTAATTGAGTCTCTGAAAAGTGTGACATACGCTATAAATTAGATAGTTTGGAGAGAAGAATATAAGATATTTTTTCAAGAATCGCAATTTCTTCTATGTTCTGCTTTATTGATGAGAAAAAAGGAATAGCCATTGAAGAAAATCTTTCTATATCTTGTTTGGTGGGAATAACGCAAGACATTGCATGCACATCATTTCGGTTCAGGGTGGGAACGGCTGCATATCCCGCAACGAGTTTTGCTAATTCTAATTCCTTTAATTTTAAGAAAGCGAATTCCATAGAGGAGTTATGGCAATCCTTTACAAATAAGGTTGTATTTAGAGGCCAAAAATCTTCCGATACATAATTTACCACACCAATGGATCCACTGCGGCCTGTGACTACACCTGGCCCTTTAACCTTATATTCGGAGTGGTATCCATTAATTCCAGTAGAAGCATAAATAGGATATCGTCCATCTTCGCGATCTTGGGAGGGTAAGTCATGACCACGTTGAAGTTGAAATAAATCACCGATTGTACCCATTCGCCAGCCGTCGGGGAGATTTTCGGGGTCGATGTTGTCGACGAACATTTTGCGGTAGATGGCTTGGGCTGTAGCTTCAAGCGTGGCAATTAAACGACGATTGTTTTCAATCCTTCGCTCTATTGCCTGATACTCTGCCACAATCTTCCGCTGCTCCTCAATCGGAGGAACAGGTAACAGCACGTTACACATATCATCCCATTCAAATACTTCACGGGCAGATCCGTGCGACTTGAATCGAGCATATCGGTCAAACTCCTGGCGCCGAAACCACATCATCAGATACTCGGGGAGCAATTTCTTCTCATCTTCAACCTCAAAGACAATATAGGCTTGTGAGATAATGCAATTATCTTTCCCATCATAGAGAGCAATCGTAATCTTATCCCCATTTCGAGATGTAACAGGAACATATCCAAATTGACGGGGTTTTACCACCTTATAATTAGACATGTCGGTTCCAATCGTATTGGCTATAGAGGGTATAAATTCCTTGGCTATACTTAGACCCAGCAATTTGTCAATAGCTAAATCTCGATTCCGGACATCAACCTGCCGAATATAATCGCCTAACCGCCTATAATTCGATTTCATCCTCTGAATCCTTATGTTGAATATAAAACAGATTTTTTTGAGCCTCAATCTCTCGTCGTAGTTCTTGCTCAGTTGGGAGCAATGTCAAATACTTTGAAGCAAAAAGCTGCTTGTTACCATTGAGGACAGAGTATTTTGCAATATCCTGATCCGTTTCAGAACATAACACTATTCCCAATGTCGGATTATCCCCCTCAGTGCGTTTCAGATCATCATACATACGGACATACATATCCATTTGTCCAACATCTTGATGAGTAATCTTATTGGTTTTCAAGTCGATAAGCACGAAGCACTTTAATATGTAGTTGTAAAAAACGAGATCAATGTAGTAATCGTCTGTTTCTGTAACTATATGTTGCTGGCGCTCGACAAATGCAAAACCTTTACCGAGTTCCATTATAAACTGTTGCAAATGATCTATCAGGGCAGTTTCAAGTTCCTTCTCTGTATATTTTTGATCTTTTACAATCCCCAAGAATTCTGTGACGTAGGGAGATTTCAAAAACATAGTCGGCGATATCTGACTATAATCCTTTCCTGAGGTCTTTATCTCCATCTCTTTCTTGACTTCTTCCGAGTTTGAAGAAGCAAGTAATCGATAATAATATTGGGTTGATATATTGCGGTCGAGAGTTCGAGATGACCACATTTGAGACGATGCCTCAGTGAGATACCACTCACGAGCAGTCTTATCTGTTACACGCAAAAGTGCGCGGATATGGGTCCATGTGAGATTTGGAACGCGCGCGTTCCAAATTGCCCAATCAGGAAATAGGATATAGAACGCCCGATAATTTTGGAGATTTCGTGGACTAAAGCCTTTCCCCAGTTCAAGAGTCAATCGCTTGGACAATTCTTTTAAAGACGATGCGCCGTATTCAGCACGCAAATTACCCCCTTGTTCCTCTATGACAATTCTTTCACCTATTTTCCAATAGGCCTTCAGCATTGCCATATTAATTGCCGCGGCGGATTGGGTGCGGGCTGTCTCAAGTATAGCCTTAATATCCGAAATGAGGTGGCTCGGAATAGAAGTTTCTTTAGATATTGATTTCATAGCCAAGAGATTTGAAAACATCAAGTACGGCCTCACGACTTTCAGCTTCTTTTCGAAGGATATCTTTTAGCTCAGTTTGAAGCTCTTTCATTTTAGTATCGTAGTCAACCGTTTCATCGCGATTGACAAATTCGATATACTTACTCGGGACCAAGGAGTAACCTTTCTCAGCAACGCCACTTTCACCCTTAATTGAAACTGACTTGCAGAACTCAGGCTCGTCCTTATACGCATCGGCATGACCTTCTCGTTGCCAGTTGTGATAGGTGTCTGCAACTTTGCGGATGTCAGCATCGGAGAAGCGCACGTATTTCTTCTCAAACGGCTCGCCCATCCGGCGCATATCAATGAAAAGGATTTCTCCCTCGCGGTCGCGATACTTTATCTCTTCTCCCTGGCGCTTCACCACTCGCGCTTTCTTGTTGGCATTGAGAATCCAAAGTGTAACTGAAATATCGGTCGAGTAGAAAAGGTTACGAGGAAGAAGGACAATAGCCTCGACCAAACCTTTTTCTATCATTTTGCGGCGAATGGCTCCCTCTGTGCCGTCAGCCGAGAGTGCGCCATTAGCAAGAATAAAGCCGGCAACTCCATTACTCGATAGCTTGCTCACCATATTGAGAATCCAACCATAGTTAGCGTTGGAAGTCGGGGGAACGTCATAGCCTTGCCAACGCGGATCATCTGTAAGCTGATTCTCTGCTCGCCAGTCTTTCTGATTGAACGGAGGATTAGCCATAATGAAATCGGCTTTCAAGTCTTTGTGGCGGTCATCAGTAAACGTGTTGGCAGCATAATCGCCGAGATTGGCAGCGATACCGCGAATGGCAAGATTCATCTTCGCCAACTTATAGGTGGTCTTGGTAAACTCCTGGCCGTAGACCGACACATTGCGACGGTTGCCGTTATGGTTCTGAACGAACTTCAGTGATTGCACAAACATACCACCTGAGCCACAGCAGGGGTCATAGATGATACCCTCGTAAGGCTCTATCATCTCGGCTATCAGATTGACAATGGTCTTGGGAGTATAGAACTCGCCCTTACCCTTACCCTCCTTAATGGCAAACTTTGAGAGGAAATATTCATAGACGCGACCTATGATGTCGTTCTCCTTGTCGTTTTCAAGGATAGAGTCGAAGCCATCAATCTTATCTATAAGCGAACCGAGCTTTTCAGCCTCAATTCCGAGCGAGCTATAGTAGTTGTTTGGCAACGCTCCAGCAAGCGACTTATTCTCCTTCTCAATGTCGGCAAGAGCCTTATCAACCTTGATGGCAATATCATTCTGCTTCGCATTCTCTTTCAGATAACTCCAACGGGAGGTTTCCGGAAGATAGAACACATTTTTCGCCGTATAGAAAGCCACGTTATCAACGAAAGCCTCCTGACCGGCAGCAATGATCTCTTGACGCCGCTTATCGAAATGAAAACCGGCATACTTCAAAAATATCAGTGAGAGCACGACGTGCTTATACTCACTCGGCTCAATAGAGCCACGCAGAGCATCACACGCCTTCCACAGCATTTCCTCCATCGGGAGAGCTTCCTTTTTATTTGTCGCTTTCTTAGCCATATTCATTCAATAGTAACGCCGTTGATATTTCTTGATGGTATTTGCAAAGTTACCAATTATTCTTGAGATACCCAAAAATACATTGTGAAACATAAATCACGGTAATTCCGGGTGATTTTGGTGGCGGATTTGCGTATTCGGGATTAATGCGTTAACTTTGCAGCGGAATATCAACGGTTTTTGTGGTATTACTGGTATTTATTTTGATATCACAGCATATTTTACAGGTAACTACAGGTAAAGATTGAATGATAGATAATTTTTGTTTGAAGGGAAATGACGGGGAGGCCGTATGCTCCGGCCTCAGCCGGATATGGGCAGAGGGCTCCGGTAGCCCCGCCGGCTCCGCTGAGCCGGGGGCCGACTGCCTGAAGGTGGCCATTCAGGGTGTGGCCGGATGTTTTCATGATGAGGCCGCTCGGGGATGGTTCGGCGAGCGCGGACAGGAGACGGTGACAGTCGGCTTCGACACTTTCGCAGATTTATTCGAGGCGCTGCAGGCTGATTCATCGATGGTGGCTGCCGTTGCTATCGAGAATACGATTGCCGGCAGCCTGCTGGCCAATCATGAGCTGCTCCGTGCTTCGGGTCTCAGGATAGTGGGGGAGCGCAAGATGAGGATTTCGCACGTGCTGTGTGCGCTGCCCGGCACTCGGCTTGAGGATGTGACAGAGGTTCATTCCCATCCTATGGCTCTGATGCAGTGCGAGAAGTGGCTCAGGCAGCATCCGGGCATGAGGATGGTGGAGCACAGCGACACGGCGGGGAGCGCCCGCGAGATCGCGGAGAAGGGCATACGCGGGCGCGCGGCAGTGTGCAGCCGTTATGCCGCCGAGCTGTATGACCTTGACATCCTGGCTGAGGGCATTGAGACCAACAAGCATAATTACACCCGTTTTCTGATATTGGCGGATCCGGTGGTGGCCGAGGAGATGGCCAAGTCGGAGCCTGCTCCCGACAAGGCCTCGATAGTGCTGACGCTGCCTCACGCCAACGGCGCGCTTGCCAAGGTGCTTGTGACTCTGGCCAACTATGGCATAGGGCTGTCCAAGATACAGTCCACTCCAATCGTGGGGCGCGAATGGGAATACCGGTTCTATATCGACCTGACATTCAGCGATGCCGTGAGGTATCAGCAGGCCCTCGCGGCCATGATGCCGCTCGTGAGCGATTTCAGATTGCTTGGGGAATACCGCGACACTCCCACGCCCAAACCTGAGGCGGCTGCCGGCCGATTGGCTCCGGCCGCGCGGATAAGTGACGTTAAGGAGTATTATTTCTCGCGCAAGCTCAAGGAGATAGCTGCTCTCAACGCCGCGGGGGCCGACATTATCTCCCTCGGCATAGGGGGCCCCGACACGCCGCCCCCTGCTCCGGCCATACGCGGAGCGGTGGAGTGTCTGGAGCGTCCTGACACACACGGCTATCAGATGACTATCGGAATGCCGGAGCTGAGGAGGGCTTACGCGCGCTGGTACGCCCGCGAATATGATGTGGTGGGCATAGACCCTGACAAGGAGGTGCTCCCTCTGGTGGGGTCAAAGGAGGGGGTTCTCAACATCGCCATGGCCTTTGTCAATCCCGGCGACGCGGTGCTGGTGCCCAATCCGGGCTATCCGACCTATACCTCCGCCTCGCGCCTCGCGGGTGCTGAGGTGATACATTATGACCTGCGGGCCGACCGGGGATGGTATCCTGATTTCAACGCCCTGGAGCGCCTCCCCCTGGAGCGGGTGAAGATAATGTGGGTGACTTACCCTCACATGCCGACAGGGGCCCCCGCCACGCGAGACCTCTTTGAGCAGTTGGTGGCCTTCGGACGTAAGCACAATATACTGATTGTAAATGACAATCCCTACAGTTTCATCCGCAATGAGCATCCCCTGAGCATCATGCAGGTGCCCGGCGCGATGGAGACGGCCCTGGAGATGAACTCCCTGAGCAAATGCCTTAACTTGGCCGGATGGCGCCTCGGCATGCTGGTGGGGCGCGAGGACTACATATCATGGGTGCTGAGGGTGAAGAGCAACATCGACTCCGGACAGCCCCGCGCCATGATGGAGGGGGCCATACGGGCTTTGGAGGCCCCGGCGCAGTGGTACCGCGAGCTCAACGCCCTTTACGCGCGCCGCGCAGTGGTGGCTCGCCGGATAATGGAGGCCTTAGGGTGCGCGGCCGAAGATGGCCAGCAGGGCCTCTTCATGTGGGGTCGCATACCGGCTGAGGCGGAGAACGCCGAGGCGTTTGCTGATGCCATACTGGACCGGGCGAGGGTCTTCGTCACTCCCGGCAGCGTGTTCGGTTCAAACGGCGACCGTTACATCAGAATTTCCCTCTGCGCGCCCGAGAGCGTGCTTGAGCGCGCCCTGGAGCGGATAAACAAGTATATGTAAGCAAGACACGATAAAGATGAAATTATTTGACGATATATCCTCCGCGCGTCCCCTGGTGATTGCAGGGCCATGCAGCGCGGAGAGCGAGAGGCAGATGCTGGAGACAGCAAAGGGGCTGCAGAAATCCGGTGTCAGGATTTTCCGCGCCGGAGTGTGGAAACCGCGCACCAAGCCGGGAGGCTTCGAGGGAATCGGCTCGCCGGCTCTGGAATGGCTCGCGAAGGTGAAGGAGGAGACGGGGATGCTGACAGCCACGGAGGTGGCAAACGAGCAGCATACCCGCGAGGCCGTTTCCTCCGGAGTAGACATACTCTGGATCGGGGCGCGCACCTCGGCCAATCCTTTTGCCGTGCAGGAGATAGCGGACACGCTCGCGGCCCTGCCGCAGGAGCGGCGTGACACGCTGACCGTGCTGGTGAAGAACCCTGTCAATCCGGACCTTGAGCTTTGGATCGGGGCTATGGAGCGCATACGCCGCGCCGGAATAAGCCGCATCGGAGCCATTCACAGGGGTTTCAGCTCATACGGAGTGCATCTTTACCGCAATCCGCCGAAGTGGCGCATACCTATCGAGCTGCACCGCCGCATGCCTGACCTGCCGATTATCTGCGACCCGAGCCACATAGGAGGCAAGCGCGAACTGGTAGGGCCTCTGGCGCAGCAGGCGCTCGATATGGGTTTCGACGGTCTTATTATAGAGAGCCATTGCGATCCCGACACGGCCCTGAGCGACAAGGGGCAGCAGGTGACGCCTGAAGTCTTAGGGGTGATTCTTGACAGCCTGACCGTGCGCGACTCCAATACGCAGACGGAGAGCTTGGGTATGCTCCGCAACCGCATCGACCGACTTGACGACGAACTGCTTGAACTCCTGGCCAAGCGCATGCGCGTGGCCTGCGACATAGGGCGCTACAAGAAGGAGCACGGCATGCCGGTGGTGCAGACGGGGCGTTACAACGACCTCATGCAGCGGCGCGTTGCCGACGGCGCGCGCCTCGGGCTGAGCGAGGAGTTTGTGCAGATGGTGCTCGCCGCCATCCACGAGGAGTCGGTGCGCCAGCAGCTGGAAATCACCTCCGCCCCCCGGTGAATTTTTTTCAAAAAAGCAGCGGGGAAGCGAGAAAAGGGGGAGGGCAGGGTGTTATAGCGGTATGAGAGAAAAGGAATTCCTGCCGTTGGTGGAGTCTAAGCTCGGTATCGAGGCCCTCAACGACATGCAGAAGAAGATGATGGGCGCGGCCACCGAGAGCCGCGACATAATACTGCTGTCGCCTACGGGCAGCGGCAAGACACTGGCGTTCACGCTCCCCATGCTCAAGATGCTGAAAGCGCCTACGGGGAGGGTGCAGGCTGTCATCATCGCGCCTTCGCGCGAGCTGGTGCTCCAGATAGCAGGTGTGGTGGACAAGTTGGCGGCCGGATTCAAGGTGTCGGTGCTCTATGGAGGCCACAAGGTGGAGGATGAGGTCAATACCCTTTCCGTCACCCCTGATATTGTGGTGGCTACGCCGGGGCGCCTCCTCGACCATGCCAAGCGGGGCAATATCGACCTCACGCCGGTGCGCATACTTGTGCTTGACGAGTTTGACAAAAGCCTGGAATTAGGTTTTGAGGATGACATGCGCAAGATTGTCAACCGCCTCAAGAACGTCAGCCGCATAATCCTGACCTCGGCCACAAGGGCCGACACCTTGCCGCCCTTCCTAAAGCTCAGCAACCCGCTGACCCTCGACTATACCGGGGGAGCGCGCGACCTGAAACGGCGCATGCGCATACACCGCGTGGACTCCGATTCCAAAGACAAGCTCCAGGGCCTCCTTTACCTGCTGCGGCAGCTCAGCGCCGGAGGGACGCAGGAGCGGACCATCGTCTTCGTCAACCACCGCGAGAGCGCCGAGAGGGTAGAGGACTTTCTCACGCGCAACGGGGTGGCCGCTGTGCTCTATCACGGAGCCCTTGACCAGAGGGATCGCGAGACGGCCCTGGCGCGCTTCAACAACGGGTCGTGCCCGGTGCTCGTGGCCACCGACCTTGCAGCCCGCGGACTTGACATCGAGGGCGTGAAGGATGTGATCCACTATCATCAGCCCCTCACTCCCGAGGCTTACACCCACCGCAACGGGCGCACGGCCCGCGTGGATGCCGACGGCGACGTGTATGTGCTCGTAGGTCCCGAAGAGGATGTGAAACCCTTCGTGGAGTTTGACGCTGACTATCATGTCGACACCGATGCGCCGAGGTCGCCGCGTCCGAAAATGGCCACGTTATATTTCTCCGCAGGCAAGAAGGAAAAGCTCAACCGCGGTGACATCGTAGGCTTTCTCGCCAAGGCCGGAGGCCTCGACGGCGGCGAGATCGGCAAAATCGATGTGTATGACCACTATGCCCTCGCCGCCATTCCGGCTGACAAGGCCCGGGAGGTTGAGAAGCGCATCGCCCAAGAGAAAATCAAGGGTGAGAAGCGCAAGATCACTCTGATGTCATGACAGCCCTCATATTCGGCCCCCTTTCTCATATATTTGATGTGATGGGGTCCCGACGGAAAAATCCCTCCCGCATGGAGGGATTTTTAATTATTTCATAGTTGCATAGTCAACCATTTTGAGATTACCGGCGTTATATAGGTACAATGACACAGACAGCTATCACATACGGAATGCCCAATATGGGATGTCTCGTAGGCACGGCTTACCAGACGCTTCTCGGCAGGCTTGCCGGGACTCTGGAGAAGGCAGGGATAAAGATCACTACTGCGGAATACATGATTCTGCGGGTGCTGTACACCGAGGATGGACAGCAGCAGTGTGACATAGCCTCGATCCTTGGCAAAGACCGCAGCACGGTGTGCCGTACCTTGTCGGGCATGGAGAAGAAAGGACTGCTTGCCATAGAGGTCGTCAGCCACAAGTGCCGCAGGGCGTTTCTCACTCCCGCAGGGGAGGCGCTCAGAGAGCCGATAATGGAGGTGGCGCGTGAGCGCGAGCGCGACCTGGCCAGGGTGCTGGGAGGCGAAAACCTTCCGGAGTTCGAAATGGCTCTCAGGAAGATAATATGTGACAGTGAATAGTTGACAGAGAATAATTAGGTGAAAGAATAAAACAATAACTTTAAAGAAAGGAAAGATTACTATGATGACACTCACAATCTGGAGCGACTTTGCATGCCCCTACTGTTACATCGGCGAGACCCGTCTCAACCGGGCAATCGAGGAAATGGGACTGAAAAATGACGTGCAGATTGATTACCGCGCCTTCGAGCTGGACCCCACAGCTCCCAAGGAGGTGACCACCAAGACTCCCGAGCGCTTCGCCAAGAAGTACGGCCTTTCTTTGGAGGGCGCAATGGAGCAGATCCGCCAGATTTCCGAGCTCGGCAAGGAGGCCGGACTTGACTTCCGCTATGCCACAACGCAGTATTCCAACACCCGCGACGCCCACCGCCTGATGAAATTAGCCGAGGCAAAGTATGACCGGGCCACCGTGGAGCGTCTCAACGAGGCTCTGTTCAAGGCCTATTTCACGGAGAATCTGGTGCTCTCCGATCACAAGGTGCTCCTTGACAAGGCTCTCGAGTCAGGCATGGATGAGAAAGAGGTGCGTGAAGTGCTCGACTCCGACAAGTATGACGATGAGGTGCGCTTTGACGAGCGCGAGGCCGGAATGCGCGGCGTGCGCGGCGTGCCCTATATCGTGTTTGACGGCGAGTTCGCAGTGCCGGGCGCAATGAGCCTGGACGGATTCAAGTCAGCCCTTGAGCGCGTGGTCAAGCGTCAGGAGAAGGCCGCTGCCGAAGCCTCCGAGACAAAGGGGGAGCGCGCCCACGTGTGCGGCCCTGACGGATGCGGCCTGGTGTGAAAGAAGAGTTGCCGGGAGAATCTCGAGAATCTCGAGAAGCTCGAGAGGCTCGAGAAGCCCGAGAAGCTCGACAATCTCGAGAAACTCGAGAGGCTCGAGAATTTCGAGAAACTCGAGAGGCTCGATCCGAATTTAATTTTAGGAGGAAAAAATCATGATTAAGGCACTGGAGGTGCAAGGCGTATACGCCGAAAACACCTATTTCTTCATAGATGACCACACGAAGGCCGGATTCCTCATAGACCCGGGGGCCCAGGCCGGGGTGATATACGATGTGATAGCGCGCAACGGCTGGCATATCGAGAAGATTCTGCTCACACATGGCCATTTCGACCATATGGGAGCTGCGACACTGCTGAGCGAGGAGCTCGCCGCGCCGATATACATCTATCCCTCAGATGCGCGCTACCTGTCGGACCCGATGCTCAATCTGAGCGGAAGCACCGGAGATCCGATTACCGTGGAGCATTACGAGGAACTGCATGACGGCGAGATTATACGGCTCAAGCATAATTCGGGATTCTATCTGAAAGTGATCCACACTCCCGGTCATACACCCGGATCTGTGACATATTACGCCCCTGAGGAGAGGGCGGCATTCGTAGGGGATACCCTCTATATGCATGGTCCGGGCCT
Organism: uncultured Sangeribacter sp.; assembly: GCA_964637105.1. Lineage (GTDB taxonomy): Bacteria > Bacteroidota > Bacteroidia > Bacteroidales > Muribaculaceae > Lepagella. The sequence goes on along the minus strand of CAZWVY010000009.1, from coordinate 38,716 downwards.
GACCAACTTCCCGGGTGGCAACCGCCGCGAGCTGGAGCAGTCGATAATCAACCGTATATTGACCTTGCCCCCTGACACACTCCTGCTGTCGGGCCACTCATCACCTATCACCGTAGCCGAAGAGAGTCGCCTGCTTCTGCAGGAATAATGCAAGCATCTTTAAGACTCCGTCTTTTAAACTCATCAATAAGGCCCCGCGGCATAATATTATGCCGCGGGGCCTTATTGATGAGTTGCGGTTGCGTCTTATTTACGGGGTCTTGTTTGTTCTTATTTCCGGGCTTTTTCCCCGGGTCTTATTTCAGGGCATCGCAGCGTCGACGGAAGCTGTCGAGACGGAGCTCGCGCAGCTTTTTGCGGCACATCATCCACACATAGAGGCAGCAGAAGCCCGAGGCCCACAGCAGGCACTCGATTTCCGGATATGAGTCCCATAAGGGGGACAGGCATGCAGAGGCTGCCAGGTAGATGAGGGCGCCATATCCGTAGTAACGGGCCAGCAAGGCCATGCGGCAAAGATCGCGGAGATATGATTCGTCATGCCCTTCAAACTCCCGGCGGAGGCGGGTCATATTGCGGTCAAGAGCAGGATGGTAGGTCCACCCCGCAACGAAGGCCAGCAGAGCCCCGATGGCCACTATCACGTAATACAGCGGATGCAGTATGCGCCCTAAGGGAGCGGTGGAGAGGGCGTGGCCCAGGCCGGCCACGGCAGCCGATGCAAGTATGACAGCAAGCAGATAGAGCCCGGCCACGCGCAGGGCGGTTTTCAGTTCCTGTTTCATTTAGTGAGCAGTTAGCAGTGAGTAGTGAGTAATGAGCAGTGCAAAATTAGCAAAAATCTTTGTAAGCGGCCTAAGGAAATGGAAATAAAATCGGGTAATGTGAAGTTTGCGAGGCATGCGATGATTTTTTTCTCAATATCCGTGTGATATGTCAGGAAAAATCATTAACTTTGCAAATCCTGCCCGCAGGAAATTTTTTCTACAGGTGACACCGGCGCGGCAGGGCCAGAAATAGGAATAATAGAAATCTTAAGTAATAACACAGTTCATATCCATTATGAGTAAGACAAAGGAGTTCCTGACCTGCGACGGCAACCAAGCCGCAGCTCATGTGAGCTATATGTTTACGGAGGTGGCAGCGATCTACCCGATCACCCCTTCGTCGACAATGGCGGAATACGTAGATGACTGGAGTGCGGCCGGCCGCAAGAATATTTTCGGCGAGACAGTCCTCGTGCAGGAAATGCAGAGCGAGGGTGGCGCCGCAGGCGCGGTGCACGGTTCGCTGCAGGCCGGCGCCCTGACCACTACCTATACCGCCTCGCAGGGCCTCCTGCTGATGATACCCAACATGTACAAGATCGCAGGCGAGCTGCTCCCCTGCGTCTTCCACGTGTCGGCCCGCACGCTGGCCTCCCATGCCCTCTCCATCTTCGGCGACCACCAGGATGTGATGTCGGCCCGTCAGACAGGCTTCGCCATGCTGGCCGAAGGATCGGTGCAGGAGGTGATGGACCTCGCAGGCGTGGCTCACCTGGCTACCATCAAGAGCCGCGTGCCCTTCGTAAACTTCTTCGACGGCTTCCGCACATCGCATGAGATCCAGAAGATCGAGGCCATGAAGATGGAAGACCTCGAGCCCCTGCTCGACCGCGAGGCCCTGGCTGAGTTCCGTCAGCGCGCCCTCAACCCCGATGCCCCGGTGGCCCGCGGCATGGCTGAGAACCCCGACGTGTTCTTCCAGCACCGCGAGGCTTCCAATCCCTACTACAATGCTGTCCCCGCAATTGTGGAGGACTACATGAAGGAAATCACACGCATCACCGGCCGCGAGTACGGCCTCTTCAACTATTACGGCGATCCCGAGGCTGAGCGCGTCATCATCGCCATGGGCAGCGTGACGCAGGCTATCCAGGAGACCGTGGACTATCTGCGCGAAAAGGGCGAGAAGGTCGGCCTGGTATCCGTGCACCTCTACCGTCCCTTCAGCGCGCGCCATTTCCTGGCAGCCGTGCCCAAGACAGCGAAGCGCATCGCTGTGCTCGACCGCACCAAAGAGCCCGGCGCTCTCGGCGAGCCCCTCTACCTTGATGTGAAAGACTGCTTCTACGGCGTGGAGAACGCACCTGTAATCGTGGGCGGACGCTACGGCCTGAGCTCGAAAGACACCACTCCGGCGCAGATCCTCTCCGTATACGATAACCTCTCGCTGCCCGAGCCCAAGAACGGCTTCACTATCGGCATCGAGGATGACGTCACTTTCCACTCTCTGCCCATACTTCCCGAGATGCACCTCGGCGGCAAGAGCATCTTCGCAGCCAAGTTCTACGGCCTCGGCGCTGACGGCACCGTGGGCGCCAACAAGAACTCGGTCAAGATTATCGGCGACAACACCGACAAGTACTGCCAGGCATACTTCAGCTACGACTCCAAGAAGTCTGGCGGCTTCACCTGCTCGCACCTGCGCTTCGGCGACGAGCCCATCCGTTCCACTTACCTGGTGAACACCCCGAACTTCGTGGCATGCCATGTGCAGGCATATCTCCACATGTATGACGTGACACGCGGCCTGCAGAAGGGTGGCACATTCCTGCTCAACACCATCTGGGAGGGCGAAGAGCTGGCCAAGAACCTCCCCGTGCGCGTGAAGCGCTATCTCGCGCAGAACGACATCACCCTCTACTATATCAACGCCACCAAGATTGCGCAGGAGATCGGATTGGGCAACCGCACCAACACCATCCTCCAGAGCGCCTTCTTCCGCATCACCGAGGTTATCCCCGTCGACCTGGCTGTGGAGCAGATGAAGAAATTCATCGTCAAGTCTTACAGCAAGAAGGGCGAGAACATCGTCAAGATGAACTATGACGCTGTGGACCGCGGCAACGAGTATCACAAGCTCGACGTGGATCCCGCATGGGCTGACCTCAAGGATCCCGCACCGGAGGAGAGCGACGCACCGAAGTTCATCACCAACGTGGTGAAGCCCATCAACGACCAGGATGGCGACCTGCTCCCCGTGAGCACGTTTACTGACCGTGCCGACGGCACATGGGTGCAGGGCACGGCCGCATACGAGAAGCGCGGCGTGGCAGCTTTCGTGCCCGAATGGATGCCCGAGAACTGCATACAGTGCAACAAGTGCGCTTTCGTCTGCCCCCACGCTTCGATCCGTCCCTTCGTGCTTGACGCAGCTGAGATGGAGAAGGCCCCCTTCGGCGAAGACCACACCATCCCCGCCATCGGCAAGACCATGACCGGCATGCGCTTCGTGCAGCAGGTGGACGTGATGGACTGCCTCGGATGCGGCAACTGCGTGGATGTCTGCCCCGGCAAGAAGGGCGTGAAGGCGCTGGCCATGAAGCCTCTCGAGACTCAGCTCGACGAGCAGAAGAACTGGGATTACTGCGTGAAGGAAGTGGCCTCCAAGCAGAACCTTGTGGATGTGAAGGCTAACGTGAAGAACAGCCAGTTCGCCACTCCGATGTTCGAGTTCTCCGGCGCATGCTCCGGCTGCGGCGAGACTCCCTACATCAAGCTCATCACCCAGCTCTTCGGCGACCGCGAGGTAGTGGCAAACGCTACGGGCTGCTCCTCGATTTATTCCGGCTCCGTGCCCTCCACTCCGTACTGCGAGAACGCCGATGGTCATGGTCCGGCGTGGGCTAACTCCCTCTTCGAGGACTTCTGCGAGTTCGGCCTTGGCATGCGCATAGCCTACGAGAAGATGCGCGCCCGCCTGGTAGACACCTGCCATGCGATGGAGACCTGCGACTGCTGCACTGAGGCCATCAAGGAGGCAGCCCGCAACTGGCTCGGCGCCCGCGACGACGATGACAAGAGCCGCGAGGCCGGCGAGAAGTTCGTCGAGGCCTGCAAGACCTGCGACTGCGACCTGTGCAAGACCGTCCTCAATCTCAAGCCCTATCTCACAAAGCGCAGCCAGTGGATCATCGGCGGCGACGGCGCAAGCTACGACATAGGTTTCGGAGGCCTTGACCACGTGATTGCTTCGGGCAAGAACGTCAACATCCTCGTGCTCGACACCGAGGTGTACTCCAACACCGGCGGCCAGTCATCCAAGTCGACTCCTATCGCAGCCATCGCCAAGTTTGCCGCAGCCGGCAAGCGCATCCGCAAGAAGGACCTCGGCCTCATCGCCACTACCTACGGCTACGTGTATGTGGCCCAGGTGGCAATGGGCGCTGACAATGCCCAGACTCTCAAGGCTATCCGTGAGGCTGAGGCATACGATGGCCCCTCGCTGATTATCGCATACTCGCCCTGCATCAACCACGGCATCAAGGCCGGCATGGGCCATGCGCAGGATGAGGAGCGACGCGCCGTAGAGTGCGGTTACTGGCAGCTGTGGCGTTACAACCCCGACCTGGAGAACACCGGCCATCCCTTCTCGCTCGACAGCAAGGAGCCTGACTGGAGCAAGTTCAAGGATTATCTGAAGGGCGAAGTGCGTTTCGCCAGCGTCCAGAAGATGTATCCCGAGGAGGCTGAGGAGCTCTTTGACGCAGCCGAGGCCAACGCCCGCTGGCGCTACAACAACTACGTCCGCCTCTCGAAGCAGTCATGGCTGACTGACCCCGAGATGACGGAGGAGGAACGCAAACTTCGCGGAGAGTGATCTTCGTGGAGGATCTTAATTTCAAATTGTTTCATAATAAGGACCCCCGGACAAGTGATTGCCCGGGGGCCCGCTTTTTATCCCTCCTCGCCAGGATGCTGCTCCTGAAAATGTTATGTTTAATCTTTCAGGTCGTATCGGGTTAGTTCTGCGCAGCCAGAGCAAACCTCATCAATCATTTCCCGGCATCTCTCTTCAGAAAGTCCGATTTTTCGTCCGACTGCAAGGAAATCATGTAAACGTGGATATCCGGTGCCGTTGACGGAGGTGGCATGTTCGCCGTTATACCCGTCAGCGCAGAGAGTGAGGTCGTATGCCGGCGCAAGATGCCATCTCCAAGTGTTCCGTTCATTATCGCGAGTGACATAGAAACTGAAATTCTTGCAATGGTCATCCTTATTTTCGGTGAGATAATTAAACAACATTCTGCGGTACATCTGCTCGACATCGTGGCTGCTTTGAGTAATGAAGCCCGTGAGGGCGAGCAGATTCGTGTAATCCATAAAGGGTTCGCGGAGGGAAATGCACATTAATCCTCCGGCGGTGGCTGTGTGAATACGATTGCCATCCTCATCAATATCAAACCGTCTTGATGCGAAATATTTGTCATTGACGAGCCGGAAATCTGGCACTATGATTCCGCTTTTCCGCGCAGCTTCATTATAACGTGCTTCCAAAAGTCCGATGTCCTTCGGATCGTACGTGTGACGGAATTTCACTAACCAGTGTCCTTCGGCATCGGAGAATACGGCTTTGGGCCTGGCTCCTCCGCTGTTGCCGCTATTGTACAGCAGTAGTCCGGCATCTTTATCCTGTTGTTCTTTAAGCACTTCAAGAGCCGCTTCCTGGAGTCGGTCAAAATCTGTTACGGTTTCCTCATTTTCAATGGATATGGAAGGGGAATAAGTTAAGGCTCCCATGCCATGATCACCGACTAATGCAAGCCTGTCAAGAGATGACAGGGTAGAATCGTTGATACCATTGCGCAGCAAGGCTTTGTGCAGCAGATAACGTCCGTATCCATCGGGGAGGCTATCTTCAAATATACCGAAATTCCCATAAAACGGGTGCGGTTTCGCTACGAAGACTCCGGATTTCAGCGGCAGTTCAAGCGGTGAAATGCTGAATCCCTCCGCAAGCCATGACTTATCATACTCAAAAATATTGAGCCGATTATCAGGGGTGAGAGACAGCACGCCGACAGTGTGGCCATGAAACATGACTTTAAGTTTTTCAGTCTTACTCATCTTTCCTTGTTTTTGGGTATGCTCTTTTGTCTTTGGTTTTCTGACGGATAAGGTCAAGCTCTTGCATAGTGTCATACTTAGGAGCGCCAAACAGATTCTTTATTTCAGAAGTATAGCCAAGCGCCATAGCGAGCTTGATGAGCGACTCAAATGCTATAAAACCTTTCTGCTCAAAGCGTGCCAGCGTGGACAAAGGCACTCCCGATAGTTCTGCCATACGCTGCCTGGTGATATTCTTCTCAACTCTGCGCCTACGAAAATTCTCGGCAACCTGACGCATAATATCATCCGGGTTATCGAGAGTAAAGTTGTCTAATATTGCCAATATATCATTACTATTATAGCTAAAATTCATAATACTGATAATATTTTAGTACAAAGATAACGATAATTTTTGATGTGGCCAAAAGAAACACCCTCTTGACAGGTGTATTCAGGCCCTATCTCAACTATTTTGAGATGGGGTCTGAATTTGGGAAGTTTGGAAAGCCGGGACCGGGATGTAGCGGGGTCAGCAGTAGGATACAGCGTATATCATGACTATTCCGGCGACGGCGAGCAGGGTTAGCAGGGTGAGCAGTCGGGACCATCCGTTTCTTTCACTCGGCCATATTTCCCGGGCCACGGTAGAAGTCTGGAGATAAACGAAGCAGACTATGTCAATCACAATGGGTACCCACGCCCAGTTGAGCAGAGCTGCTAATGCGTTATATGCTAAATACAGAGTCACAATATAGAAACTGTCCCGGCGCAGTTCCTTTACGGCCCATATCGCTATTCCGGCGAAGATAGGAAAGAAAAGAGCTGGAAAGGTCATGCAGCATTCAGCCCATAGCGGCAGGTCTCTGTATTCGCCAATAGCCTCGATGTTGCCGATGCAGTTTATGAGGGAGCCAAAGCCCATATAAAAAAACAGGATGATTCTCAGCCATTTCATCTCTTCCGCGCGGCTGTAATCATCTTCTTCATATTCCGACATGAATGTAAGAGGGGTTCTGAAAGTTATTGAAGTTTTCTGAGTGCAAATGTAAAGTTATTTTTTGAGAATGCCAAATTTTATGAGACGGAGCCTAAAAAAATGCAGGGACGTGCCGAAGGACGTCCCTGCAAAATCGTATGTGTTGATATTTTCAGCGAATCAGCTGCCGAGGGGGAGGAAGTTGGAGGTGACGTTGTCGGGCTTTGCGCCCTCCATCATCTCTTTGCTGAAGGTGAAGGATGCTGCTGTCGTGTCGGTAGTCACGCTCAGCAGGGCAGGGCCATCGGCGGCCAGCCAGCGTTTCATAGCCGCTTCGAGCCGGTCCGGTTCCGTCACAGTCTCAGCCTGGAATCCGAGAGTGCGGGCCATGTCGCCGAAATCGGGATTGTCCAGGGATACCTCCACGGGCTTGAGGCCGGCCAGTTCCATTTCCCACTGCACGTATGCCAGTGAGCGGTTGTCGGCCACGAGTATCTTCACGGGGAGCTTGTACTGGTTAATGGTAAGCAAGTCGCCCATGAGCATAGCCAGGCCTCCGTCGCCGCTCAGGGAGATGACCTGGCGTCCCGGGCAAGCCACGGCTGCGCCTATTGCCATAGGCATGGCGTTGGCCATGGAGCCGTGGGTGAATGAGCCTACCATCTCGCGCCCCTTGGCCGGGGTGAGGTAATGGCTTGTCCATACGCAATTCATGCCCGTGTCTACCGTGAATATGGCATCGTCTGCCGCAAGACGGTTGAGCATGTCAAACACGAATTCCGGGCGTATGGACCCCTTCGTGCCGGGGTTCTTCACCGGCAGCTGCATCTTCTCCTTGATTTCAGCGAAGTCTGAAAGATGCTGCTTGAGGAAAGTGTCATCGGTCTTTTCACTCAGCAGGGGGAGTATCTTGGTGAGGAAGAGTCCTGAATCGGCGCGTATGCCCAAGTCTACGCGCGCCTTTTTGCCCAAGCGGTCAGCGCGCACGTCAACCTGGATGATTTTCTTGTCAGTCGGAAAGAAGGCGGGGAAGGGGAAGTTGGTGCCCATTATGAGTATGGCATCCGCATTGGATATGGCATCTACGGCAGACCACATTCCCATGAATCCAAGGTGTCCCACGTAATTGGGCATATCTCCGGTCAGCTCCATCTGGCTCTTGAAGGTGGTGACTACCGGAGCCTTCATTTTGGCAGCAAATTCCTTGAGGAGCCCTGCAGCCTCGGCCACTCCCGAACCGGCGAATATGGCCACGGCCTTTGCATTGTTGAGTATATCGGCCGCTGCCTTGAGCTCTTCGTCAGAGGCTTCGGGGCGGCGTACGGTGTTGAGCAGGGTCAGGGTTGCGTCACCCTCCACAGCCTCCTGGCTGTTGACATCCTCAGGTATGCCCACTACTGCCACGCCACCTTCGGACACGGCGTGCTGGATAGCGCCCTGCACCATGTGGGGTATCTGTGCGGCGTTGACGGCCATCTCGTTATACAGGGAGCAGTTTGAGAAGAGCAGCGTGGGATTGGTCTCCTGGAAATATCCGGTGCCGAACATTGCCGAGGGGCATGTAGAGGCTATTGCGAACACCGGAGCATTTGAGCGCTGCGCGTCATAGAGGCCGTTGAGGAGGTGCACGTGGCCCGGGCCGGAACTGCCGGCGCAGGCCGAGAGACGTTTGGTGAGCTGCGCCTCGGCGCTTGCGGCGAAGGCAGCCGACTCCTCGTGGCGCATGTGGATGAAGCCGACGCGGTCATCGTTGACTATAGCCTCGGTGATGGCATTGAGGCTGTCGCCAGTGATTCCGTAGATGTGCTTGACGCCTGAGGAGGCGAGCATGTCGACCAGCTGTGTGGCCACAGTCTTTTTTGTGTTTTCCATAATATGAATTTAATAATTAAGAGGAAGTTCGATGGCGAACTTCATATGAATCCGGCCTTCCCCGGCAGCATGCGTGCCGGGGAAGGCCGGGAAAGGGTTTACTTCGGATTGTCTTTGGTCAGTATGTCTACGAAAGACTTAGGCAGCCGCACATTGTAGAGGCCCAGGGCCTCGCGGAAGAGGGGGGCTATCTCCTCATCTTTAAACCCTGCGATGCCGCAGCCGATGCGGGTGACGTAGAATGTGGTCTGGTCCCATTCTCGGGCCAGTTCGATAAACTCGTCCACGTACGGCTTGATTGTCTCCACTCCCCCTTGCATGGTGGGTATGGCGTAAGACCGTCCTTGCAGGCCCACGCCCTGGCCCTGGATGGCGCCGAACAGACGACGGGCAGTGCGGGCCGCTCCTCCTGCATGGTTGCCGGCGAGATTGCTGCCGAACACGAATATCTCATCCTCTCCGAGGGAGGTGATATTTTCGGGAGTGTATTTCAGATTATCTGTCATGATGAGACGAGGCCTTTAAGACATCAAGTCGGATCGCCGAAACGGTTGGGATAGGGCTCGCTGGGAGTGAGGCAGAGCACCAGGAACCAGATGGTGCCGATAACGGGCACGAGGGAGATGAAAATCCAGCCGCCACCCTTGCCGATATCGTGCATGCGGCGCCAGGTCAGGGCGAGGTTAGGGATAATGTTGACCAGCCCGAAGAGCCAGAGCACTCCGCACCAGAACCAGAAGCCGAAGCCTCCTTCGCCCTGTCCGGTAGTCAAATTCACGCCGCTGGCTCCCAGTCCTATGTAGCAGATCAGCGTCACGATGACCGTGTAGAGGTAGACCCACCAGAAAGCGGAGCGGCTTGAGCGGCCGCTGAACGTAGCATAATTGCTATAAAAACTTGAAATTGCCTGTGAGAAAGTCATAAAGTTGAGATAATTAAGTAATCGATTTATAATAAAACATATAAGCGCTTGCATTTGTTGCGGATGCAAGCATATTAATATACATTTATTTAGGCTTGTGATACGGAAAATATTTCGTAACTTTGCATTTCTCGTTTGAGAATACTACCTCCTTCAAAAATTAATGCTTAATCTTTATGGCGAAGAAGTTTGAAATACATAACAGCACGGCGGAGTTCCTGATTTTTCAGATTGAGGGAAAAGAGGATGGTGTGCAGGTGGTCTATCGCGATGAGACGATATGGTGCACACAGAAGGCAATGGCGCAGCTCTTTAATGTTGGAGTCCCCGCGATAAGCAAACACCTGAAAAATATTTTTGAGAGCGGGGAGCTTGTCGAAAATATGGTTGTTTCCAAAATGGAAATAACCACTGAACATGGCGCTATTCCTAATAAGACTCAGACTAAAGACGTTACTTTTTACAATCTTGACGCAGTAATTTCGGTAGGCTACCGGGTGAATAGCACCCGTGCCACGCAGTTCCGGCAGTGGTGCACCTTCGTTTTGCGGCAGTTTGCCATTCGTGGATACGTGATTGATAAGAAGCGTATGGAGAACGGGTCGTTTATCGACGAGGACTATTTCGAGCATCTGCTGGCAGAGATTCGCGAGATTCGTCTGAGTGAACGGCGGTTCTATCAGAAGTTGACGGACATATACTCCACCGCGATTGACTATAACCGTGATGCGCCCACCACACGTCTTTTCTTCAAGAAAGTGCAGAATAAGATGCACTTTGCGGTGCATGGACATACGGCAGCAGAATTAATTGTGGAGCGTGCCGATGCGGGGAAAACTCACATGGGACTGACCACATGGGAAAATGCACCTTACGGTAAGATTGTGAAGCCGGATGTCAGCGTAGCCAAAAATTATCTTAAAGAAAATGAGCTGGAGGATATGGGGAGGCTTGTCAATGCCGTTCTGGATATGGCGGAGCGCATGGCCAAGAGGCACATTCCGATGACTATGGAGGACTGGGCCAAACGTATAGACATCATCCTGGAAGCCACGGGAGACGCGGTGTTGACAGATGCGGGAAAGATTACTGCTGAATTTGCCAAAAGTTTTGCCGAATCCGAATTTGAAAAATACCGCGTCATACAAGACCGCCTCTTTCAATCAGACTTTGACCGCTTCGCAGCTCCCCCGCTTCCGCTTGACATCTGAAAGGTGGTGACTCAACGATGACATGCTTTTAAACAAGGTTATTTAAAGCAACGGCAAGGGCGACCAAGGATAGTGAAACAAGAAGAATGGCCACAGTGCTTTTCTTTTTTGAGGGATGTCTGCGGCACGTTGCAGCAGCTCCTGTAAGCCCTGCGATTATGAGGATTAACAAAGGAATCGAAAGGTACATAAGTATCATAATTATATGTCAGCGGGAGGGGCGGGTGGAGCGGACGCCCCAGAGGCCCATGAGGAGGGCTATGGCGAGAGCTGCGGCGCCGCACCAGAAGATGGTGTGGAATCCTGAGGCGTCGGCTAAGAGGCCCCAGCCGCCACTGGCAATGGCGCCGCCGCAGGCCAGGGCAATGCTGATGTTGCTGTAGATTGCCGCGTAATGGCGAAGCCCGAATACAGTCTTTGTGAGCATGGCTGTCTGCACCGTCACTCCGGCATATTCCCATCCGAACAAAAAGGCTCCGCCCAGAAGCATCCAGAGGCTTCCGCCTCCGGCCACAAGCACCACAAGCCCCGCTATCCCGGTGAGGGTTGTGACGGCCACGCCGGTAATGCAGTCGCGGTCGTTGATGTAACCTAAGACAAGTTTGCCGACAGTGACTCCGGCCATAGCCACGGCTGCGGCCAGAGAGGCCTGCTCCATGCTGAAACCCGAAGATGACACGTAGCCCGGTATGAAAAGATTGAGCGTGGAGACCCCCATCATAATGAAGGCGAATAGAATCAGACCGTAAAAGACGGGCATGCGCAGAGCCCGATGGTATTCGATGCCGCTTTCCTCCTTCACATTGCCCGGGCGTGAAACTGCGGTGCCCTCCATGGAGGATGCCGGTTCGGAGCCAAAAGGTGTCAGACCTTTGTCGGAAGGGTAATCGCGGAGCAGAAGTCCGAGGAGGGGTGTGACTACTGCGAGGAGCAGAAATGCGAAGGCACCGTAGGCCCATCGCCAGCCAAAAGCAGTGATGAGCCATCCCGCTATGGGGTTGAAGACCATTCCTCCTATGCCGCTGGCCGCGCTGCAGATGCCTATCATGACTCCCACGCGTGTGCGAAACCAGCGGTTGACCAGGGTCGGAAAACTCATGTAGAGCAGGAAAGCCAGGGTAACGCCAAGGACACCGCCGGCGATATAGAACTGCCACACTTTATCGGCCAAGGCCATGCCTGCGAAGGAAAGACCCATGATGGCAGACATGGCGGTGAAGAGTCTGCGCGCACTCATGCGTTCGAGCATGCGTCCGGCCGCCGGGAGCATGAGGGTGGAGGTGACATACATCACCGACATGTAGATGCCGAACTCTCCGACGGGCACACCGATAGACGCACTTACCGGCTCGTAGAAGATACCGGCGCAGCTGAACGTCAGGCCGACGTTGATGCCCATCATCAGGCAGCAGCAAGCCACAATCACGTAGCCGTAATGCAGCTTGCTGCGCCCTGAAGGGGATAGCGTGGAGGATGTCATGTGTGCTGAAATCCCTGAGGTATGTATATTTTAGAGCGGGAGGGTCAGGCGGGGTCGCCTGCGAGGCAGTTGGCCACATTGTCGTATATGCGCTTGGCGAGGTCATGCTCGTCGGCGGGGATGAATTTGCGCCCTGTGATGTGCTCGTACAGTTCGATGTAGCGCTGCGACACCTCGTTGCAGTATTCATCTGTCATCTCGGGCACCTGCTGGCCTGCCTTGCCCATGAAGCCGTTGGAGATGAGCCACTGGCGCACAAACTCCTTTGAGAGCTGGCGCTGGGGCTCCCCCTTCTCCAGACGCTCCTCGTAGCCGTCGGCATAGAAATAGCGCGATGAGTCGGGAGTGTGGATTTCGTCTATGAGGATTACCTTGCCGTCATAGACGCCGAACTCATATTTGGTGTCCACGAGTATGAGCCCGCGCTCGGCAGCCATCTTCTGGCCGCGCTCGAAGAGGGCCAGGGCGTAACGCTCCACCTGCTCGTAAACCTCGGGGGCGACGATGCCGCGTGCGATGATGTCCTGGCGGGATATGTTCTCATCGTGTCCCTCATCGGCCTTGGTGGTAGGGGTCAGTATGGGGTGCGGGAAGCGCTCGTTCTCGCGCATCCCCTCGGGGAGGGGCACGCCGCAGATCTCGCGCGCGCCGGCAGCATATTCTCTCCAGGCTGATCCGGCGAGGTAACCGCGCACAATCATCTCAATCTTAAGGGGCTGGCATTTCAGGCCCACAGTGGCCATAGCGTCGGGCACGGCGACCTTCCAGTTGGGCACTATGTCTGACGTAGCGTCCAGGAAATACTCGGCGATCTGGTTGAGCACCTGTCCCTTGTAGGGGATGCCCTTGGGGAGCACCACATCAAAGGCTGAGATGCGGTCTGTGGCCACCATCACCATCAGGCGCCCGTCGATGTCATATACATCGCGCACCTTGCCGTGGTAAACTGACTTCTGTCCCTTGAAATCGAAATCTGTACGTGTGAGTGTAGCTGCCATTTTTTCTGAAATTCTGCTGTTGTGAAATTTTTTGCAAAATTACCTAAATTGCGGTGAACGGCCAAATTTTCAAGTCTTTTAGTATGAAATATCGGGTTAAATCGCTAAATTTGCGATATGATGAGGATTATAGCGACTGCCGACTGGCATCTCGGCAATATGTTTCACGGCAACGACCGTCTCGCGGAGCAGAGCCATTTTCTGGACTGGCTTTTAGACACGCTCGCGGCTCACCGTCCTGACGCGCTTGTGGTGGCCGGCGACGTGTTTGACAACGGCAACCCTTCGGCCGCCGCCCAGACGCTCTATTATGAATTTCTCAACCGCGCCACTACCTTGCTGCCCGACATGCACATAATCATCACTGCCGGCAATCATGACTCGCCCAACCGCCTTGAGGCCCCGCGCCCGATCATGGAGCGCCACCGAGTGCATATCCGCGGCAAGGTGAAGCGTCAATGGATGGGCGCCGACGGCGAGACTCCGGCGCGGTGGCTCAATGATTTCGATGACCTTATCATCCCTGTCGGTGAGGACGTGAAAGGTGTGATTCTCGCCGTCCCTTACCTGCGCAGCGACATCGCCGCCGGAGACTCTTACAGCGAGGCCGTGAGAACCTTCATGAAAGATCTGACCGACCGTGCCCGCGAGCTCTATCCCGGGGTGCCGGCAGTCATGGCGGCCCATCTCTACGCCACCGGCTCCGTAATCGCCCCGCGCTCGAGCGAGCGCATCGTAATAGGGGGCCAGGAACAGGTGAGTCTCGGCGACTGGCCCGGCCACCCCGACTATCTTATCAGCGGCCACATCCACAAGCGCCAGAGACTGGGCCTGACAGACTGGGCGCGTTATCCCGGGAGCGTGCTGCCAATGTCGTTTGCCGAAAAGGATTACCGCCACGGCGTTGACCTGGTCACGGTCAGCGGAGTGGGCTCGGTGAGCGTGGAGCAGATAGAATACTCTCCTCAGCGCCGCCTCATCGTGATACCCGATGAGGGGCCGGAAACACGCCATACATCCGCGCAGCTTTCGAAAATCATCAATGCCCTCCTGCCCGAGAGGAAAGGGGAGATGCCGGGCGAGGAGGCCCCGTATGTCATGCTCTATATCTGCCAGTCAAAAATCAATGCCGACAAGAAGCGTGAGCTGGAGGAGCTGATAGCCTCGCGCGAAGCAGTATTGTGCGGCACGCAGGCTGTGAGCGAGACAGCCGTGGCCACTCTCAGCGAAGGGGAGAGCCTGAGGTCGATTGAGGACATATTGGAGCGCAAGCCGATGGATACCTTGGAGGAGGCCTTCCGAATGCGCCATGACCGCGACCTCTCCGACCGCCAGCGCGAAATGCTTGCCGACCTTCTGCACACACTCGATTCCTGAGACCACGTCTTATACACATTTTTATGAAATTGGGACCTTACCCAATCAATCCTGAGCCATCATGAAATTCATTCGACTTGAAATACTAAACCTTGCCTCCCTCGACAATCCGGACGGGGAGAGAGTGGACTTTGAAAAAGGGGCCTTGGGCGATGCCACCATCTTCAGCATCGTCGGCCCGACGGGCAGCGGCAAGTCCACTATCCTTGATGCCATCTGCCTGGCCCTCTACAACCGCGCTCCGCGCTATCCCCGCAAGAAGGGAGAGCGCAACAGCGGCATAGAAATATACGGACGTCCCGAAGCGGGGGAGTCCAACCGCCTCGCCCCGACTGACTGCCGCAACATCCTCACGCGCGGACGCAGGAAGGGATACAGCAAACTGACCTTCCTGGCCAACAACGGAATGCTCTACCGCGCCGAATGGCATGTGAAGTTCAATTACCGCAACTATGAGAAGACTGTCACGACCCTTTACATCATAGCCCCTGACGGTTCGGAGACTGAGGGTGACTGGGAGTCGCTCCCCGGGATTATCGGCCTGGACTATGACCAGTTCCTGCGCACGGTGCTCATTGCGCAGGGGTCATTCGCAGGATTTCTCAACGCGCGCGAGGAGGAGCGCGCCGAACTTCTCGAGAAGCTCATCGGGGCCGAGGATAAATACACAGGAATCGCCGAGGGGATACGCCGCCGCAAATCCGAGGCCAACGAACTGCTGCGAGGCATCCGCGCCGAACATTCAGCCTATGCCCGGTTTGACCTCTCCGAGGAGCAGCTTCAGGTGCTGCGCGAGGAGATAGCGCGCCTCGAGAAGGAGGAGCGGGGCGTGCGCGAAGAGCAGCAGAAGGTGCGCGAGTCCCTGGCGTGGTATAAGACACTTGTCTCGCTGCGTGAGAAATTGGAGAAGTCCGGGAGCGCCTTGGCCGCTGCGTCAGAGGCCCGGGAACTCATGAAGCCCGAAGCCGACAGGCTGGCTCTGCATGACCGCGCTGCAGAGGGGCTCAGGCTCTACACCGAGTGTGGCGCAATGCGCAGGCGAGCCTCAGACCTGGAGAAGGAAATTGCAGCTGCGCAGGAGGCGCTCGCGGCCGAGGCCGAGAAAGAGAAAGAGGGCACTGAGACCCTTAAGAATCTGCGCGGTAAATATGACGTGGCGGAGGCTTATTCCAAGGTTATGGCCCCTCGCATCTTGCGTGCCCGCGAGCTCCGGAAGGAGGCCGATACCCTGGCCGGACAGCTGGCTGACCGGAAGAAGGAGGCGCAGAGCGCGGAGGCGAGCCTGGCGAAAGGGCGCGAGGACCAGAAGAAAAATGCTGAGGCAGCGCGGGCATTGGCAGCTCGCCGCGACCTCCTCGGAAAGCAGGCCGAAGAGGCGCGCCGTGAGAGCGCGGAGGCTCTTCGCAAGGCCGAGGCGAAAGTCACCGAGGCCTCAGCTTCCCTTGAAAGCCTGCGCGAGAGCCTGTCCAAACTGGATGAGGATGCCGTCAGCGCCGAAAAGAGGCGGCTTGATGAGCGTGTCTCGCTCCTTACCGAACGGCTCCACATACTCAGCAGCCTCGAAGAGGCACAGACGCGTCTGTGCCGCAACCGCAAGGAGCATGACACACTGACCCGGCGAAACGCCGAAATTGCCAAGGAAGTGCAGGCCCTCCCGGTGGAGGCCCTCGAAAAGGAGTTGAACGTGCTTCGTGACACGCGCCTGCTCATCACCGGCAGTGACTGGGAGCACCAGAGGCATCTGCTCGAGGAGGGTAGCCCGTGCCCCCTGTGCGGCGCCGAGCATCACCCCTTTGCAGATGAGGAGAGGCTGCGTCCGCATGTGGCGGAA
The DNA here is from genome assembly GCA_964637105.1 of uncultured Sangeribacter sp. Taxonomy (GTDB): domain Bacteria; phylum Bacteroidota; class Bacteroidia; order Bacteroidales; family Muribaculaceae; genus Lepagella. The sequence goes on along the minus strand of CAZWVY010000009.1, from coordinate 22,176 downwards.
CTGGACTCACTCGTGGAGGGTAAGGAAGAGGATTTGAAACGCTTCTCCGGCCTGCGCGACACCCTGCGCGAGGAGAGCCATCGCAACAGCGGTATCCTGCACCATCTCGCCAAATCAATCACTGACGACGAGGCCTTGACAGAACAACTTTCCTTCAAGGCCCGCGAGCAGAAGCCCCGTGATGGCGAGGGGCTTCCGGATAACGCCGATAACTGCCGGGAAGCCCTGGAGGCAGCCATGCAGAGCGCGGCCAATGCTGCCCGGCGCGCAGATGAGTGCAAAGACCTGCGCAAGAAGGCTGACTCGGCTCTCAAGAAGCTGGAAAAACTGCGTGTGCAGGCGGATGCTATCCGGGAGAAGGGGCGCGCGGCTTTAGCTAAGATAGAGGAGGAGGCCGGTGAGTGCGTCCGCCTGGAGGCGGCGGAGCAGGGGAAGACCGAGGGCCTGGAGGCGCGTGTGCGTGAACTGGCCGCAGAGGTGGAAAGCGTGGCCGGGAAAGTGAAACATCTGGAATCGGAAATATCGCTGCGGGAAAAGGCGGTAGCCGAGAAGACGGGAGGAGAAACTCCCGATGCACTGGAGAAGAGCATCCGCGATATGGTCGCGGCTTGTCTCGAAGCCCTCAAAGCCGGTGAGGAGGCGCTCTCCGGCATACGGGGCAGAATCAAGGAACTCACAGGGCGCACGGACACTCTCAGCGGCCAGCGCACCCGGTCATTGGCTGAGGCGCAAAGGCTGGACAGCGCACTTGAGGACTGGCTGCTAAACTACAATTTCTCCAACTCTTCGCGCCTGGACAGGGAGACGCTCGAGGCCCTGGCAACCTCCGGGGAAGACCGGGAGGCACTGCGCCTCAGGCTCAAGGAGGCCGAAGACCGGGTGACTGTCTCGCGCACTCTCCTTGATGAGAGCTGCGCGGGCTTAGCTGCCCACGAGGAGCTGCGCCCCGAAAAAAGCGAGGAGGAGCTCACGGAGCGCGCCGCCGAACTGGAAGCTTACAGCACCGGGCCCCTTGACGAGGCCCGGGCCAGGATGCGCAATTATGCCGAGGCCCGGGAGAAGATGGGGGAGATGTATGCCAAGATGAAGGAGGCCGAGGAGGCCGCAGCCGACTGGAACGCCATCTCAGAGGCTATCGGGGGTGACGGCAAGACGCTGCGCAAGATAGCCCAGTGCTATACACTCAGCTTCCTCATAGAGCACGCCAACCGCGAGATACGCCGCTTCAACACCCGCTATGAACTGAGGCAGGTGCGCAACTCCTTAGGCATCCGGGTGATTGACCATGAGCGGGGCGAAGACGTGCGCGACACCACGTCGCTCTCCGGGGGCGAGACCTTCATAGTCAGTCTCGGCCTGGCGTTGGGGCTGTCATCGCTGTCATCGCGCAACGTCTCGTTTGACAACCTGTTCATCGACGAGGGGTTCGGATCGCTCGACCCCGATACCCTATCCACCGTGATTGACTCATTGGCAATGCTGCAGTCGGCCCAAGGGAAGAAAGTCGGCGTGATAAGCCACACCGACACGATGAGCGAGCGCATACCCACGCAGATACGCATCATCCGCAACGGGCGAAGCGGCTCCTCGCGTCTCGAAATCTACCCTTGACCGTGTCCCCGTCTCACAAACTTTTAAGAGCCGGGGTCTTAGCGCACCGTCTTGCGGAGTCCGGAGAGAAGCTCCTCGGTCCCTTTGATTTGGGCGACTGCCTTTGAGGCGGCGCTATCAAGGACATCGAGGTCTCTGATGAGGGCTACTGTCAATTCAGTGAGCTTGTCCTTGAGGGCTGAGGAAGCAAGGCCGGCAAGTTCGGATGCCATCTGGTCGGCCCCGGCTTGCACCGCATCTGGAATCGCTTTCTTGATAGCATCGAGCACCGGGGCATGGGTCTGCGTGTTTTTTTGGCTGTAGGCCACAATGCCGGAAGCCTGGGCGAGCTGCTCCTTGGCCAAGGAACGAAATATCAGCACACCGGCTCTGAGTTTGTTTTGCAGATACTCCGTGATTCCTGTTTCCGCACTGCTGACCTTGCCGGTGAGCTGAAGCTGCGCATCGGGCATCATGCGCCCCAGCTTCTCTATACGCGCGGCCATTCCGGCGAAATCGTCAATCATCTGATTGGCAAGTGCGGCGGACTTGGCCATATTGGGCTGGAGCACCATCTTCTGCAGGTCAGCGTCGAGCTCCTTTTCGCGCGTGGCAAACAAATCGGAGGCCTCGCGGCCGAACACCTTCGCCCCTCCGGCGAGGGTCAGCATGAGGGGCGAGCGGTGCTTAAGGTTGTAGCTGCGCATCCATTCATAAGCGGCTGCCTGCACCTTCTTTCCATACGCCGCGCAATTGTCAGCAGGGCCTTTGACACAGTAATCATTACGTGTTTTTTCAGCCTTCTCCTTGATGACGGCCAGTTGCGAGCGGAGTGAATCGAGCTCTTTCTTGAAGGGCCCCTCATAGTAGCCGCGGATTTGCGCCAGGTTGGACATGGTGACCGTATCTACCGAGAAGGGAGCCTGCTGAGCGGCCTTATTTTCAGTTGCAGTTTTCTGAGAGGGGGCGCCCCCGGGCGCCTGTTTTTTGGGCGCATTGCCGGGCTGAGGCGCTGCGCTCTTCCCGGGGTAGCCTGCGGAGTGTGCTCCGGCAGGTTTGGCAGATGCAGCCTGTTTTCCCTTTGGCATATCCGAGAGGGCCTTTTTCACGGCCATGAGTCCCGAATATTTCAGATTGTCGAGGTTATTAGACCTTATGGCATCCAGGGCGAGGTGCGGATCGAAGCAGAGCAGCTCGGTGCCGGGCAGGGGATTGTCGCTGATTTCGCCGGGTTCCTGCGGACGGGCAGCAGCCTTCTTGTCACGCGGGGGGAGAGTGCCGGTCAGGAGCGTCAGGTCCGGCACGAGGCCGATACGCTCTAAAGTCCGCAGATATTCCCTGTCGAGGGAATTGAAGGGGGTAGCGAGATGGGTGAGGAACACGGTCAAGGCCATCTCCTTCGCCTCCTGCGCGGAGGGGATCGCCATTCTCATGTAGCCTGCCGAATATCTCACCTCGCAGTCGCGCGGCAGCGCGGGGAGGGGCATAGTGATTTCAAGCAGCGCGTAGGGATGGGCGTATGACCAGGCCAGTTCCGATTCCATGGGGGTGAAAAACCGGTCGAGAGTATCGAAAGAGGTCTTGAAGGGGGCAGGCGCGGAGTTTCCCGCGCGTTCCAGATGATTCTTCATATCCTCGGGCAGCAGCATGACCAGCTCCTTCTCCAGGTTGCGGCGGAAATGAATCACACATTCCCGAGCCCGACCCGGACGTAGGATAATCTCGTCCGGGAGGCCGTAGAGGGGGAATATGCGCTCGCCGGCCAAGGCGTTGAGAGTGGCGGGGCCGATGCCGATGAGGTCGGCCCCGGTTAGAAATATGCGTTTGGGACTCATTTCTCAAGCACTTGGTACACCCGGTCGTGAAACTGGTTAAGCTGGTCAAGATACTCCTTGAGGGCCCGGTCGAGTGCCGGAGTCTTGCGTGAGTTGACAAGGTGTATGGCCCCTATGATACCGGCTGCCCCGCCGGCGACGGCTGTCGCGGCTGAGAGAAGCGTCGAAGCGCCTAAGAGCTTTGGGAGGAAGTAGCCTGCCGCAGCTCCGGTAGCTCCGCCGGTAACCCCGGCGCCTACTTTGGAATTTTCCCCTTCGGGGGTGAAGGCTACCGGCTCCACATTCATGTCCTCGGTCAGTATGCGCAGCACGCGGTCTCCCTTCTCGGGGTCCTGAGCCTTGAGCATGATGACCCAGCGGCCATATATGGTGTCTGACGCTCCCCAGTTGCGTTTGATTTCACTCAGCGCGTTGACTGCTCCGGTGGCGGTCAGCCCCTCCTCGCCCGCAGCGAGGCCCAGCAGCTCACCCTTGTAGAGGGCTGTGAAGTCTTCCCACAGCTTGTTGAAACGTTTTGTCAGCTCCGCCATCTTGTTTTCGGGAAGAGCGGGAATATTGTTATTTTCATTCATATTCAAGCGTATTTTAATTTCTTATTCAGCGGTTTGCCATATTATATTCAGCAGTGTTCAAAATCAAAAGCGTAGGTAGGAAAATCAGAGTTTTTCTGCCGCATCCTTGATTTTCTTGCTGCGTGTGTGCAGGGCCTGCATGAGGCTGTCGGTCTCGGCCATTTTCCGCTCAATGTCACGGCGGTGGCTGAGCGTCCTGGCGATCTCACGGTCGATGCCATCCTTGTAGACCTGAAGATACCGGTCGATCTCCTTTCCGAGCGATTCCGAAGCGCGGTCAGCCATATCCTCGAGACGTCCGGATGCGCTTTCTTTCACATCCTTGAAAAAGGCCTGCAGCTTTGGTTTCAGGTCGTCTGCGACCTTTTTCTTCTCCTTGTCGATGTTGACATCAAAGAGCAGTCCGCCTCCGACGGCTCCGAGCACACCCCCGACAATGGCTCCCACAATCGGCACCGGTATGAGCATCTGGCCGATGACTGCGCCTCCGACAGCTCCCCCCATGAGGCCGTTTTCTAACATGTCATTCTTTTTCTTGAGCGACTCCGAGTGGCCGGTGACATCGATGGAGTCGGCCTCTATGGAGAAAGTCTCTGACACGGATGGCGGGGGCGCGGAGAAGGTCAGTTCCTTGATATGGCTGAATTTTTCCCTGATGGCGGAGTAAGCCTCTCCGAGGGAGGAATGTATGGCGCTGACCATATCGTTGCGGAAGGCTGAGGCCACGCCATTCATCTCCTTGGCAAGCTGTTCGCAGCGTTCCCCGAGGGTATCGGAGAGGAATTTTTTCAGCGCGTCGGTCGTGCGTGGCAGTTCATCAAGCTCATGCATGATGCGGCTGACGTTGGCGATCGCGCTGCGCTCCAGGAAGGCGCCGTAGGCCCGGCGGCCATGTGAAGCGAGCATCCTGAGGCGGGTGACGTGGGCCATGCGGACCTCCTTGACCACGGGGTCGAGGGGGATGGCGCGCATGCGCGAAACACGGGCAAGGTCCTCCTCGAGCTGCACGCGCTGGCGTGCCATGCCCTCCGAAAGGGCCCCGTATAGCGAATCTACCAGGCGGATCATGCGGCGCGCCTGGATTTTGTGGCGTCCCGCCTGTGCGTTGCGGCGGATTGCTGTCACGGCCTCGCGGGTGAGTGTTATCATGCGCTCGCCGGACATATCGCCCGTCAGTCCGGCCGTAGCCGATGAGGCGACCGCGAGCACGGGCACATCTATCCCCAAGGCGGTGTTCAGGCGCTTTCGCACGAATCGGCGTATATCATCCACCTCCTTCTCGGATATGTGCTCAATGTGCGTGGCTACGGCCATAGCGTTGCGGATGAGCATACGGGGGAGTGTCTCCACAAATTGCATCGAGTCTTGCGACATGGCCTGCACCGCCGGAGTGAGGATGACACACAGGTCGGCCACGCGCGACACGAGCTCGCGGGTCACCGGACGTTCCCACGCCTCGGGCGAAGTCGAAGCCGGCATGTCAATCACCCGCAGGCCCATCTGCAGGGATCGGGCCGGTATGCCGACACGTATGAGGGAGATGTCGGCAATGCGCGAGGCGTCGGTCGCTATCTCGGTCAGCCTCCGGTTGAGGGAGGGAATGTCGGGATAAGACTCGAGAGTGTATCGGCCATAATTGTCCTGGATGAATATGTTGTGAGAATCAAGATACTCCACCACCACCGGGATGAGCGTCGAATCTGCCATCGCCGTGGAGGTGAGTATGTTCTCGCCCACGAGGGCGTTGATGAAGGCGCTCTTGCTGTTGCCTGCTCCTCCGATGACGCAGAGGTTGACAAAAGTGTCTTTCTGCTTCTCCGTAATCTCCTTGAGGCGGTGTGTTATGGCATCGCGGGTGGACTCCGAGAGCACCGGATGGTCTGCGTATGCCCTTACGAAATCAAGGTGTCCCCGGATGTCGAGGACATCCATGAGCACCTGCCAGCTTTCCTCCTCCCCCTTGTGGGCAAAGGGGGAGGAGCCATAGTCAGTCCCGGTTCTCACTCCGCATGCTCCTCTTTCTGGGGCTGGGAGGTCAGTCCGGCCAGCTCGAATACAAACGTGTCGAGCATCTCGCTGAGCTGCTGTATCTTCTTCTCGCACTCATCGAGCTTGGCAGTGCGCTGGGCCACGAAGGCCTTGCCGCGCTCCAGCTCCCTGATGGACTCCTCCACCTGCGAGCGCATGGCGTTGATCTCATGGTCGATAGAGCCGGCAGCGGCCTGGATGAAGTTGTCGAAATATCGGCGCATCTTCTGCTCGATCTCGTCGGCGTTCTTGTCGTAAGTGTTGTTGAGCGAGGTAGTCACGGAGTTGACCACCTCAGACTTCACTTTCTGCACCGTGCCTTTGTTGCCCTCCTTGAACGACTCCCATATCCTGTATGCGAACACTCCCAGGCCTAAGGGGGCGCAGACAGTCATGAGGCCGAAAGTGCCGATATTGTATGCGATGTCGATGCCGAGCTTCTTGGCGTTGAAGTTCTTGCTCTGCATGCCGTTCATGGCGGCCTCCACGCCTGAGCCGGGGAAGGCGAAAGCGATAGCCGTGCCGGCCACGCGCTCCCATGCCTGCACATCCTGGATGCTGACCTGCGTATCTGTAATCTGGCCTGCCACCGAGTCAATCTCTTTCTGAATCTGCGCGATGCTGACCTCGCCTGCGGACTTGAAAGCCTCGCATTTCTCCTCGACCATGGGAGTGAGCACGTATGTGTTCCACTCCTTATAATTATGGCGTATCTTGGCGGTGACCATCTCGGAGATTTCCTTCAGAAGAAGCTGGACATCCTTTTTGGTGGCCCAGGTGAACTTCTGCTTGGGTTCGTAGTCCTGCACCCAGGCTGCCACCTGCTTCATCAGGTCCTTGTAGTAGGTCACAACGGCGCGGCGCACCTGCTGCGCCGATTTCTCGGCGGCCATCGAGAGCTCGTTCTGCATGTGGCGCTTGCGGGTCTCGAGCTCGGCGAGCTTCGGCTTGGCCTCGGCGTATCGCGCCTTCAGGGCCTCGAGGCTCATGGCGAGCTGCTTGCGCTGGGCGGGGAGGGCCTTGTAGAGAGCCTCTTTGGAAAGTATCTCATTGAGTTCGCGAGCCGGCTGGGAGAGTTTGATGCGTCCCTTCTCCTGGGCGAGGAAATCGGTGAGATACGACTCGAACTCGGGTATACCGGACTCCTCGAGCATGGTGGCGTCATCCTTGACCTTGCCCTGAAGGCCGAGATATGACGACACGAAGAACTTCCGGCGGTCGCTATACTGCTTGGTCTTCATCTCCATGTAGCGCTTCATCTCCTCACGCTCGTTTGGGGGGAGGGTATCCATGCGGTTGCCCACGAAAAGCATCTCTGAGAATCCCTTGGGGAGAAGAATCTCCTCGATGGCCTCGCGCTCGTGGGCGGCGCAGGGCTGGTTGGCGGTCATGAGGAAGATGATGGCGTCCGCTTTGTCGAGATATTCGAGGGTGACGGCTGTGCGCTCGTTATGCTCGTTGAGTCCCGGGGAGTCGATGATCTCTACATTCTCGCCTAAGATGGGGGAGGGGTAGAAGAGTTCCATAGAATAGTAAGGACTCTTGGACTCGGCCGCGTCATCCTCGGCGAAGATGGGGATGGTGAGGTATTCCGACATGTGGTCGTAAGGCACCTCCATCGGAGGGACGTTCTTGCGGCCGTGGGCCTCGATATGGGCCAGGGTCTGCGGGGGCACGGTGCTGAGGTCGCATCCCTCCATATCCTTATGGAAATGAAGCACGGCCCTCTTCTGGTCGCCATATTTCACCTCGTTGATGATGGCCGTGCAGGGGAGGGCGCGGGCCGGGAGCACATCCTCGCCGAGGAGGGCGTTGATGAAGGTTGACTTGCCGTTCTTGAACGTGCCGACCACCTGGATTTTGAATGAATCGTGCTCGAGCTTTTTGCCCAGCCGCTTGAGGTTTTCGGCAAACTCGGGCATGGCGAGCTCATTGATTATGTCGGAGGCGCCGTGGAGCATCGTAGCGAGCTGCTCGCGGCGTTCCTGAAACCATTTGAGGTTGTTGAAGGAATCAGACATGATGTGTATTTATGTATTAGTTATTTTGTATCAGTTGTTAGAGGTGCCCTCGCCGAACTGCCGGCGAATGGCGGTGACACGCTTCAGGGCCTCTTCGACGCGGGCTGCCAGCTCCTCGCCCTCGGCATCCTTGGAGCGGGCTATCATATCGGACTGGAGAGCAAACCATTCCTGCTCGCGTCCGGCGGCCTCACGCAGTATCTCCTCGTAGATTCCCGCGAGCCTCGCGCGGCTGTCGGCCGAGGCTTCGCGCAGTATTCCGGGTATCTCCTTGTCGATGAGTGCGCGGACCTCCTCGCGCTGGCGCTCGGTCTTCTTCTCAAACATGGAGCGGGTGAATAGGCCCGCGCCGCCGCTGAATCCCATTGTCGCCAAGGGAATGAAACCGCCCATCGAAGCGAGGGCCACGGCTCCGCCCAGCCCGAGGGCTATAGTGGCCACAGAGGCTGTCTTGCGCGACTTGTCGAGGTCTTCGAGCCCGAGGTTCTCGCCTCCTGTCCTGGCCGCATTCTCATCGAGGGGGGCGAGGCCGCGCTGCTCGATTTGCAGGGCGGTGCGGAACTGTTTCTGCAGGCACCCGTTGAGCCATGCCATATCCTTGGCTACCGTGCGCAGGGCCCATCCGTCAAGGCTCTGGGAGAGGGCTGCCAGTTCGTGGCGCACCCTGAAATTGTATTCGCGCTCCACCCATTTCTTCGGGTCCGGAAAGCGCTCCATCTCATGCTGGAGGCGTTCGGTGAGCACCTTGGCCGCGTTTGCCATGCGGCTGTCAAACTCCTCGAGCGCATTCTTACGCCGCTCCATGACACCGCTCCTGAGCTCCTCCCATTTCGGGCGCACCCCCTGGAGGGAGGCTGCGCGCTCCTCTTTGAGGCGCGCGTGCTCGCTCCCCCGGGCCTCGGCTATGCGCCGCTGGTCGTTCCAGGCGCCTAAGGCCATGTCGAGCACTGAGCCGACATTGGCCCTCAGCCACGCATCCAGGCGCGAAGCGCGTGCAGGATTGACCACCCATCCCGAGATGAGGGCATGCAGCTTGTCGGTGCCGTTGACCGCGTCATATTTGCTGCCGGGCAGGCGGACACCCTTTCCGGCTATGATTACCGGAAAATTCCACCCTTTGCCGCGCATGAGCTTGATAATGTAATCCATCTGGGCCTCTCTTTCGGCTTCGGGCACGAGATCCATCTTGGTGACAGCTACCACCAGGAAGGGTGTGTGGACGCCCACGACCCTCTGCTTGATGAAGGATTGCTCCGAGAGGCTCAGGGGCTGAGTGGCGTCGATTGTGATGACGGCCCCTTCGGAGGCGAGGAGGGCCTTGGCTACGCTCTTCATGCGCCCCTCGCCTAAATCGCCCGCTCCGGGCGTGTCGAGGAGCACAATGCCATATTTGCCCAGCCAGGGCGAAGGGACCTTGACAGCCGCCGTGCCCTCCTCCTTGCGGGGGGTGCCGGCGCTGAAATTGTCAATTGACAGGGCCTTCATCGACTGCTTGTCGAGTGGCAGTGACTCCCTGACCGAGCCATCGGGATTGAGCAGCAGAATGCCGGGCTTCGCGCCGTAGCCGATGCGGGTGATGAGGGCGGTGGTGGGCAGACCGGAGGCGGGGAGCACATCGGCTCCGAGCAGCGAATTGATCAGCGTGCTCTTGCCGCGGCTGAACTCTCCCACGAAGGCCACCGTGAAACGGGTGTCGCGCATGCGAGCCATGAGCGACTCAATCTTTTTGGCCAGAGCCGGCATTCCGGTCTTGCGCATGGTCTCCGCAGCCTCGGCGCACTGCTGCATCAGCCGCCGGCGCTCCGCCGTCATCCGCTGCGGCTGCGGCTTCCCCGCCTGGCTTTGAGTGCGTGCTTCCGCTGTCGGTTGCTGCGGCTGCGGCTTCCCCGCCTGGCTTTGAGTGCGTGCTTCCGCCATCGGTTGCTGCGGCTGCGGCTTCGCTGTCTGTTGCTGCGGCTGCGGATTAGGGGCGTTTGGGTTTACGCCGGAATTCGGCTTTTTCATCGCGGCACTGTTTGCGGATATTGCCTCTTTCCGGGCTGCTGCTGTATCGTGCCCGGCGCCCGTTGTCCCTGGCCGGGGCGCCCGTCCGTCCCCGGCGGGGTTCTTCTGCCTGAAGAAATCCTTATTTTCAATCTGCGCCATTGTAGGTGTAATATTTATTGCAATTTTCAATCTGCGCCATTGTCGGAGTAATATTTATTGCAGAAATCGGGGTCAATTCTGTGGTACATGCCACGCAGCGAGGGCTCGAGCAGGCGGGAGAGGGTTTGCCGGAGGCGCGCCTCGTCGGCGCCGCTCCACTCCTCTTTGCCCAGCAATGAGAGGGCGAGACGGTCGAGGTCCGCCACAGCCCGTCCGCGCAGGGCCGAGTAGGCCGCGCTGTCCAGGTCGCGCACCGCCTCGTGGCGGAACTTGCCGCAGGCCTTGCCGAAATCCACCTTGCTGAAAGCGGGGTCATAGCGCAGGTCGCGGAATTCAACAAGGATGCCTTCGGGCACGGTCCATACGGCGGTGTATCTGACGGGAAACACGAGGGTCTCGTCAACTTTGCCCGTGGTGCGGTATCTGAGGTAGGGTACAATCAGGCAGAGCTCGCCGTTGCGCACGGCCAGCAGCGGGAGCCCGGGCACATACTCCATCGGGATGTGCTCGCGGCGCAGGTCGCAGCGCCTGGCCATGCGCAGAATATCAGATATAGGTGTGAGTGGGTCTTTCATTTCAGTGGGAATCTAAAAATCAGGATAAATCAGGATAACTCAAGATAAATCATGAGAAATCATGTTTAATCATGAATAATCATGAGAAATCATGTTTAATCATGAATAATCATGAGAAATCATGT
>CAZWVY010000009.1:4500-11185 GCA_964637105.1 uncultured Sangeribacter sp. | reverse complement strand
CATGAATAATCATGAGAAATCATGTTTAATCATGAATAATCATGAGAAATCATGTTTAATCATGAATAATCATGAGAAATCATGTCTTATCATGTCTTATCATGAGCTGTCTTATCCGCCCGGGCCTGTGTCAGGCCCGGCAGACTATCATCTGGCGGTCGCCGGCGCTCCAGGCGTTGTCAAACACTTCGAGGGGCACCAGCTCGCCGCATCCCTCGGGTGTGCCCGAGTCGTTGAGCACCACCATCGGGTTGTCAGGGTCCGTGCGGTCAATGCCGATCACCTGCACCATATGGTCGGAGGCGGTGTCGGGCGAGAAGATGTCGTTGGGCTTTCCGCTCCACACCTGATGCGCGTCGATGCTCACTATCACCCCGTTGCCTGACTCCAGGGCCTCCTCGAGTGCGCCGAGGTCTGAATCGAAAACCATCTCATGCTCCACTCCGTAGTAATCGAGGAGCTTGTCGGTGTTGAGGGCCATCGTGCCTCCGGTCTCGGGGTCGTCCACGAACCATCCGTTGTCTACGGCCACCTGCACCATCTCCTCAATGTCGATATCCCTGCCGGTGAGGTCAGCGATGACAAACTTCTGCGCATAGAGGGCGCAGCGTCCCGTCGGCCCCTGAAACTCCCAGTGCTCCATCGAATCGCCGGGTGTGCCGCTCACCATATCCTCATCGGCCGTTTCCGGATTGAAATTGGCCCCGATTGAAGAGGCTGCCACGGGAGAGTAGGCCGGGCCGTCGGGCATGAACCCGGAGGTCACATCCTCCAGGGCGTAAGTCTCCGGCTCGCCGTGGAATCCGGATCCGTCCGGGTCGGTCCATACGCGCGCCGTATCGGCCACCCCGTCATGGTCTGTATCAACATTCTCCACACGCCAGGCCTCATCAGGCTGGTGGTCGCCATCGTGGTCAACAAAAATCTCCGAATAGTCCGTAATCTCAGAATCCTCGGGACCCGAATGAGAAGTGACGACCATCTCGGCATCGCCGTCGCCATCGAGGTCTATGAGAGAATGGGAATAGTCGGGCATGCCGTCGCCGTCATAGTCCATCATGCGGCTGAGGGTCTCCAGGTAGCCGTCATGGTTGGTGTCGGCCTGCTGCAGGAAGGTGTCGTAAAGGCCGTCATGGTCAGTGTCGAGATATTGGGTGTAGGTGTCGAAAATGCCGTCGCCCGAGGTGTCAGCCCACCTCTCGCCTGATTCAAATATTCCGTCGCCGTCAGCATCATAGCCGTAAAAGACCCCGCCGTCGCCGAGAGTCATCATGGCGTCTGCTGTGCCGTCGCCGTCAAGATCGTAAAATTCAGTGTCGCTCATCTGTCAAGTCCATTAGTAAGCTTTAGCCTGGGATCAGGATTGTTGCTTGGTATGATTTATAGTCTACAAATTTACACCTTTTTATTGAAAATTCCAATAAAACCGCCAAAAAAATCCTGCAACGTTGCAGGATTTAGGATATTCCGAAGATTTAGTGTAATTTTGCACACGTCAAACGAAAATTACTAACTTACATACGCATATGGCTACCAAACATTATTCGGGCCTCAATGCCCGCCAGGTGGAGGAGAGCCGCAGGGAGCATGGTGTCAATATCCTGACGCCCCCCGAGTCGGAGCCCCTCTGGAAGCGGTTTCTGGAGAAATTCTCTGATCCGCTCATCATTATCCTGCTCATCGCGGGCGCCCTCTCAATCGGCATATCATGCTATGAGTTCTTCGGCCTCGGCCAGGGTCCGGCGGTATTCTTCGAGCCGGTCGGCATCTTCATCGCCATCCTGCTCGCCACTGGCCTCGCATTCTATTTCGAGCTCAAGGCCGACAAGGAGTTCGCCCTGCTCAACCAGGTCAACGACGACGAGCCGGTGCAGGTGATACGCGACGGCAACGCCATCCACGTGCCCCGAAAGGATGTGGTGGTGGGCGACATCGTGGTGCTCACCACCGGCGAGGAGATTCCGGCCGACGGCAAACTGCTTGAGGCTGTCTCCCTCAATGTGGATGAGTCGACGCTGACCGGCGAGCCGATGTGCCATAAGACCACCGACCCCGAGCAGTTCAATCCTGAGGATACATATCCTTCGGACCATGTGCTGCGCGGCACGAAGATCATGGAGGGCCACGGCGTGATGGAGGTCACCGAAGTGGGCGACCGCACCGAGAACGGCAAGGTATTTCAGGCTGCGCAGATTGACGACAGCGTCAAGACCCCGCTCAACGAGCAGCTTGACGGCCTCGGCGACCTGATCACCAAGGTGTCATACGGATTCGCCGCCCTCATCGTCATCGGGCGCATCATAATGTATTTCACCAACTTCGACTTCGAGTGGATATCCTTTATCGCCTACCTGCTGCAGACGCTCATGGTGGCTGTGACACTTATCGTGGTGGCTGTGCCGGAGGGACTGCCTATGGCAGTGACGCTCTCCCTGGCTTACTCTATGCGGCGCATGCTCAAGACCAACAATCTCGTGCGCAAGATGCATGCCTGCGAGACTATGGGAGCCACAACGGTGATCTGCACCGACAAGACCGGTACGCTGACTCAAAACCAGATGCAGGTATATAAGGCCGACTTCTTCGGCAATCCTCCGACGGATGTGCTCGAGGAGGGCATAGCGGTCAACTCCACAGCCCTGCTCGACCTCTCGGGCGAGAAGCCCCAGGTGCTCGGCAACCCCACAGAGGGGGCTCTGCTGCTCTGGCTCAAGGAGCGCGGCGTAGACTATCGCCCGCTGCGCGACGGCGCGGCCCGTGTGGATGAGGTGCCCTTCTCCACGGAGCGCAAATACATGGGCACGGTGGTGAAGTCGGCCACCGGCAAGACTATCCTGTATGTGAAGGGTGCCCCGGAGATAGTGTTCGGGATGTGCGCTGACACCGCCGGCGTGACGCGCGAGGAGATCGACGCCCGTCTGCTCGAATACCAGAACATGGCCATGCGCACCCTCGGGTTCGCCTGGCAGGAGGTAGCCCCCGGCGAGGAGGTGATAGCCGACGGCAAGGTCGTGGCCCGCAACCTCCATTTCCTCGGAATCGTGGCAATCTCCGACCCTGTGCGCGCAGATGTGCCTGACGCTGTGGGCGAGGTGCTCAATGCCGGCATCGGCGTGAAGATCGTCACCGGCGACACCCCCGGCACTGCCAAGGAGATAGGGCGCCAGATCGGTCTTTGGGACGACTCGCGTGACGGTGACCGCAACATCATCACCGGCACCGAATTCGCCGCCCTCTCCGATGACCAGCTGCTCGACCGCGTGCAGGATCTCAAGATTATAGCCCGCGCCCGCCCGCTCGACAAGAAGCGTCTCGTGGAGGCCCTGCAGAAGCGCAACGAGGTGGTGGCCGTAACGGGCGATGGCACCAACGATGCCCCGGCCCTCAAGGCGGCCCATGTCGGCCTCTCGATGGGCGATGGCACCTCCGTAGCCAAGGAGGCATCCGACATCACTATCGTGGACAACTCCTTCTCCTCAATTGGACGCGCCGTGATGTGGGGACGCTCACTCTACCAGAATATCCAGCGGTTCATACTCTTCCAGATGACGGTCAACGTCGCAGCCTGCCTCATCGTGCTCTTCGGGGCCTTCATGGGCACCGAATCCCCCCTGACAGTCACGCAGATGCTGTGGGTCAACCTGATCATGGACACCTTCGCCGCAATGGCCTTGGCCTCGCTGCCCCCTTCGAAATCGGTGATGAAAGAGAAGCCCCGCTCGCGCCAGGCCTTCATCATCAACCGCCCCATGTGGCAGTCGATAATAGGAGTGGGAGGCATATTCTTCCTGCTGCTGTTAGGCATCCTCTATATCTTCGAGCATTATGAAGTGAAGAGCATCCTTGATATCTTCAAGTTCATCCCGCAGGGGGAGGTGAATCCTGCCAATCCCTCGCTCACGCCCGTCGAGCTTTCGATGTTCTTCACCATCTTCGTCTTCCTGCAGTTCTGGAACATGTTTAACGCCCGCGCCTTCGAGACGGGTCGGAGCGCCTTCCACTTCAAAGGGTGCAGCGGGTTCCTCACGATAGCGTTTGCCATCCTGATCGGGCAGATAGCCATAGTGACGGTCGGCGGCCAGTTCTTCAACGTCACCCCTCTGAGCGTCACTGACTGGGCCGTCATCATCGGCGCGACCTCCCTCGTGCTCTGGATCGGCGAGCTGGTGCGTCTGCTGAGCCCCTCGAAATAACGCCGTGGGCCGGGTTTACGGCTCAAGGAGTCCCATAGAACACATCCCGGAGTGGTGGCATGTGCCACCCCTCCGGGATGTGTAAATATAGGGGAAGTTCCTGCGGGTCTCCGACCCGCGGCTCAAACCCTCGCCGCACGACTTCATCATCCTCTTACGGTTCATATTTTAACCGCGGGTCAGAGACCCGCAGGAACTTAACAAGATTCATAATTTAACCGCGGGTCAGAGACCCGCAGGAACTTAAAGTGAGTTCCTGCGGGTCTCTGACCCGCAGCTCCCTTTGCAAACTCCGGGGTTGGGGGCACGAAAAATTCTACAACAAAAAAAATCAGCAAAAGTTTTGTCGATTTCAGAAAATGTATTAATTTTGCCGCTGTAAAAGCCTTTAATAACCTCACAGGTAGAATTCTTGCATATAAGAATGGGATTTTAAAACATTATGAATCAGATTGTTAAAATAGCACTCGCAACGCTGATGCCCGGCATCGTCTTGTGGCAGTCCGCAAGTGCCTCAGCCCGAGTGCCAGGCCATACAGACCCGGTAAATGGAGCCGATGCTCCCGCCGGAAGCGTGGTTGCGATGGAGGAGAACCTCCGGCGCGTGCGCGCGGCCTATGACAATCTTGACTCAGCCCAGATTCCTCCCCATACAAACGTATATACAATCCGCCGCCCTTGGTCACCCTCTGATGAGACCGAGGATGAGGCTTCAATCCCTTCCCCCGTCTCCACCGATTCAATCGGCGCTGCCGCTGATTCCATCGCGGTCGCTACAGACTCCGTGGCTGCTGACAGCATAGGGGCGAGAATTTCAAAAATTACCCCCCCCGGTGAGTTTATCTCGCTGAAAACCAATATGTTATACTGGGCTGCGCTGCTGCCTAACATAGAGGCGGAGTGGCTCATTGACCGAAATTGGTCCGTCGCCCTTGACGGCAACTGGGCTCAGTGGGGAAGCTATAAGCACAACAAGAGCTATCGCCTGCTGCTCATCGATGCCGAGGGGCGCCGCTGGATTAAGCCGCGCGCTCCGTGGCACGGCTGGTATGTGGGCGTAATGGCCGGTGGAGGCATCTATGACCTTGAGAACGGCTCGCCCGGCCACAAGGGGTGGGGCGTGCTGGCGGGCGTCACCGCCGGCTTCGCATGGCCCGTGAGCCGCCACCTCTCGCTCGAAGCCGAGATAGGCGCCGGCTATATGTTCACACGCTACAAAGACTACGAGCCCATCGAGGGCCACCATGTCTATCTCCGCACCAAGGAACTGAACTATTTCGGCCCGATCAAGCTGAAGTTCTCCTTAGTGTGGCGGCTGCCCTGGTTGCTGAACCGTAAAACATCACCTGCCACATGAAGAGACGCGGATTTGACATAACAGCCCTGCTGCTCCTCTTGATGCCGATGTTAGGCTCGTGCCGCCAGGAGCTCTGCTACGACCACTATCCGGTGATCGACATCAACTTCGCGTGGGAGCGCGAATGGGAGCGCGACTACGGCGAGCACCATCTTGCCGGGTGGGACCCCGAGTATTACGGATGCGACTACGACCATCTGCGCCCCGGCATGCCGGAGTGGATCAACATGATAAGCTATTACGACGACGGACGAAGAAACGACAACTACATGTCGCCTGACGGTCGCCGGTTTATCGTCGAGGCCGGCGAGCAGCGTTCCGCGCTGCTCTATAACGGCGACACGGAGTATATCGTGGTGTCGGACATGGCCTCGCTCAACGAGGCCCGCGCTGAGGCGACCTCCCGCTCGCGCGCGTCGCTCGACTATATTAGCAAGAAACATTCCGACTCGCGCACCACCAATCCCCCGGACATCCTCTATTCAGCCTTTATCGAGAAGGTGCCCTCGCTGGCCAACCATGACCTGCACGCGCTGGAGGTCAAGATGCAGCCGCTGGTGTTCACCTATCATATCACCTACGAGTTTGAGCATGGCATCAACCATGTGGTCCTGGCCCGAGGCGCATTGGGAGGCATGGCCGAATCGGTGTATCTGCGCACCGGTGTCACCTCTGACGAGACCTCGATTATCCTCTTCGATTGCGATGTCAAGGCAGGAGGGTGCTCGGCGGCTGTACGGTCATTCGGAGTGCCCGGTTTCCCGGACGCTTATTACGGCCGCTCGGATGCAAAGCCGGACGACAAGCCCTACACGCTCAACCTCGAAGTGCTGTTGCGCAACGGCAAGACGCTCGAATTCAATTATGACATCTCCGACCAGCTGCGAAACCAGCCGCGCGGAGGCGTGATAAAGGTGACCGGGCTGCGGATCGAGGATGAGCAGGACCAGTTTCAATCAGGCTTCCAGGTGGAGGTCACGGAATGGGATGAGCCGGACGTAATCACCGAAATCCCGTTTGGCAACCAGACCGGCAGCAAATGAAAAGCGATGACATGAAAACCCGAATCAAGATAAATCAAGCAATTCGAGATTCTCGAGATAACCCGAGAAGCTCGAGAATCCCGAGAAACGCG
>CAZWVY010000009.1:0-4400 GCA_964637105.1 uncultured Sangeribacter sp. | reverse complement strand
TCTCGAGAAGCTCGGAATAAGCAAGAAAAAAATCAACAATTCCATATTAATTAACTCTAATCCCAAAATCACATGAAAGGAAATCTTTTCTTTTTCGCACTCGGTGCACTGGCCCTGACGGCCTGCACGTCTGAGGATGTTGTGGAGCACTCCGAAAAGAGCCTCAACGTCATCGGATTCGAGAACGTGGCTGACAAGTTCACGAAGGCTGACCTGACGTTCAACACGCTGGAGCAGTTCAACGTCTTCGGTTTCTACACCACGGATGACGCCCCCTCACAGGCCGTGGAGGTCTTCAAAAACGTCTCTGTGACGCGCAACGACGCCTACGACTGGAACTACAAGGATGACCTGGGACGCTTTGAGTACTGGATCCCCGGCGCGAACTACTACTTCTACGCCTACTCCTGCGGCTCTACCACGAAGCTCGACAAAGATGACGCGAACCATAACCAGGGCTCGTTCTCAATCAACATGGATGACGATCTCGCTGTCAATGCCCGTGTGCTGACGCTCAACAACTACATCTGCGATGCCACTCATCAGCATGACCTCGTCTATGCCTCCAACACCGGAGAAAATGGCGCCGGTATCAAGGGTCTGGAGACCAACAACCAGAAGGTAGCCCTGCAGTTCCACCACCTTCTTTCGAAGGTGACAACGGAGTTCACCAACAACTTCCGTGACGGCTACTCTGCCAAGGTTAGCAACGTGCGTATCGTCAACCTTATGACAGTCGGCAACTACGACCCCCGCGAAGGTGCAGGCTGGACCGGCCAGTCTCTCGGTGCAAATCCCGTGGTGAATTTGAGCACCGCTCCCCTCAGCATGGATAAATATGAGGACAAAATACCCTCACCCTCCGTCTACGTGCTTCCCAATGCATACAGCAAGTCGGAGGACGATGAGAACCCCTCCTATATCTACCTGAAGTTCGACCTCACGCTCACCAACAGCAAGGGTGTCGCAGTGTCAACCAAAACCATGACAGGCAAGTTCAGCCCGAGCTGGGCCGCCGGTTACTCCTACAAGTACAACATCGTGCTTGACGGTGACGCTACCGGCTTCGAGGTAATCGCCTTCACCACCGCTACTGACGCTGAGGGCAATCCCGTCGCAGTTGACAACTGGAATTCCGACGGAAAGGACCGTCCGATCTTCGCTAAGAGCGACACCGAGTAATCTCTACCTCACGGCGCGGAGACAGCGGATTGCCTCCGCCCGATGGAAATACTGAAATTGCATGGACGTGCCTCCGGCATGACAACATGGCGGGGGCACGTCCGGGCAATTTACAACGTGACGCAACGTGCCACAGGCACGTCCCTACAAATTGGCAACGTGCCACAGGCACGTCCCTGCAAATCGGCAACGTGCCTCAGGCGCGTCCCTACAATTAAAACAAACTAATCTGATGTCGCTCAACAGACCGCTAAATATCATACCCTTATTGGCAGCCGCAGCCATGCTGTGGCCCTTGGGCGCCTGCACTTCAGGCTCGGAGGAACCCTCCGGCGAGGCCCGCGAGGTGGTCTTCACCGCAGACGGCACCACGCGCGCCGCGCTGACGGACGGCGCCACCCTCCTTCAATATCCATTTGCCGTCTACGGCGACATGGCGTCGCTTGAGTCCGGCAAGGACAACAGCATAGCCCTCATGTGCGAGGGCGAGAAAGTCACATACAATGCTTCGGCAGGGCAGTGGGGCTATGACGACCCCATGTACTGGTTTTCAGGCTTTGAATACTCCTTCACGGCCATTCAGCCCGTTTCCTCGCCGAATCTTTCAGACTTCCATTATTTAGAAAATCAATTAGACTTCACATATACTCAGCCCGGCGACTATAAGGATGCCGACGACGTGCTCGTGTCGACCCACCGCCGACGTTACACCGGCGGCTCGACCAGTCCGGTGAGCTTTCGTTTCAGCCACGCCCTGGCGAATCTGAAGCTCACCATGTCATACATTGACCCGACAGAATCGGAGACGGCTACCCTTAACGTTACCGGACTCACCTTCCGTAATGTCCCCACAGAGGGGCGGTTTGCAATCTCTCCCGCCTCCCTCTCCTCCGTAGGATACATGACCGACGACTGGACGCACCCGGCTTCATCGGCCGATGGCTGGGAAATCCTCAGCCGCGGCGATGTCTCCATCAAGTTTCCCGCCGATGGCGCGGGTGCCCGCAAGAGTGCCAACGATGAGACGGCGCGCCCCATCTTCACGGGCGATGACGCCCTTCTGCTCCTTCCTAACCCGGAAGCGGGCACGGAGCTGACGCTCTCCTACGTCATCGAGGATGGCAAAGGGGGCACAAGGCCCGAGCAGTCGTTCACAGCGGTCATCCCGGCAGGGTGGAGCAGAGGCAAGACATGCGTGCTGGCCCTGAGCGTCAACAATAAGCAAGTAAACATTACAATCAATGTGGCTGAGTGGAATCCGACCGATCCGGAGGATGTGACCGTGCCAAGGAAATAGAACCGAACAGAAATGAACATTACCATAAAATCCGCAAGCCTTACTCTCGCCTCCGCCTTCCTCCTGGCCTCCTGCGCGCAGGATGATATGCCGGATGGCCCCAAGGCCGGGAGCAGGGAGATACTTTTCCGGACCTCTATGGCAGGTGTGACCACACGAGCCATGGAGGTCACTAAGGACAATCTGCCCCGCTTCTGCGTGACAGCCTTTGATTTTGATGACCCGGCCTTGATAGATACGGGTGTGATGCACCCCCTCTTCGCCAATGAGACTGTCAACGTGGCCGGAGCGGGAAGCGTGCTCACTTCGCCGCGCTGCTGCTGGCCCGAGCGTGGCAAGGAGAGCGACGAGGTGTCGTTTTACGCGTTCTATCCCGGACTTGATGAACTGGAGGGCGCTCAATTAGCCAACGCCTCCACCGGCTCGGCCCTTGATTACAGGCTGGCCGGTTTCCGTGTGGCCGAGGACTTGGCTGACCAGGTGGATTTCATCGCCGCTTACACCACCGGGACTATGGCCGACAACCTTTTCTCGGGCATCACGCTCCCCTTCGCACATCAGCTCAGCCGCATTGAGATCAAGGCTCACGGCGCGCACAAGAGCTGCGACATCGAGATAGCGGGAGTGCGCATCGGTGGCGCGGGGGTAGGGGATGATTTCTCGTTCAGACCTGTCGCAGACGGAGGCGAGTGGAGCGGCAACCCGGAGCGGGGCATCGTGGAGTACGTGTTCCGTGAAGGGGATGTGATATTCAAGTGCGGCAAGAACACCCCGGTCACGGCTGACAAGGCAGTTTCTATCATGGGCGCCAAGCGCAGAGACGGCAATGACAATTGCGCGATGCTCATCCCGGCGAAATACTCCGCATGGGATTGGAACGGCGATGGCACCAACGACTCAAAACAGTTGTATATCAGCGTTCTGCTCCGCGTCACGGATGCCACTCCGACCGCCGGTGTAAACCCCGTCAATCCCCAGCGTTTCCCCTACACTGACCTCTCGCAGGGTCCGGAGGCTCTGGATGTGGCCGCAGTCTATCTGGCTGTCAACAAGAGCACCGGGGCCGTCTCGCAGCGTCTGTACAAAAAGCCCGGCGAATCAGGCTTCTACTCTGACAAGGGTTGCACGGAATCATATACCGTGCCCGCCTTCGAGGAGGTCAAGGAGTTCGGATGGGCGGCAATGCCTATTGCAGCCACTTGGCTTCCCGGCAACATCTACACCTATACTCTCGATTACACCTACGGCATCGGCCTGCTCGATCCGGAGGTGACGACTGCCTGCCCGAAGGCCGGCGACCCGGTCATCAGCGACAAGGTGGGCATCACCTACACAGTCAAAGAGTGGCTGCCGGGAGGTGGCGACGAGTTCCCCGTGCCCGGCTCCTGAGCTGAGGGAATTGGAATTTTATCAGAAGGGGTCTTGAAAATATAATCAGCTGCACACTAACCGGCACTGACATGAAACGCATTAACTACACATATCATACATTAACTCTCTTATCCCTCATGGCCCTCCCGGCAGCGTTGACCTCCTGCTCGGAGGAGGCTGAGTTCGCTGCCATAGACACTGAGCAGGTGGCCTTTGTGGCGGATATGCCGGGCTTGACCACGCGCACCAATTATGACGTGGCAGACTCGCTGTTCTCAAGGGGTTTCACGGTATCGGCTTTCTGCCCCGACACCGTGCCCGGAGCTGACGGCATCCTTCCGGTGCACTGCGAGAATGTCATAGTCACCCGCCAGGCCGACGGCACATTCCGCTCCGGCGGATGCAGGTGGCCGCATAACAGGGGGGAGAATACGGGATACCTGAAATTCTTCGCCTTCCATCCCTCGATTGACGATATGAGGAGGGAAGCTGAAGTCGGCGAAGAGTGTTTCATTTATTCCAACAATACGGTCATGGGAGCCTCCGGGCC
>CAZWVY010000008.1:33076-50646 GCA_964637105.1 uncultured Sangeribacter sp. | reverse complement strand
TCCTGCACGATAATGCCGCGTGCGAACAGGTAGGGCTGGTCCTTGTTGACCAATTCCTTGGTGGAGTCATCGAGCAGCCCGTCGGGGATGCGGCCCAGCACCGTGCCGTAGTTGTGCTTCTCCAGCTTGGGCTTGCCCACTCCCATGAGCTCAACGATGTTGCCGTTGTCGCAGGAGATAAAGAACGAGCTGCGGCGCGTGTTGGCGTAGCTGCCGTCGCCTCGCGGGACGATGAAGGGTTGGTAGTCGGGACTGATGTGGGTCTCGAGGGTAGGCTCGATATTGTTGCCCCAGCGCGTGATGATCATTCCTTGGGTCATGGGGAAGTTCACCCCCGCCGGGGTCTCGGTCCCCGGATACAGCGCGAGCCTGAGGGAGTTGGCCGCGCGGTCGACGCTCTTGACCCATGCCCAGGACTTATAGTACTCCTTGGAGGAGGCCGAATTGAGATTGTTGACGTATCCGTAGACCACGTCCCCGGGCTGGAAGGCCGTGAAATCCCCCTCCCAGCGCTTGCGCATCACGGCACTCAGAGTGCCGTCGGCGTTGGCGGTCAGATGCTCGATGGTGCCCACGTCTGCGAAGGAGGTGTCCCCCTCCAGGGCATTGAGGCGGTTGTAGATGAGCTCCTGTACCTTTAGCCACGAGCGCGACACGATGCTCTCAAACTCGCCGTTACCCGCCCCGTCAATGCCTGCCCCGGCAAAGCCGGAGACAAACGCCCCCGCCTCGAAGCCTTGATCAGCCTTCAATTTGTAAGGTGTGCGGTCCGAGTAGCGCTTGCTCAGAAAGTCGAGAGAGTTCCGCATCTGCATTTTCGTGCCCGACTTGGCGAGCCCTTCAATCTTTTTCTCGATGCTGTCCAGACGTTTGATCGATACATTTTCGCCGCAGGTGTACGTGCACCCGGCATATGGCTTATCGAGTTTATATTCAAAGCCGATGATTCTGCTCTTGCGCCCCTCCTTTCCGAAATGGGGGGTGTCGATAATCGTGACCGGGTCGCCGGGCTTAGGCTGTGCGCCCCTGCTTATGAGGGGCTTCATGTAGTCCCATGCCATCGGGCAGGTACAGGTGCTCAAGTCTTTGGAGTATTCTTCCAGGACTTTCCGGCCCTCTTCAAGGAGTTCCTCCTCCGCCTTGGCAATTAGTCCGAGTTCCTCCATCTTTGTGGCATCCCAGCCGTAGAGGATAAACTCGTCATCTTTTTGCGGCTTCAGTACGGTGTCGGGCAGTTTCCGTCCGTAGTCCCCGTTGGCCACAATCTCTATCATCTGTGCCTCCTCATTCCAGGAGCCGTCTGCATTCTTCTCGTTCAGCCCTTTGGGGTTGAACTTAACCCCGAAGTCCAGGCCGTTCAGAAATCCCGACTTGAACACTATGCGCAGTTCCTCGCCCGGAAGCACATACGCCTCCGAGAAATGAAACTTACTTCCGTATCTCACACGGTAATATGTCTCCGTGGTCGTGTTCCCCTCCTCGACCTCTCCGTTGGAGGTATAGGTTTCGGGAGGCTCCGTTATGGTCAGTTCCGTACGTGGATAGACGCTATCCAATACCACGACTTCCTCCACTATCTCCGCTTCGGGAATATCTTCCCTGGTCTGGAGATATGGTATGCCTGCGGGAAGCATCAGTCTGCGGGCCACCAGCCCTCCTATTGTATCCTCACCGTCCGTCTTACGGTAATTTGAAGGCAGGTTCCGCTCAGAACCATATACATACAGTCTGTTAGGAGCCTCAGATTTTGCGTTGGAGAATGATATGGCAGAAGTGTTTATCCCCGCCTCGAAGACGTGCTCAGGGCCGCTGTTCGCGAGTCTGCCGAAACAGATGGCATTGCCCGTCACCCACCACTCGCAACCGAAGGCCTCGGCGATAGCCTGAATCCCGGAGAGCACGGAGAGGTTCTCATACCTCACAAGTTTCGCTTCGCTTGAAAGGGATGTGTCGGAAGTGTCTGCTCTGAAAGGCGAGCCGTCATATTTCACGCCAAGGAAGTCAAGGCAGTTGAGGATGACCTGCGCATGTGCATCAATCGTGGCGGTCAGCGTGAAGGAGGTCTCCTTCGCCGAGTCAATGCCGGGAATGACATAGCGTAAAATCTTGTTGGCCCATAGCATGTAATAGGCATCGAATTTCAGCTCGTATTCCCATACGCCTGTGGCGTCGTTCCAGTTGCCGCACTGCTCCCGTGTTATATAGAAATCCACTTGAGGCTGTCCGGGCGCCACTTCGGCAGACACTGAGGATCCTACCGGAAATCTCATGGCCTCACGCGTGGAAAAGCGCAGGGTGATGCTGTCCTCGTTCATGAGCGAGAACTTGCGCGTGCATTCCTCAGAAAGGACGTGCTCTCTTATCAAGGCTCCGTCAGGGCCGAGTATGTCATACTTTTGTTCAGTCATGGGGTTTTCGGTCTTCAGGGTTGGGTTCTGTGCATTTCAGTGCGAGAGTGGCTATGCCTCGGCAGAACTGCGTATATTGTGTGCATGAGTCATAGATCAGGTGGTACACTACGTCCGGCCTCTCGGTGGTCGAGAGGTCGAGCCGGCCTTTCATCAGCTCCGAGCAGAAGGCAGCGTGGCGGACGTAGAACTCTTCAGCTGACCGCGCTGTCATCTGGATTTCCAGGCTCAGGTCCCGCTGCGCCATCTTAGGGTCTGAGTTGTCTATGCGCGAGCCATGCTCAAGGCGCGAGCAGAAGGAGGGACGCTCCTTCATGGCCGGAGGCGCGAGCAGGGCGCTGAGGGTGTTCTGAGTCGTCAGCACTCCCCACTCCTGCCGGGCATCTTTGCCGTTGATGATAAGGCGTGCATTGCTCATCGGCCACCTCCTCTCATCTCCACGTTCACTATGGCTGTGCCGTCATCGGTCACTATCACCCTTGCATTGATGGCGGTGACGTTCACCACGGCGTAGTTTCCGGCCACTATTCTTACCTCCGCACCATGCATGGCCAAAATATGATAGAGCTGCCTGCGGCTCCGGAAGGAGGCCTCGACAATGCTCTCCCCCGCGGCTATGAAGTCGCAGTCCCTCACCTTTGTCTTGCCGCAGTCAATAAGCGCCCCGGACATCTCCGCAGAGCCGGAAACGCTTCTCCATGTGTCAATATCCGGGTATCCGGTCTTGAGCGCGAACTCCCTCCCCTGCGGAGTCATGAGCAGGGACGACGCCTCGCTGATGCTGCTCACACGGCTTATCCTGCCGCAGGCTCCCAAGGCGAGAGCCGATTTCTTGATTTCGTTGATTGTTTTCATAAACGCTGGTTGATTAAGTTATTTAGCCTCTCAATGCCTGAGTTGATTGTGACGAGCTGCTTGGAATGCTTCGCTATGTCCTCCAAATGCCCTGTAGAGAGAAACATCATGTCGCGTATCTCGCGCAGTGCCGGATTCTCCGCGTCGGTCACCATAGACAGCGTGGAGAAGCTCCGGAGCGTGTCAAGAATCTGCGCGCCGATCACATTGCCTTCGGCGACCAGGGAATTGTTGATGGCGTTCAGCTCCGTGAGTGCTGTGAAGCGTCCGTTGAGCTGGTCTGCCGTGTCCTGACCCATCGCCTGCCATCCGCCGGAGGTGGCCTCTTGCGAATAGGCCCCTCCTCCGACAATAGAATTAATGGTCTCCCGGTCCGCTATCCCCTGCTGCACTATGCTGTCATATTGCTGCCGCAGGGCATCGCGCTCCGAGTCTGTCAGGGTCTTGTCGCGCATCGCCTCGGCAAACTCATCATACCACTCTCTGAGCATCAGGTCGTATTTCTCATTCATCAGCCCTTCAATGAGGGCGTCCCGGAGCATATCGGAAAAATCATCGCTGAAATCCTTTGCGGAGGCTGACATGTCGGCGAGCTTGCTCTTGAAACTGTCGCGCACCGAATCGAAACTGACATGGGTGAGCTCCTCCTTCAGTTCGTCAAGGTCGCGGTAACGTTCCTGAATCAGCTTGTACTGCTCCTCCGAAGAGGCAGCCATAGCATCAATCTGCCTTTTTAACGCATCCAAAGCATCAAGCTCGGCATCTGTCAGAATCCCGTCGGCCATGGCATTGGCGAGCATGTCATAGAACCCCTCCGCGGCAGGCTGAATATTTTTCTTCAGCATCTCCGTCAGAGCCGAGGATATGATGTCGCGCACAGCTGCCATGGATTTCTGCGCAGCGTCCGTGCCGTCATCCCATGCCTCGGCATAGAGGGAGGCAAAATCACTGATGGCAGATTTCAGATCCTCTCCGATTATAGCCTCCTTGGCCTTCTGCTTGTTGTCGGATATGATGTCGCTGATATCGTCGAGCTGCTCGCGATACTTCTTCATCTTCTCATCATCGGTCTTCTTTTTGGCTTCCTCCTCCTCCATCTGCTGGCGGATAAGGGCCTGCTGCTGCTCAAGGAGGGTGTTCTGCTGGTCGATGAGGTCGCTTGCATCGGTGGAGTAAGCCTTGTCAAGGGCCTTCCCCAGGCGGTCGTACGACTGGTCAAGAGCGTCAATCTGCTCCTGGAGCCGCTCAATCTCCTTCTGCTTACGATTGTCTCCTGCTGTAAAGATTTTACCAATCCATCCCATGACTTCGCCTGCGACAGCCGCGATTCCTCCGACGAGTCCCCCTTTGGCAAAGCCCGAAGCGATATTATTCACGCTGTTCATGGCATCGCCGAGATAGCCCAGAGCCTCGCCAAGTCCTTCTGCGCCGAGAGCCTCACACATTCCGGCCGCCTGATTTGCCAAATCTCCCACAAGATCAGACACATTTCCTATCACTCCGCAGAGAGCCTCGAATTTGGCTTGGGGTGTGTCCAACGCGTTCCATTCCTCTTGAAGCAGCCTGAACGCATCATGGGCTTTACTTACCGAATTACTGTTTGCATCAAGTTCAACTTCAGTTTCCAAGAGTTGTGCCTTAAATGCAGATACATCCTCACCCTTTGCTTCTCCTTCATTTATTTTGTTATGGAGAGTAATGATGCGGTTATAAATTTCGGCCCGTTTTTCATAAAGGGCATTGACGTCCTTCCCGGCAATATCCATGCGGTTGGCAGTGGATTTGCGCTCCTTAAAGTAATCGGGAAGTACAGATGAGAATATGCCGAATGAGTTGTCGGATTGTGTTTTTCTAAGCGAAGCAAGTGCTTCCTCGTATTTCTGTATCTTGTCGGGGTCAAAAGTGGCGATTACCTTGTCACGGTATTTCTCCATGTCGGAGATTAGCCGGCTTACGGTCTTTTCTGACAATTTGGATATGTCCCCGAATGCAAGGGCAATTGTGCCGGTGTCAACCCATTCGCCATAGTCAAGGTCCGACAGAGCCTTATTACGGTTGGCAATGAGCATCATGCGCTCACCATCATTACGAGCTTCGGAAATCTTCTTTTCGTACTCGGCTCCAATGGCCATGCGTTTCTGCTGATAGTTTCCGAACTCCTTCAGGTACGCATCCATCGCCTCCTTGGATGCTTCGAGCCTGTCGGCCTCAGCCTTCTCCTGAGCTGACTTCAAATCGCCGAAGAGAGCCTTGTAACGCTCCTCGATCTTGTCAAACTCGCTCCGGTCAATGTCAGAATCGCTGAAAGTCCTCTTGGTATATTTCGTATCAGCTGCGGCCAGCACCTCCTGCCGGGCATTGAACTCCGCCATTTGCCTCTGCATCTCGGCCTCCACTTCTGCTTCTTCCTGACGCTTGAGTTCGGTGAGCTGGCGGTCGTAGTTGAGATTCATCTGCTCGAGGACCTTTGCCTCTCCCTCGTCCATGAGGTCGATGCGGGATTGCCAACGGCGCGTCTCGTAATCCTTCTCGATGCGGAGACGCTCCACTGCCTGCTTGCGGATTATATCGGACAGTTTCGCCGCGGCACTCTCCTCCTTGGCGTCGATCTGCGCGGCGGTGGGGCCGGAGGATATCCCGGACTTGGTCTCGCCCCCGAGTTTCTCGAAGGCCTCCTTCTTGGCTTTGAGGTCCTCAGTGGCAGCCTCGTACTCCTTGACAGTGAAAGAGGCGCGCTCCTTATTCATCTTGGCCACTCGCGCAAGAGCTTCCTCATAATCCTTCTTCGAATGGGAGTAGGCCTGCTGGAGGGTGATTTCGGGAGTGTTTGAACTGCCATTCTTTGCATCCCGGCTAATTCCAAAACGATTATAAGCCCTATCAACATCCTCCGCATAATCGGCATAAGCTTGTTTTGCACCCTGCGTGGCTTGTGTGACGATATTAATCACGTGCTTTTTACGGCGTGTATCCCCTCCTCCAACTTCGACTTCCTGATCAAACTGCATAAGGAAGTTTTTGTTCCAGACCTTCTTCCCATCAAAAACATCATTGATATCCTGAGCATGAGCGTCGGCCCATTTTTCACCCTTTTTATTCTTGAATTGTTCATAAATAAGGTCATAATGCAGGGTTCTTATCTTCAGGTATTTCTGACTTTCTGTTTCCAAGTACGCATCAAGAGCCTGTGCTTTTGCCTTATTCCGTATTTCTTCCGTTACAAGACCATATGCACGCGCCAAGTCATGAAGCGCGTCCTTTTCACCACCTATCTTGTTTAGAATATCACCGTACTTGGAATAAATGGTCTTTTTTATCTTATCATACTCCTCTGAACCCTCCTTAGCCTGTCTGAGACGATCGAAAAGGGCCTTTACCTGGATTGCTTCACCCGAGGCCGCAGACTCCGCTTTTCGATAACTTTCATTCAGTCTTCTTTGGGAGGCTTCCAAGACGGTCTCCTCAGTTGCAAGCTTATAGATGGCATAAGAAAGTGCAATAACTGATGCCGCCAAAAGGGCCGGCGCGTTAGCTTTCATCACATCATTGACCTTCGCTACGGCTAGAGCGAGTTTCTCTTTCGCGATGGTGAGTATCCCGGTGGCCGCAGTGTTGCCGGCCGTCTGCGCGGTGTTGACACCTGTGGTGACGTTCTCCAACTCCTGCTGCGCGGCCACATGAGCTGAGGACGCAGCCTTGGCCTCCTTGGAGGCTGAGGCCAAGGTATCTACGGCCTCGGCCTGCATGGTCTTTGCCATTGCTAACTCCTCCTCAGCTGCCTCGAGTCCTATGGTGTCACCAAGGTCATAGAGAGCGTCTATCTTTTCCTCGCAACTCTCCACAAACTTGTCAGCAATCTCTTTCTCCTGATAGGCAGCGGTAAGATTCGCTTGCGCGGCTATCTCAGCTTGACGAGCCTCAGCCACCTTGGCGGCCAAGGTTTCCATGTATGCCTCGGCTTCGGCACGCAACGCAAGCACCTGCTCTGCCTTGGCTTGTGTCAGCCTCCCCTCAGCCACGGCCTGCTGGAGCGCGGTCTGCTGCTCAGCCGCCTTCAAAGGCAGAAGAGCCTGCAAACCGGCTATCTCGGTATCGTAAGCAAAGTTGGTCGCAGCATTGTTGAAGCCCGTTTCCATTACGGCCCAGGCTTTCTGTGCGCCATAGGCTGCCGCCACATCGGCAAGCACTAACAGAACGCTCTGCCAATTCTCCACAATCTTTCCTGTGGTGTCAAGGGTGAGGTTGATCAGGCCCTCGGAAGATTCGCCGATTTCATTAAACATCCTATTCACGGCATCCTCTATGATGGCTATTTTGCCATTGATGGTCTCGCGCTGTGCTTCCATCATGCCGCCGAACTGCGAGCCCTCGGCAGTCATGGACGAGATGGCGGTCTTGAACTCATCAGCACTCACATTTCCAGCGGTTGCTAACTTCTCCACCTCCTCACTTGTCACTCCCATTTGTTTGGCGAGTTCAGCCACAATTGGAATGCCTTGATTCCGGAATTGCTGCAAATCATCCATGAAAATATGCTCTTTTGAAATGGTTTCACCGTAGAGGCGCGCAAGCTCCTCAAAGGGTATGCCGAGGCCAGAGGCTATATTGCCCAACTGAATCAGGACACCATTGACTTCCTCCGTCTCTATGCCGTAAGCCATGAGAGTCTTGGCTCCGGTGCCCAGGCTCTGAAGGTCAAGCGGAGTTGTCGCGGCTGTGTGCATAAGCCTGCTCATCAGCGCGTCCGCCTCCCCGGCTGAACCGAGCATGGCGGTAAGGTTCAGTTCCAATTGCTGGACTTCCCCTCGTGCCGCTATCACTTGCCGGGCGACATCCTTGAAATCGACCTCTTTCCAGAGTGAATTTACTCCGGATTTGATTTTGGATATGAATTTGTCTATGTCCCCGCCGTTATCTTTTATTTGGCGGGACGCATCCTGCACATCGGCCTTGATTTCATTGATTGCGCTAATGAAATCTGCATTATCTGCGGTGATTATGAAGTGAAGTTCAGACATTTTTATTATATTTGCAGTTTAAAAGGATTTTATATGAAAAGATTATTGCTCGTATTCGGACTTCTGGCCGCGTGTCTCAATCTCTTTGCCATCGATTTCTTAGGCGTGGAGTTGAGCGGGAATGTGGAGGACGTTGCCGACAAGTTTGCAGAGAAAGGGTTCACCCGTGTAATGGGGACCATCCAGGAAGGGCCAGATAAGGGGAAGCCTGCGGTAGTGCAAACCGAGGAGTTTCTTATCCTCGAGGGGAAATTTGCAGGTGGAAATACTAAAACCATACTACACACTGAAAACCGCGACGGGTTAGTTACAAAAGTTAGCATGAGAATTTCCAAGTCCTCTTTTGAAAATCTTTACCCAAGTATTTGGGAAAAAGCATCCGAACAGCTAATTAAGGACTATGGCCAACCTGATATCACTTATAATGCGCTAACAGACGCGTCGCCTATCAATAATTCTGGAACAATTCTCCTAAAATATTGGGAGAAAAAGGATGGAAATATCTGTCTTAAATTTGATGAGGACAACTCCATATTTATATTCATAAAAGACTTCCACTCCAGTCCTAGCCGCTGAACTTGTCAAAGTCCAAGACGGTCATACCGCAACTTCCTTCCGCTCTTTCGGCGCACTCTGCATTGTCCAGAGGAAGCGGCCCCTCCACTGGCCAGTGAAAACGCTGGAAGTCGCCCCAGGAGACGGCGACTGCGGTCCCTGTGCCGCTGACGCTCTTTTTTGCAATGGCGGCGATAATCGCCCCACGTTAGTTTCTTCATAATTTCGTTTTAGTTTTAAAGGGTGATACAAAAATCCGGTACACTGTTCAAGTTACCGGGTGCAAAGTTACAACCCGGCCTTTTTTCACAACTGCTATATTTTTACTTTCCCTTGGTTTTTGCCATGCACCCTTACAAAGGCTACAGCCGTTATCCTCGATTGTAAAGGCTCCCGCCGTTCTCCTCGATTGTAAAGGCTCCCTCCATTTTCCTCGATTGTAAAGGCTCCCGCGGTTCTCCTCGATTGTAAAGGCTCCCGCCGTTCTCCTCGATTTGGAGAGGCTCCCGCCGTTAGTGTATATTTAGCGAGAGGCATCCTGAACACCGGCCTTGATGTGGTAAAGCCGAAATTCCAGTGCATCAGTTAAAATTATAAATAACTGTTCGGCAGGCAAATGGCCCCGGAGGGGCCTCACAGAGTTAACCCCGGGCAACGCCCGGGGTACCCGCTACTACATGAAACACCACCCCGGAGGGGTGGCACGTGCGATACACGTGCCACCCCTCCGGGGTAGTGGAAGTAAGGTACTTGACGCCCCCGGGTTACACCCGGGGATAACGCTGTGGGGGTCCCTCCGGGACCTCTTGGAACAGCCGCCGACCCTGAACAGCCGCGGAATCTCCTGTACGAAAAATCGCCAAGTGCCAATAATGTCATCTATTGCACTGATAAGATCTGCATTATCTGCGGTGATTATGAAGTGAAGTTCAGACATTTTTATTATATTTGCAGTTTAAAGGATTTTATATGAAAAGACTATTGCTCTTATCCGGCCTTCTGGCCGTGTGTCTCAATCTCTTTGCCATCGAGTTCTTGGGCGTGGAGTTGAGCGGGAATGTGGAGGAAGTAGCCGACAAGTTCGCCGAAAAAGGGTTCACCCGTCTTATGGGGACCATCCAAGAAGGTCCTGATAAGGGGAAGCCGGCGGTAGTGCAAACCGAGGACTTTCTTTTCCTGGAGGGAAAATTTGCAGGTGAGGATGCAAGAATAATTTTGCGCACGGAAAACCAAGATAACTTAGTAACAGGTATCTTCTTGGATATCATCAAGCCCTCTTTTGGAAATCTTTACCCCAATATCTGGAAAAGAATCTCAGAAAACCTCATAAAGGACTACGGACAACCAGACGTTACTTATAATTCGCTCACCGACACGGTATCTGTTGACAGTGACGGAATTATTTTTCTGAAATATTGGAAGAAAGCAGAAGGAGTTATACGTCTCATACTGGAGGATACTAATACCATCCTCATAAACATTAATCAGGAATAATGTATGATTATCCTCACCTCCTATCCTAAGCTCCGGGCTTATCAAAGTCCGGACGGTCATGCCGTAGCTTTCTTCCGCTCCATCCTATCGGGAGTGGCGCTCAGGAATAACGGCCCCTCCACCGCTTGGTGAAAACGCTTGATGTCGCCCCAGGAGACGGCGAATGCGGTCCCTGTGCCGTTGATGCTCTTCTGTGCAATGGCGGCGATAATCGCCCCACGTAAGTTTAAATTTATAATATTTTGCCTCAAATACAGTTTATAGGAAAAGATTATTGAGCATACGGGCCTTATGGCCGTGTCGCTCAATCTCCGCAATATAATCTGCATCAGAATATTTTTTAAATCATCACAACATATGGAAATATTAATTCTCATTTTCGAATTCATATTCGCAGTATTGGGCATCATGCTTTTTGTAAAAGTATGGAAGATGACCGAGGACGTAAAAGGCATTAAAAAAATAATGGAACTCAACAGCGACCCGGTTATAGTGCTGGTGTCGTCCCTGATACCGGGGAGCATTTACAAGTTCCCTTTCGGCGAAGCGGAGTATATCGGTTTTAACAGCCTTTCCGACACCATTCAAGTCCGTCCGAAAAATGATAAAGCCACGGACTTCGCAAAAACTCACTCATCTTTTGATGCGGCAAACAATGTCCTCACACTTACAAGAGACCAATTCAAAGAGCTTTACAGATAATCATCGGCATGAAGGCCTATTACATTTCACCCTCTTGCGGGCATGCCCGCAAGAGGGTGAAATGTCTCCGGCTCCGGTAGGGTGTGCACCCGCCTCAGGAGGCCTTGGGAGTGAGAGCGGCCATGATGTCGGCGATCGGGTCCCAGTTGATAGTCGGCTCCTGCGTGCCATCGGCCTTAGGCTCGGGCTTGATGAAGTCGAAAGTCACCTTCTTGACAGCTCCGTCGGCAGCGGTGAACGTGTCCTCGGTGGAGATGATGCACTCCATGACAGTCAAGCCGCCGGCCGTCTTGTCCTCGGGCTGCACGCGCAAGGCATACACGCCCTCTACCACGCCGTCTCTCTCGTCCTCACCGAATGGGAAGGCTACCGGCTTACCATTCGCGTCAGCGCCCAGGCGGAAGCTCGCCTCAAGAGCGTAGGTGTTCCTGCCATACTTGACAGCCTCTACGCCTCCCCCCTCCACCTTGGCCTCCTTCTTCTCTCCCTTGGTGGTGTTAAGGGCCAGCGAACCCTCCACCGCCTCGGGAAAGCGCTTGAAGTCGCCGTAGGAGACGGTGGCTGAAGCGCCCGTCCCGTTGATACTCTTCTTTGCGATGGCGGCGATAAACGCCCCCCACATAAGTTTCTTCATAATTCGTTTTAGTTATAAAGGGTGATACAAAAATGTTTTGCTGTTCTCGTTTTCGGGTGCAAAGTTAGACACTATCCTTGTTTTACTACTGCCATTTTTTTACAACCTAAGACCCCGTCTCATAAAATATTTAAGTCTCAGGGGTCTAACTCCAGTCCTGAGCTCTGAGCTTGTCAAAGTCTGAAACGGCCATGCCGTAGCTCTCGGCCGGCTCCTTGCCTATGCCGCATTTACGCGCTTCCTCGTCCGAGAGATAGACGGAGTTGATGGCATCCGATAACATCAGGCGAAGGCTCACGAGGTCGATGCCCCACACCACATGCTGCTTTGTCCAGCCATAGACCCGGCAAGCCATATCTATCAGCGACCCGAAAATCGTCTTGCCTCCGAATGTGCGCGTATGCCCTCCGGCCCCTTTGACGCGCGCTATCTCAGCCTGCTCCTGCTGGTCGCGGGCTATGCCCGACAGGGAGATGAAAGTTTCAGGCTTCGGGCGGCTAAGCACCCAGATGAGTAATCCGGCCAATTCGTCATCGTCAAGATGAGCGGCAAAATAGCGGGAACGCCTATCCAAAAACCGGGAGTCGCACAGCTTGGCGTAAGAGCGGCACGAAGCGATTGCAAGCACCATGCATACCTCCTTGCGTTGTTCTTTCACTATGCGCAGGGCCTCGACGGAGGGATGACGGTTCATGAGCTCAGGGTCAATGCCGAGGAGGGCTATATGCCGCTCAAGCATCAGCGACACACCCAAAGAGGGACTCCAAAGGCAAAACCGCCTCGAGCCGATTAGGAACTCCAGCGGACGGTCCATCACCGCGTCCGCCAGAGCCTCATTGAGATTAATTTCATTCATACTTTTAGAATTTCAAAGGTGTTACACCACGTGTTACACTTTTTCACGTGTCCGGGTGCAAAGTTAGCGATCCTCCCTGTGTCAAAACGGCCATTTATTTACATCTCCAACATAATGCATACCAAAACTATACACCTCCGGATACGACAAGAGGGCCGCTTCCACGACGGCCCTCTCTCGATTCCACTATAAACTATATCTAACTAAACTTAAAACCGCATTCAACCTTTCTCACGAAACCTTGAATACTTATCCATATTGCTTTCTTGTCTCTTGCTTTCTCTTGTTTTTCGCTTTTGTATCTTGTAAACGCGGCGCATGCCGGTTTAGTTTCCGCATTAACACGCGTTTAAACACTTACAACATTCCTTAACATTCCGGCTTAAAGGTTCTAAACCACGTTAAGGCCCCGTCTCATAAAAGTTTATGAAACGGGGTCTTAATAAAAGCTTATGAGACGGGACCCTGTCAGCGGCGGATAAGGCGCGCGGTGCGCACGTTTTCCCTTTCGTCCGCAAGGGTCAGAAAGTACAGTCCGGGTGAGACTTCGGGATATAGTGTCACCACACTCTCTGTGTCGGCCCGGAATGTGCAGGCCATGACTCTGCGCCCTGCGCTGTCACTCAGCACAGCGGTCCATTTCCCTTCATGGGGCAGGCGCACCCGGATGCGGTCCTCAAAGGGATTAGGCCAGGCCTGCAGCCCGGTCTCCTCCACGCCCTGCACGCCGGAGCGCGCTATGTCGGCCTCCTCGCTGTCTGCGCCCAGGTCATTTCGGGCGTTCAGCACTGCCCGGCAATTGCCCGAGCCGTCGGGCACTACCTGCGCCGTCACCCTGACTCCGGACGCAGTGTCCTCTTCCCCGCTCGCTGCGAGAGAGCCGCCGAAGACCTGCCATGATATTTCAAGGGGCAGAGGGTAGTCTTCGCCAAAGTCCACGGGAGGGCCGGAGGTGTATTCGGGAGCGGGATGATACAGTTCGCCTTTGCCCTCGGTTCCGCTGTCGCGGTAGGCTACGGGGAGCATCATCATGTCTTGGCCGGGGTCAGCCATTGATCCGAGCACGCTCTCTTCAGTCACAAGCGGGTACGGATGCACACGCATGCAGGCCACTGCGCCATCGGCAGGCACTGCGCCGTGCATATATCCGCCGACCTCGAAGACGTTTCCGGGACGCCACTCCTTGATGCGCGTCTCGTATGGTATCTCGCCATCGGTGTATGTGTGGCGTCCTCTGACACGTTTGACAGGTACCTGCAGTTTGCCGTCAAGGAACCACATCAGCCTCATCCCCCCCTCGCCATCGCTGTCGAAGGTATACGTCAGATGATGCCAGTGGCCCGGTAGAAGGCGCGTCTCAGTGTCATAATAATACTCCACATCGCCCAGGGCAGAGCCGGCGAGAACTATGCGCGATGTGCTCCCGTCGGGTGCAAGAAGATGGCGGAAAGTCCCCGTATGGTTCACAGCCCATTCTTCGGTGCGGTCGCGCAACACCGCCAGGCACCGCTCCGACCCGTCAGCGGGCGCATCAGCTCTGAACCGGAAGCTGACGCTGTGAGGGGCCATCACGTCCTGAGGCAGCGGCGAGTCTGCGTAGGCGAATCCGAATCCGCTCGCGCCTGTCCTGACGGCGCGTGACCTTACGGCGCGGGGAACATCCACTTCCGCTGTCAGCGTGATCATATCGCCTCCATCTGACTCAGAGGCTGCCAGTGACACTATTTCGGGTGCGGCTCCAAATTCGCGGGGGAGGACATATTCGGGAATCTCCTCGCGGGGCTCTTCGGCATATACCGGGGCCGTAGGGAGAGGCTCGCTCCATGATATGGCAGACTCAGACTTTCCGTCAAGACCGATGGCTGACACACCTAATTCGAGGCGCGCCTCCTCTGCACTCCAGTCTCCGGGAATGTTCCACATCAAGGCAGCCCACGGCGTGGTGGTGCCCCTCAGCTGCGGTCTGCCCCCCTGGGCGCGGGCATAGAGATTGAAATGCGACACGCCGTGGTCAATATTATACTTTCCCTTGGCAGCTTCATCGGGCATATGGAAAACAAGTTTGCCGACAGCCCCCTCCGGACCTGCGGCCGCCACCTCCGCCCTCTCTATCTCCGGGGCCGCAGGCGCGCTACATACAGCTCCCGGGCGGGAAACCTCGAAAGAGCCCAGGCGGAGGTCGAGGTCCTCAGCCTCCTCAAACAGCAGGCCCGCTATCGCCAGGCTTCTGCCGCCTAAGTTGCAGCCGCCCTCGTAATTATCCGCCGTGATGCGGAACTCCTGCCAGTCAGCACGCCCCGGCGTGATGTCAAGGGGGATGACCTCAGGTTTGTCTTCGCTCCCTTCGGCGGCAACGACAAACGACACTTTGCCCCGGCCCGACAGATGCTTGAGACGCAGAATGATGCAGTCGTCCTGCACCATGTCAAACTTAGTCTTGAAGAGGTGAAGCCATTCCTCCGGGGCGGAGCCGGATATGCGCACCGAGCTTCCCCCGGTCCATGCGTCATCATGCGCGTACTCAGCCCTGAGGCCCTCCGCGGGCACGCCCTCCGGGTCTCGGCCAAGCCATTCTCCGGCCCACCACCACGTCCATGTCGGCAGGTAGTCCTGCGCCCCCATGTCATACCACTCCGAGTCATGGCAGCGCTCCCCCGCGAGATTGAAGAATCTCCCGTTGCCCAGGCAGAAGGAGGTGATGAACGGGCGCTGCGCCAGATCCCAGGAAAGGGAGCTGCGCGCTGTCATCATGCTCGACATGCCGGGGAAGTCTGTGTTGCCGTCACCATAGGTTATGTTGTCCGCCGCGCCATAACGGGCGGTCATGGGATTGCGCGTGCCCCCTGCGAACCATCGCTCCAATCCCGAAAGATAGTTTCTGATGCGCGATGAGGAGGCGTTCCCCTTCTCCGCGCGGCTCTCCCAGAACATGTTGGCCCCATGCGCTCCCCACAGCCCTATTGACAGAGGATACTCCTTGAGCAGCGACCACAGGCCGCGCGAGAGGTCATGCGGCTCGCGCCCCTGCATGTTGATGCCGCAATACAGGTCAAGCGGACTCCGCCCTATTTCGCGGGCTTTCGCCACAGACCTCTCAAGGGTGGAGGGATAGTTCCAGTTATAGTTGAAAAACAGGCACGAGCGCGGTTCGTCGCTATTGCCCATTATATCGTCATTGTGATTGCCCAGGCCGAAGTCAAACATCGTGTATCCCCCCTCCGATGTGCCGTCATACCATATGATCTCCTTCAGGGGCGACTCCATATGGCGGCGCAGCTCCCCGTGCCAGGCAGCGAGTTCGGCCACCACCTGCGGATCGCAGGTAAACTCCGAATTGTAGCCTATGCCGTCCAGTCCGCACCGATTGAGCCATGCGGCCATTTTTTCGGCACCTGCTCCGGTCATGGCACGCAGGGCCTCCTCCCATTCGGGAGTGAGGTTTCCGAAAGGTACCGGCGCCACGGCGCTAACGCCGACCCCGTTGCGATGGGCAGCATCCATGAAACCTGCCGGCACGGCGGCCAGGGGGGCGTTCCATACGCCGTAATGCGTGACGTAGCTCCACTGCGTGAAGGTCTCGCTGTCAAACCGTCCGGCAGGATGGCCGGAATGTGTTTCATCGCCCAAGGGCACCCAGAATATCAGGTTCTTGTCCGCATCCTCTCCAAGCGCGGGGTCAATCTGCGTGGCGGCGTTGCGGAAACGCTGCGCAGGCCTGACGCGCGAAATGAAGAAATTCTCGTCGTCACACCATTTCTCACCCGGCAACCATTCGGCCAGCCTGCGGGGAAAGGAGGTGCCGGTGGGTCCGGGATTGACCGTGACATTCTGCGCTGCGGCGCCAAGAGCCCACAGGACCCCGGCCAGCCATATTTTTTTCCTGAGGTGAATCATCTGTCTCATGATTTTATGATATGAGGACCTTAACGGAACTGGTTGATCTCGGGCATGTATTCAAATCCGGAGGCTCCTAAGCGCTGAGTGAGCTCCTCGCGGCTTATGCCTTCGCTCTCGCACAGTGCATCGAGGGAAGGGTATTCGTCACGCAGCCGCGTGTTGATTACGCTCAGCAGCATGAAAGGGTCTTGAGGTAGATTTGCCATAATGTCAGGATTTTTTATTAATTTTGTAGCCGCGCGGGGGCTTAATCCCGCGATTCTGCTGAAAATGATTTATATGATACTCAATAAACGGATTTTGACGGCCTTATGTTGTATGGCGATGTGCTGCGCCTCCGCCCTTGGATGCACTTCGGCCATCATCAGCGCGAAGGCTTCGCCATACGGGCGCCCCATGCTCTGGAAACACCGCGACACCTCCGCAGTTGACAACAAGGTGGAGTATGTCGAGGGGAAGTCCGGCGACTTCTCATATGTGGCCCTCTTCAATGCCGCCGACCGGGGGCTCAAGGAGGCCTGGATCGGCATGAACAGCGTCGGGTTCGCAGTGATGAACACCGCCTCATACAATATCAAGGATGACAACGTGCCGGAAAAGAAAATGGACCGCGAAGGATTCCTGATGACCATAGCCCTGCGCTCATGCCGCACCGTCGACGACTTCGCCCGCCTCCTTGAGACCCTCCCCCGCCCGATGGGGGTAGAGGCCAATTTCGGAGTCATCGATGCCGAGGGCAACGGGGCCTTCTTCGAGACCAACAACCACTCATACCGCCGCTTCAATCTGAGCGAAGCCCCCGACGGCGTGCTGATCCGCACCAATTACAGCCATTCGGGACGACCGGAGGAGGGCTACGGATTCGTGCGCGAGTGGAATGCGGAGCAGCTCATCCTCCCCGAGGCTAAGAAGGGGAACGTCACGCCCGAATTTCTGACCGAGGAGGTGAGCCGCACTTTTCTCAACACCCTCATCGGGCGCGACTACACCGATGGCGCCCAGCGCTGGGTCATCGACCAGGATTTCATTCCCCGATACAAGTCCACGGCCACTGTGGTCATCGAGGGGTGCGTGCCTGTGGGTGATGCTTCTGCTGTGGCTCCGGGGTCGCTCAAGGATGAATACATAATGTGGACCGGCCTGGGGTATCC
>CAZWVY010000008.1:12093-32976 GCA_964637105.1 uncultured Sangeribacter sp. | reverse complement strand
GCTACGTATGAAAGAATCCGCGCAAAACGAAGCGGCCACTGAGAAGTTCCGCGTCAGTTCAGGCCGGGTGCTCTCTGTGCTCGCGATGCGCCACGACCCCCTGTGGGGCACGGTTTGCGCCGTGCCGGTGGTCGCTGCGCTCATCTTGGGATTTGCGCTTGACGCGCGGTTTTTCATCCTTGCTCTGATGGTCCTGATGATTTTCATGCCGTCAGTAGCCGCTTTCCTGTATTTCGACCACGGCCTCCGGCCCGCGACGGCCCTCAACACCGTGGAGCATTCCCTCCGGCTTGACCCGGACGCCTTGGCGGTGACGGTGTTTCCCCCGAGGAGACGACGCGCGGCAACGGATGTCTTCGACCCCGCGCAGATGCGCAGAGAGGCTGATGAGCCCGATGCTGAGCCGCGCGAAGTGCGCTTCGCCTACGCGGACCTGTCGCCATACATAGTAGGGCTGGCCTCTATCATAATCCCGGCCGGGCGCAACGGCGTGCTCCTGGTCCCGGCATCCGCCTTCAAGGCCCCCGCCTCCCTGGACGCTTTCGCCGGGGAGCTGGCCGCGCGGTGCGGATGGAAGTTGCAACCCCTGCAGGGACATGGCGTGCCATATCCGCCTCCGCATGGATATGATATCCCGTCCTCCACAAACCATAATTAATTTATGAAACTACTCAAAGACATAAGCCAGAACTACTCCTTCATCATGGACATGGAGGTGCGCGACTACGAGCTCGACTGCGAGCAGATAGTCAACAATGCCAATTACCTGCATTACATGGAGCATACGCGCCATAAGTTCTGCCAGGCGGCCGGACTGTCATTCGGCGAGATGCACCGGCAGGGACTTGACGGCGTGGTGCGCAAATGCGAGATTGAATATCTGTCGTCGCTGCGCAGCGGCGATACGTTTATCAGCTGCCTGCGCATCGAGCGCAAGGGCCCGCGCTTCCTGTTTCACCAGGACATCATCCGTCCTGACGGCGAGATGGTGGTCCGCGCTGTCATCACTGTCGTAATGCTCAAGGATGGCAAGCTCTCCAAGGGGGATGAGGTGGCCCGGGCCTTCAAAGATTTCCTATAAGCCATGCTCAGCCGTATCGCTTTGTCAATGATGAAGGGGTCGACCCCCGGGCTGGCGCGCCGCATGGCTGAGACGGGCATATCTCCCGAAGAGCTCTTCTCCCTCCCGGCGCCCGAGCTCTCCGACCGCCTGGGCCTGCGCGGTGAGCGCCGCTTGCAAGACCATGCCCGCGATGAGGCCATGGGGCGCGCCCGGCGCGAATATGACTTTGTCAATGCTCACGGCATCCGGACCGCCTCCCTGTGTGATGATGATTACCCCCTCCCTTTGGGGGAGACCGAGCGCGCCCCTCTCATCCTGTACCGCCTCGGGGAGTGCCCCCTTGAGGCACCTCACATGCTGAGCGTGGTGGGCACACGACGCTGCACGGCCTACGGCATAGGGTTCGTAAGAAAGGCTGTGGCCGACCTTGCAGCCTATTTCCCGGACCTGGTCATAGTCAGCGGCCTGGCTTACGGCATCGACAAGGTGGCCCACGAAGCGGCCCTGGAACACGGGCTGCGCACCATCGCCGTGCTGGCCCACGGGCTGGACCGCGTCTATCCTGCTCCTCACCGCGACCTGGCGGCACGCATCGTGCGCTCCGGCGGCGCCTTAGTGTCCGAATATCCCTCAGGCACATCCCCGCTGCGCGGCAATTTCCTGGAGCGAAACCGCATAGTGGCCCTGCTACCCGCCGGGACATTAGTGGCGGAGAGCGATATAAAGGGTGGCTCGATGTCTACTGCCGCCACAGCCCACTCCTACAGCCGTGAGGTCATGGCTCTGCCCGGGCGCGCCGGAGATGCGCAAAGCGCCGGATGCAACCATCTGATACGCACTCACCGCGCCTCGCTGGTCACATCGGCAGCCGACATAATGGAGGTATTAGGCTGGCAGCCTGACAGCCTCAAGATTGACTTGAGCAACCGCAACCTGTTTCCGGAACTGGACGGCGACACGCGCCGCCTCCATGAGTTCCTCCGTTTCCGCGCCGCCCCGGTGCCGTTCGCAGAGATACTCAAGTATCTCGGCCTGCCCGTGCATGCCCTCACATCGCTATTGGGAGACATGGAATTCGAAGGCCTCGTGACACGCCATCCCGGCAACCGCTTCTCAGCCGAATGTTGAACCGCCCCCAATAGCTCCAATTACTCCAATAGCTCCAATTACTCCAATAGCTCCAATTACTCCAATTACTCCAATTATTCCAATTCCCACTCAAAAGGAAATCTCTCGATATCCTCCTCAACAAGATTTGACCCCTGCTGCACCTCGATGAAGGTCAGCGGAGTCTTGGCCCGCAAGGCGTGCATCATCCCTACAGGTATGTCAATCACATCGCCGCGTCGGACGGGGCGCCGCTCGCCGTCGAGCACAATCTCACCCTCGCCGTCGATAAAGGTCCAAATCTCGCTGCGGCAGTTGTGGCGCTGGTAGCTGAGTGAGCATCCGGGGCGCAAGGTCAGCTGCTTGGTCAGCGCGCAGAACCCGTCCTGGAACTCCGCCGAGCCTATCACGCGGTACTCGCCCCAGCGGCGCTCCTCGTACATCGGGCGCCTCCCGAGGGTGTCAGTGATGTCCTTGAGATTCTCGCTGAGCTTGCGCTCCGTGACGAGTATGCCGTCGGGCGTTGCTGCCACGACCATATTCCTGGCCCCCATGCACACCAAGGGGAGGTCAAGCTCATTGATGATATATGTGTCACGACAGTCCTTAGCTATCACATTGCCGTGGTAGGCGTCGGTAAGCTCATCGGTCAGAGTGTTCCAAGTACCCAGGTCCTTCCAGGCTCCGGTATACTCCATCACCCCGAGCTCCTCCACCGGCATCTTCTCCACAACGGCGTAGTCGAAGCTGATCTGCGGCAGTGAAGCGTAATTCTCGCGCAGGGCATCTACCGTGACATCCGTTCCGGGGAGCTCCCTTCTGACCTTGTCCATGAACCACCCCAGGCCGAAGACAAACATTCCTCCGTTCCACAAGCCCCCCTTTGAGATAAGATGCTTGGCCTCGGCAACCTCGGGCTTCTCCTTGAATGCCGCCACAGCTCGCACATCCTCGGCCAGGGTGCGCTTGCCGGGAAGGATATATCCGTATTTGGTCGAGGGATACGTGGGGAACACACCCATAAGAGCCACCTTGGCCGCCCCCTCTCTTACCGCCTGCTCCATGAGGCGCAGGCTCTCGAAATAGGATTCCTCCGTATAGGTGTCGCACGGTATTACGGCGATAGACTCATCCGGGCTAACTCCCTCAGCCGCAAACCGGCTGCAGGCGAGCAGTATGGCCGG
The DNA here is from genome assembly GCA_964637105.1 of uncultured Sangeribacter sp. GTDB lineage: Bacteria > Bacteroidota > Bacteroidia > Bacteroidales > Muribaculaceae > Lepagella. Next base: position 29,622 of record CAZWVY010000008.1, on the reverse strand, counting down.
GAAGGTGTTGCGGCGCGACGGCTCGGTGATGACCGAGGTCAACCCTGAGAGCTGGTTTTCGATTGAATCCTTCTGGCTCACTCCGGTGGCCACCAGTATCTCGTCATCGAGCCCTGCGGCCCTGAGCTGGCGCACCACCCTCTGTATCATCGACTCTTTCTCCTCTTCGGGAGTGCTGAGCAGCTTGAGAAACTGCTTGCTTCTTGCATCATTTGAAAGGGGCCACAAGCGCTTGCCCGAGCCTCCGGACAGGAGTATTATCTTCATCTTTCTGCGCGCATAGGGTTAGTAAGGAAATCCTGGTATGAGAGGCGTATTCCCTCTTCGAGCTCCGTGGAATAGGTCCATCCCAGGGCCGTGGCTTTGCTTACGTCCAGGAGCTTGCGGGGCGTTCCGTTGGGACGCGTCGTGTCCCAGAGTATCTCTCCCTCATATCCGACGATGCGGGCCACCATCCCGGTGAGCTCGCGTATGGTCAGCTCCTTGCCCGTGCCGGCATTGACTGTCTCGCTGCCGCTGTAATTGTTCATCAGATACACGCACAGGTTGGCCAGGTCGTCCACATACAGGAACTCCCTGAGGGGGCTGCCGTCACCCCAGCAGGTGACGCTTGGCGCGCCGCTCTCCTTGGCTTCATGGAAACGGCGTATCAGGGCCGGGAGCACGTGGCTGTGCTCGGGATGGTAGTTGTCGTTAGGGCCGTACAGATTGGTGGGCATCACCGATATGAAATCCGTGCCGTATTGCGTGTTGAGATACTCGCAATACTTCAGCCCCGAAATCTTAGCCAAAGCGTAGGCCTCGTTGGTCTGCTCAAGCGAGGAGGTCAGCAGGCAGCTCTCCGGCATCGGCTGCGGAGCGAGGCGCGGATATATGCATGAGGAGCCGAGAAATTCCAGTTTGCGGCATCCGTTGAGCCATGCGGCATGGATGACGTTCATCTCCAGCATCATGTTCTCATACATGAAGTCGGCCTTGGCCTTGGCGTTGGCCACTATGCCCCCCACCTTGGCCGCGGCCAGGAACACGTATTCCGGCCGCTCCGCCTCAAAAAAGGCGTTGACCGCCCTCTGGTCCGTGAGGTCGAGTTCCTTATGCGTGCGGGTGACGATATTGGTGTATCCCTGCCGCTCCAGCTCGCGGACTATGGCGGAGCCGACCATCCCCCGATGGCCGGCCACATATATTTTGGAATCTTTATCCATAGATGCTATACATATAGGTTGGTGCCCGTGGCGCGCTCGCGTTTGCGTATGAGCGAGGTCAGCACCATGTTGCCGCATATCCATACCGCCAGGTCAAGGACGAAGAGCAGCGTGATGTTGATGTAAAGGCTCAGCCAGTAGTTGAGCACCGTCAGCACGAAACTCATCCCGACGATAGCGGGCATTGTCAGCCGCTGGCTCAGGCCCAGAGCCAGGAATTTATGATGGATATGGCTCTTGTCGGGCATGAAGGGGTTGCGGTGGTTGATGATGCGGTGCAGGTAGACCCTCACCACATCGCAGCAGGGTATCAGCAGCGGCGCGAAGGCCACAACCCCGGGGTTCATCCCCGCCACATCGCCGCTGACGCGGCAGATGCGTATGCTCAGCACGCTCAGTATCAGCCCGATGGTCAGTGCCCCGGTGTCTCCCATGAAAATCTTGCTGTGCTTCTTGACATTGCCAAACACATTATAGTAAAAGAAGGGCACCAGCGCGCCGAGGGTGGCGAAAGCCAATACGGAGTAAATATACAGCCCTGCCTGATAGAAGGCATATCCGTAGAAGATACAGGCTATGCCGCTCAGTCCCGAGGCCAGGCCGTCGATTCCGTCAATGAGGTTGATGGCATTGGTGATAAAGACGGTCAGCAGGGCCGTCAGCAGCATGGCTATCCACACCGGCAGCTCATGAATCCAGAGGAAGCCGTGCAGATTGTCCATTGTCACCCCGCCGGCTATCACCAGGGCGGCAGCCATAATCTGGGCGATGAATTTAGCGCGATATTTGAAGCCGACCAGGTCATCGGCCATTCCGACAAGGTAGAGTATGAGGGTCGCCGAGCAGATGAAACACAGGCTCGCCACGCTGCTCTGCAGCATGTGGCTCATAATCCCACCCTCTATCTGAAGACAGCATCCGAACTCCATGAAGAGAGCGAAAAGGATAGCAGGGAAAAAGGCTATGCCGCCCAAACGCGGCACGGCCCCCTGATGCACTTTCCGGGGGTCGATTTCATCAAAGAGCTGTTTTCTGAAGGCTATCAGCAGAATCTGCGGGATAATCACACCCGTCACGAATGCCACCATCAGGAAACCGGCTATATCAAGCAATATCCATGTCGTCATAATGCAGGTAATATGTCGCTGCGGGGAATGCAGTTATGGCCCCGTGAAAAAAGCGCCGGGAGTCAGATCCCTGAGACATAATGAGTTATAATCCGGGGAGCGTGTATCAGCGCAATTTGGTGCAAAGTTACTGATTTTTTCGTCATTGCCCAAATTTCGCGTGTTAAAATAAGACTCCTGAGCCATAAAAATTTCATTAGAGGGGTCCAAGGCCCCGCCGCATAAAAGCATATTTTACACGACGGGGCCTTGTTGATTCGCTTAAATGCGCTCCAGCACTGTCTCGATCAGATGGCGCACACGCGGCTTGTAGTCGGTGTTGGCGTTGTTGAGACGGCGCTCTGCGATGATGCAGCATACCGTCATGGCGCGGTGGCCGAGCAGTTTGGCCATGCCCTGCAGGCATCCCGATTCCATCTCGAAGTTAGTGACGGGGCGGCCGTTGAACCTGAAGCTCTCTATCTTGGCGTTCAGGTCGGGGTCAGCCAGCTTGAGGCGCACTTCCCTGCCCTGCGGAGCGTAGAACCCGACAGCCGAGATTGTATAGCCGCGCACCATGTCGTCGCGTCCGATCTTATCCACAAGCATCGGGTCTGCATCTACGGTATACGGGGCGGCCCAGGTCTTCATCCACCCGGTGTGCTCTGTGAAGGCCTTCTCGAACTCAAGGTCGCACACAGCGTCGCGGCCGGCGTAGAAATTCAGGATGCCGTCGGTGCCGGTGCCCTTCTCAGCAATGACGAAATCGCCGATATGCAGCTCCTCCTGCAGTGAGCCGGAGGTGCCGACGCGCACCAGGTTGAGCGTGCGGTGCTCGGGCTTGACCTGACGCGTCTTGAAGTCGATGTTGGCCAGGGCGTCAAGCTCGGTGACCACGATCTCGATGTTGTCCGAGCCTATGCCGTGGGATATGCACATGAGCTCCTTGCCTTTGTATTTGCCGGCTATGGCATGAAATTCACGGGACTGAACGTCATAATCTATCTCGTCGAAATAGGAGGCCACCATGTCCACACGGCCCGGATCGCCTACCATTATTATGTTGTCGCGCAGCTGGTCGGGACGCAGATGGATATGGAATGCGGAACCGTCTTCATTGATAATCAGTTCCGAGGGGGGGATGATTCTGTCTTGAGTCATAATATTGATATTAAGGTATACAGTAATAACGCCGTTTCCGCTCCGGGGGTTTAAAGGCACGGCTCAGCAGGTCGCGGGAATCTGCAGCTTACTTGGCGCCCCACAGGTCGCGGCGCGGGAACAGCGGCGAGTAGCGCTCCTTGAGTTTCTCAGCCAAGGCGGTCATCTGCCGCGAGAAATGATGGCCGCGCCACACCCCGCTGTTGGTAATCAGCACCCAGCACTCCCCGTCCGGGAAGCGGTCTATGAGAGTATGGGTCGATGACAGGGTGCCGGTGCGCATCCAGTGGCCGTTGGATTCGGCGCTGCTCCATCCCCTGGCCATCTTGGCCGAGTCGGAATAGGCCGTCAGGGCGCTGATGGACGAAGGCCCGATGACATCCTTGAGCCGCGGGTCCCCGTCAATGGCCGCTACGAGCCGCGCCAGGTCGGCGGCCGAGGCGCACCACCCTCCGGCCCCCATCAGACCGTGCACATTGCTGCCCCCGTAGACACGGTCCACCATCCGCCCCGATCCGTTCCATTCCTCCACCTTCTCATCATCGGGCCCGTAATAGCGCGCCTCTCCGGGATTGCGCGCGGCATAGCTGTTGGTGGCCGGGCGGAAACCGCCCGCGCCGGCGGGAAGCAGCACATTTTCAGTCACGTAGCTCCAGTAGTCCATGCCGCTCACGCGCTCTATGACCAGCGACAGGAGCATGTACCCGAAGTTGCTGTACCTCCGCCCGTGCCCCGGGGCGAAACCGAGCTTGCGCCCCATGACTATCCTGGTGAGTTCAAGGGAGTCCGGAGGAGTGGCAAGATGCTTGGCTGCCATGATGTCCTTGGTGTTGAACATCGGGTCGCCGGCCCCGAGGGTGAATCCCCCCTCATGCCGGAGCAGATGGTCCACGGTGATGTCAAAGGCCCGAGGATCCTTGACCGAGGCCGTAATGTCCGGATCGTTCAGTATGCCTCTCTCGCCGAACACATGGCTGTCGAGGCGGAGCTTCCCCTCCTCTATGAGCTTCATCACGGCTACGGCGGTGACTAATTTCGAGGCCGAGGCAATGCGCATTATCGTCACGGGGGTCATGGGGGCGCCCGCTTCGACGTCGGCCATGCCATATCCCTTGGCCCAGAGCAGGGAGTCTCCCCGCATGACGGCAACTGACATGCCCTTGATCTCCCATTCCCTCATGAAACGTCCGATTGCGTCATCCATAGGGCGCAGGGCCTCATACTGCGAGGCGGCATTGGTGAGCGTGTCGGCCCAAGCGGCGCGCGTCCCTGCGGCAAGCGCAGACCCCGCCCGGCCCTCCCCATCCGAGGGCCTGTGAAGCCAGAGCGTCACCGTGATGGCCGCATAGACCGCCACGGCGAAAAGCAACGTTATTCTCGTTCCCCTCCTGATGTCACGCTTCTTCATATCCGTATAAATCCGGGCAAAATTAATCATTTTTTCTTTTGCATAACTTTACAGATTCATAAAATTTTAGTAATTTTGCTCCAAACTACATGCTTGCAGCTCGCTTTCTTCATGCTTAACCGGAGGCGGCTGGATGCAACATCTTAATACTCACCATATTGTAATGTCAATACGGTTACGCACCATCGAAAGTTATCTTAGGCCGCGGATAGTCTTCGGCATTGACACATTTGTGTCTGTCATGGCCTCCGCAGGCGTGCTGCTCATACTTTTTCTTTTTGACAAGGAACTTCTGCCCGGCTCCCGATTCACCTTGATATGGCTCGCGGCGGCCGCCGTGTGCACAGGGATAGCATTCTTCATCACCAAGGTACACCGCACCATCATACGCTACTCCACCCTGCACGATATCATGCAGGTGGTCGGGGCGGTAATCCTGAAGGAGGCGCTTCTCATTGCAATAGCCGGATCGGTCGGCTCTGTCTTCGGTGTCGGGTGGGCAAGGGTCTGCGCCCTGGTGCTGATCGACCTGTTCCTGACCTTAGGGGCGCTGATAATAGTGCGGGTCCTCATGCTCATGGCTTACCGTTATGTGGTGATTCGCCGAAAGGATGACGAGCGCACGCGCGTTCTTATCTATGGCGACGGAGAGAAATCCATCGCCGCAGCCCAGAGGCTGCGCCACTCCACACATTACAAGGTCACCGGCTTCCTGACCCCGGGCTCCGGGATAGGCTCAATGCTCCAGGGGCTCCCCATACACCATTTCCGCAACCTCGAGGATGTGAAGCGCCTCAAACGCGAGACGCGCACCCAGGGCATCCTCTTCGCATACATGAACGATGTGCACAAGGAGCAGGAAAACCTTGTGGAACTCGCCCGGCAGGCTGTCCTCAAGCTATTCGAGGCCCCCACCATCGGCGAGTACGACTCGGCTGAGGCAAGTTTTTCCAAAGGCATCCGCAAGGTGCACATCGAGGACCTGCTCGGCCGCTCGGAGATCAAAATCTCAATGGAGGCTATCCGCAGGAATTTCGCCGGCAAGACGGTGCTCGTCACCGGCGCCGCAGGCTCCATTGGCTCCGAGCTATGCCGCCAGCTCGCAGGCCTGGAGGTCGGCACGCTTGTGATGTATGACAACGCTGAGACTCCGCTGCATAACGTCCGTCTGGAGTTTGAAGACCGATGGCCCGACCTCAAGTTCGAGCCGGTCATAGGCGATGTGCGCAATCCCATGCGCCTCGATTACGTGTTTCGCAAGTTCCGCCCCCAGGTGGTCTTCCACGCGGCCGCCTACAAGCATGTCCCCCTGATGGAGGAGAACCCCTGCGAGGCGGTCGAGGCCAATGTCTCGGGTTCGCGCAATGTGGCTGACAAATGCGTGGAATACAACGTCGACAAGATGGTGATGGTCTCCACCGACAAGGCCGTCAACCCCACCAATATCATGGGCTGCACCAAGCGCCTGGCCGAGATATATGTCCAGGCCCTGGGCCTTGCTATCGAGAAGGGGAAGCACCCGGGCAAGACCACTTTCGTCACCACACGCTTCGGCAATGTGCTCGGTTCAAACGGCTCCGTCATACCCCGCTTCCAGGAGCAGATCGAGCGCGGAGGCCCCGTCACAGTGACCGACCCCGAGATACGCCGCTTCTTCATGACCATCCCCGAGGCCTGCCGACTGGTGCTCGAGGCCGCCACAATGGCCACCGGCACCCAGATTTTCGTCTTTGACATGGGCAAGCCAATCAAGATAGCAGCGCTGGCCGAGCGCATGATCACCCTCGCCGGATACCGCGTGGGCAAGGACATCGAAATCAAATACACCGGCCTCAGGCCGGGCGAGAAACTATATGAGGAGGTGCTCGCCACCAAGGAAAACACTATCCCGACCGACAACGACCGCATTTTCGTAGCCAAAGTGCGCGAGTATGACTACGATGAGGCCGAGGCCGAAGTCAGCCGGCTCGCCGGACTCGCCGGCGAGGTGAGGATACCCGAGATGGTCATGGAGATGAAGCGCATCGTGCCCGAGTTCATCTCCAAGCATTCCGTGTTTGAGAAATATGACCATCCCTCAGCCGACGCGCCCTCTTCACACGGAAACGACAATCAACAACAGCCATGAGACAATACAAGATAGCAGTAGCCGGCACCGGATATGTCGGCCTCAGCATAGCCACTCTCCTGTCACAGCATAACAAGGTCACCGCAGTCGATGTGGTCCCCGAGAAGGTGCAGCTCATCAACGACCGCCGCTCCCCCATCCAGGATGACTATATCGAGAAATACCTCGCCGAGAAAACCCTCGATCTCGTGGCGACCCTCGACGGGGCGGCCGCATACGCCGATGCCGACTTTGTGGTCATTGCCGCTCCGACCAACTATGATCCCGTCACCAACTATTTCGACACCCACCATATAGAGGATGTCATAGACCTCGTGCTCAGCGTCAACCCCCATGCGGTGATGGTCATCAAGTCCACCATCCCCGTCGGATACTGCCGCTCGCTCTATATGAAATATGCGGCCAAGGGGGTCAAGGAATTCAACCTCCTCTTCTCCCCGGAGTTCCTGCGCGAGTCGAAGGCCCTTTACGACAACCTCTACCCCTCGCGGATCATCGTGGGCGTCCCCAAGCTCATTGCCGACCCCCGCTTTGCCGAAGAGAATGAGGTCATCAGCAGCGTCACCGATTTCAAGCGCCTCGACGAGGCCGCCTGCACGTTTGCCTCCCTCCTCGAGCAGGGGGCCGAGAAGAAGGACATACCCGTGCTCTTCATGGGCATGAAGGAGGCCGAGGCCGTCAAGCTCTTCGCCAACACCTACCTGGCCCTTCGCGTGAGCTATTTCAATGAGCTCGACACATACGCCGAAGTCAAGGGCCTCGACACGAAAGCCATCATCGAGGGCATCGGGCTCGACCCCCGTATCGGCACCCACTACAATAACCCCTCGTTCGGCTACGGCGGCTACTGCCTCCCCAAGGACACCAAGCAGCTCCTGGCCAACTACGCCGATGTGCCCCAGAACATGATGAGCGCCATTGTCGAGAGCAACCGCACCCGCAAGGATTTCATCGCCGACCGCCTGCTCAAGATGGCCGGATGGTATGAGTACGAGGGGAGCAATGCCTACGATCCAAAGCGCGAGGGCGAGTGCGTGGTCGGCGTGTACCGCCTGACCATGAAGTCGAATTCCGACAATTTCCGCCAGTCGTCGATTCAGGGAGTGATGAAGCGCGTCAAGGCCAAGGGGGCCACAGTCCTGGTCTACGAGCCCACTCTGGAGAACGGCACGACCTTCTTCGGCTCAGAGGTGGTCAATGACCTCGATGAGTTCAAGCGCCGCTCGAAAGCCATCCTGGCCAACCGCTACGACCCCTGCCTGGATGATGTGGCCGATAAGGTCTACACCCGCGATATTTTCCGCCGCGACTGAGCCGCCCCGGGGCAATAGTCCAATTTACAGACTCAGCCGATGAAACAGCTCCTTAAGAATCTATGGCTGCGCTTCAAGTGGCGCGGCAAAGCCCGCATCCCCCTCAGCAGCGTGGTGGGTCTATCCTCCCGCTTCGAGGGGGCTAATGCCTTGGGACCCGGGGTGAAATACAAGGGTTCCCTGGGATACGGCTCATACGTGGGCCACTGGTCGCGCCTCGTTGCTGATGTCGGGCGCTTCTCCTCAATAGGGCCGAGCGTACGCACAAGCCCCTTCCTGCACCCTTTCCGCGCCCCTTACGTGAGCTCTTCGCCGATGTTCTTCTCCACCCGCAAGCAGAACGGCCATACGTTCGCTACGCGCCAGACCTTCACCGAAGTCCGCTACACAGACCCTGCACGCCGCATAGCCGTCAGCATCGGCAACGACTGCTGGATCGGCGAGGAGGCCTTCCTGGCGGGGGGCGTGACCATAGGCGATGGAGCCGTGGTGATGGCCCGGGCCGTTGTGACCAAGGATGTCCCCCCCTACGCTATCGTCGGCGGAGTGCCCGCCAAGGTCATCGGATACCGTTTTGATCCCGACACCATCGAATGGCTCCTGCGCGTCAAGTGGTGGGACCGCCCCGTGGAATGGCTTGCGCAAAACTGGGAGAAATTCAACGACATCGATTCTCTCAAGGAAGTACTGAAATACCCTGTCCCTGTAATACCATGAGCCCGCGCCATTTCATCCTCGCATCATCGGCCTCCATATCGCGCGCAGCGCGCTCTTGCATCGCGTCAGGCTGCATGGCCCTCGCGCTTCTTCCTGTCTCCTGCGTCCGCTCCGCTTCGACCGGCGCCGCGCAGGAGGTGATGGCCCTGATGACAGACACCCTCTACGCCCCGCAGTATGCGGAGCGGTTCACCATCACAGCCTCGCCTGACAGCTCCGCGCGCATGATTTCCACGCGCTCGCCGTGGCAAGGCGCCGGCGACCTTACCACCTCCCTGCTTCTGCTTCCCGCCGGGGCTCAGGCTCCGCGCGGAGATAAAAATGTGAAGGCCCTCACAGGGGAGGCGCGCAGGATAGTCTGCATGTCGAGCACGCATGTGGCAATGCTCGACGCCCTCGGAGCGGCCGACCGCATCGTCGGAGTCTCAGGACTTGGATACATCTCCACTCCGGGCCTGGCCGCACGCAAGAATCCCCCCGCGGATGTGGGCTATGACGGCAATATCGACTATGAGGCCCTGGCCGGAGCGCGCCCCGACCTGGTGCTCCTTTCGGCAGCCACGGGACGCAGCGAGATGGAGGGAAAGCTCGATGAGTTAGGCATACCCTACATGTATGTGAGCGATTACACTGAATCCTCACCCTTGGGCAAGGCCGAATGGATGGTGGCACTCGGCGAGGTGATCGGCACTCCCGGCAGAGGGCGCGCATATATCGACAGCATCGCCCCCCTCTATTATAAATGGAAGATGATGGCCAAGGATGCCGCTCCGGCCAAGGTGCTCCTGAACGCCCCTTACGCTGACTCCTGGATGCTACCCCCTGATGAGAGCTACATGGTGCGCCTGCTCAAGGATGCCGGGGCGGTGCCTGTGAAATCCAATCCTGCCGATGCGGCGCGACCCATCGACATGGAGGAGGCCTACCGCCTCGCTATGGAGGCCGATGTCTGGCTTAACCCCGGACAGGCAACCGACCTTGCCTCTCTCCGCAGCATGGCCCCGCGCCTCGCTGCAGTGCCACTCATGAAGGATGGCCGGGTGTTCAACAACAACCGCCTCGCCATCCCCGGCGGAGGCAACCCCTATTTCGAGCGCGGAGTCATCCAGCCCGATGTGGTGCTCGCCGATCTGCTGACCATACTCCACCCCGAACTCAACACAGGCCATGAGCCGGTCTACTACATGAGGCTCAAGTAAACGCCGCATAGGCTGAGATAAAAACGTGTAAGGCTTAGACTTCAGGATATGAGACCGCGCGCCATACTCTCCTTCGCAATTCTGACACTGCTGCTTATCACCGGATTCATCCTGGATCTCGCAGTGGGTTCGGTCCGTATTCCCCCCGCCGAGGTCTGGCGCGCCCTGACTGACGCGCAGACGGATGAGACGGTTCGGGGTATCGTGGTCAATATCCGCCTTGTCAAGGCCATAGTGGCCCTTGCTGCCGGAATGGCCCTCTCGGTCAGCGGCCTGCAGATGCAGACCCTCTTCCGCAATCCCATGGCAGGCCCCTACGTGCTCGGCATCACTTCGGGCGCCTCCCTCGGCGTGGCCCTCTATCTCTTAGGGGCCCCCCTGCTCGGGGCATACGCAGGCCTTCTCGGCAGTTTCGGCATGGCCGGAGCAGCCTGGATCGGTTCGGCGGCTGTCCTGACAGTCATGGCTGCCGTCAGCGCCCGCGTGAAGGATATAATGGTAATCCTGATTCTCGGCATTATGGTGTCTTCGGGAGTGTCGGCCATCGTGCAGATTCTTCAGTACATGAGCCGTGACGAGGCCCTGAAATCGTTTGTGATATGGACAATGGGCTCACTGGGCGATGTGACATCATCGCAGCTGTGGATACTCTGCCCGGCAGTGGCCCTCGGCCTGCTGCTGAGCGTGGCCTCGGTCAAGCCCCTCAACCTGCTCCTGTTCGGCGAGGAGTATGCGGTGACAATGGGCCTTGACGCGAGGCGAGCCCGCGCGCTGCTCTTCGCCTCTGTCACTCTGCTCGCAGGCACCGTGACAGCCTTCTGCGGCCCCATAGGATTCATAGGCATGGCCGTGCCCCATATCGCACGCATGGTCGTGGACAATGCTGACCACCGCGTGCTCATGCCCGCTTCGCTCCTCACCGGCGGAGTGCTGATGCTGATATGCGACATCATCGCCAAACTCGCCGTGATTCCCATCAATTCAGTCACCGCTTTAGTGGGCATACCCACGGTGGTGTGGGTAGTGATGCGCAACAGATGAAACAATGGAAAACGTCAGCATGGAAAACGTTATCATGGAGAATGCCATTGAGCTGAGGAATTTCAGCATAGGCCACGGCCGCAGGGTGCTGATCGAGGATGTGGACACGACATTCCGCGCCGGGACCCTCACCGCGCTCATCGGGCGCAACGGGTCGGGCAAGTCAACGCTGCTCCGCGCCTTAGGTGGCCTCAATACGCATTATTCGGGCGAAATCCTCGTGGAGGGATGCGACCTTCGCAGCCTCTCCCCCATGCGCCGCGCCAGGCTCATCTCGCTGGTGACCACCGAGCGCACCCGCATAGCCAACATGCGGTGCGAGGATGTGGCGGCCACCGGGCGCGCGCCCCACACGGGATGGGCCGGCCGCCTCTCAGAGCGCGACCGCGAGGCGGTGCGCGCAGCCCTGGAGTCAGTGGGCATGGCCGCATACGCCGGACGAACTATGGACACCATGAGCGACGGCGAGTGCCAGAGGGTGATGATAGCCCGCGCCTTGGCCCAGGACACGCCGGTGCTCCTGCTCGACGAACCTACCTCCTTCCTTGACATGCCCAACCGTTACGAGCTTGCCGCCCTCCTCGGTCGCCTCGCCCATGACCGGGGCAAGTGCGTGATTTTCTCAACACACGAGCTCGACATCGCCACAGGATGCTGCGACATGGTGGCCCTCGTGGCCGGAGGCACCCTCATAAACCTGCCCCCCGGCCGGATGAAGGCCGAGGGGCATATCGAAAAGTTCTTCAAAAGCTGAGACGGGGTCTTACGCAAGGTCGCACAGAGAGTGTCACAAGCTGACGTTGGCCACTTTGCAGTCCCTCAGGGTCACTCCGTCATTGCGGTCGATTTGAAGCGAGTCACCTGTCAGGCCGGTCAGCTCCACGGGCAGGTCTGACCATAAGCGCCGCAGCTGCCCTTCAGGCACCTCAATGCGGCACATCATCAGGTTATCCGGAGCTATAAGCACGCTATGGCGCACTTTTTTGTCCCCTTTGGCCTTTATATCGTGAAAGTCAAGGATGACCTTGACAATGGAGTCACCCTCTGAGAAGACGTCGAACTGTCCGCTCCACTCCCCGTAGGCAAGTATGCGCGGAGAGGCCAGTCCGGGCCGCTCGGCCACCTGCACCACCGGTGTGACACCCCGCAAGGTGTCGGTTAGGGAGTGCATCGGCAGCCACCCCGATGTGTTGATTTCGAGAGAAGCCATGACCCCCGTGGTCAGGGTGATGGCAGAGTCCGACCGGCGCAGCACGGTCACTGCCGTGGCCAGGCGTTTGAGCGTCAGCGGAGGAGCGAGGAAGGCCGCTATGCCCGCCGCCGCTAACAGAGCTATGAGTATGTAGGTTGTCTTTTTCATTGTCGTTGTTTTAGGTTATTTCGGTATTTTTCGGGTCATGATTCGGGCGTCCGCAGGAATTCCTCGTAGCGCCTCTTGAGCGTGTCGGCTTCCACTCCTAACAGCTTGAGCTGGCGGAAAAGGGCGATTATCTCATCGCCGAAGATGGCTTTGCGCTTCATCTCCCTCACCTTCTCCGGGGCATCCTCGCTCAGGAAGAATCCTATTCCCCGGCGGTTGTATATCACCCCCTCCGAGGCGAGATGGTCGTATGCGCGCATCATGGTGTTCGGATTGACCTCCACGGCGGCCGCCTGCTCCCTCACGGAGGGAAGCCGCTCGCCGGGCGCCGGATTGCCGGCCAGGATGTCATCGCATATCCGGTCAGCTATTTGGAGATATATGGCTTTGCTGTTTTCCTTAAACATGGCTTCTCTCCTTACCAGCGTTCCACCACTTCATCTTCGCAAAACCGCGCGTAACACCACCAGTAGAGCAATATGACCACTGCTGCCATGACCGCTCCGCGCACAATCAGCCGCCCCATGGTCGGGTCGCCCGAGTCAGGCACGCCGTCGGTCAGGCCGAAAATCGCTGCGGAGGCCCACCACAGCAGACCGAGCGCCATGCTCACTACATAGCATGCCACAGCCGTTTTGATAATTGATTTGCGCGGGAAAATCAGGCTCCCCATGCTGAAGATGGCCCCGGTCGTCAACACGACGCCCCATCCGCTCAGGGCATACCATGCGAGATTCAGACGGTGGATTGCGGGATTGACATTCTGTGTCCACGGGGCGCTCTCCGTGCCCGGGAGGACCACGTTGCCGAAGGTCAGCATATAATCAAGCGGCATGAGCCGGGGTTCGACCACACGGCCATCAATGCAGGTGAGGACAGCCAGGTATCTCACCGCGTCGGCTATCCATGCGCACACCGGGAAGGCCACAATGGCCAGCGGCACGTAAATCACAAACCTGACAAGGAATTTCTCTGTCATCGACCCCGGAAGGGTCAGGAGGGCCAGGCGCTGCTCGCGGGTGGCCATGCCCGAAAACATCATGCCTCCGCAGCAGGCTGCGAAAACTGTAAACAAAATCTCCATTGCCAGACATTCCCCGCTCCATGCCGGGTCTTTGGCATCCGGATTGGGATAGGAGTATGACCCGTCCATAATATTGAGGAGGAAAATCACGACCAGCACTCCTAACACCACTAAGAGTGTCAGCAGCAGGGTGCGCCCCTCCGACTGGAGATAGCGGCTCATGAGAGCGCCGAAACGGTGCAGGCTGAAGCGCGGGGAGGCTCCGGCGGGATTGACTGTGGGATAGATGGCGGTATTCATAAGTCAAGGATTTTGTTGATACGCTCCGGGGCGCTGAGAGCGGCCTCAAAAAGGAGTTCGAGGTTGAGAGCCGTCTCCTCGCCCCCCGGCGCAGCGGGGTTCATCACATCATAGCCTGCGGGGGTGCGCATTGAGGCCAAGGACTGCGCGGCAGTCTCGCGGCTCACACCCTGCGCGAAACTCAGCTTGGACTGCAGCTCGGCCACGGAGCGGTCAAGCACGAGACGGCGGTGGTTCATCATCAGCACATGGTCAAGCAGCTGGTCAAGGTCGCGCACCTGGTGGGTGGAGATGATTATGATGCGCTCATCCGTCATCAGTTCGGCGCACAGGCGGCGGAAGGCTGCCTTGCCCGGGATGTCGAGGCCGTTGGTCGGCTCGTCCATCAGCAGCACCGGCGTATCGCACGCCAGCGCGAAACTGAGGCTGATCTTCTTCTTCTGCCCCATCGACAGGTTGTGCATCTTCACCTCCTCCGGCATGCCGAACACCTCTAAGCAGCGGCTCATCACCTCGGGACGGAAACGGGGATAGAAGGGGGCCGTATGACGCACATACTCAGAGAGCCTCATGCGAGGCATCACTGTCTCCTCCCCCACGATATAGATGTCGGCGAGCACCGACGGCAGACGCAGACGCGTGTCAGTGCCATTGTACATCACCCGTCCCTCCTGCGGGGTCAGCGCCCCGGCAATCAGATAGAGCAGGGTCGACTTGCCGGCCCCGTTGGGGCCGAGCAACCCGTAGATCCCTCCCGACTCGAGTTTCAGCGAAAACCCGTCGAGCACCGGAGGCGCCTTGCGCCGGTACCGGTAAACAAGATTCTCAATCTCCAGCATAACATTAAATAATTAAAGGTCCATAGCAGAAGCTTAAGTAGAGGAGGCTTTCCAGCCTCCTTAAACCATAGCAGAGGATCAAGTAGAGGAGGCTTTCCAGCCTCCTTAAACCATAGCAGTGGAGCAAGTAGAGGAGGCTTTCCAGCCTCCTTAAACCATAGCAGAGGATCAAGTAGAGGAGGCTTTCCAGCCTCCTTAAATACGCGTGGCTGCAAGCCTCCTCCACATCACTCCTCAATACCATCATTGTACTATCGTATTAGTGTATTACTAAACTAATACACCGCAAAATTACAACAACCATTTCAAACCGCCAAATTTTTTCGCAAAAAAAAAGCGGAAGTGGCCTCCGCTTTTTATTTTTGATTATAATGTCCCCTCAAAGAAATCACCGTAACGATAATTTTATCTTCTTCAATTCTATATATTAATCTATTCGCCTTGTCTATCCTCCGACTCCAATAACCGGAATAATCGTTTCGCAACTGCTCCACTTGCCCGGTGCCGGTCCGCGGATGATTTTGTAATTCAATTAACAGTTTTTCAATTTTCTGCAAAGTTTTCTTTTGTCCCGTCCGCCTCATCAAGATGCTCTAAAGCCTTGCGGGTAAAGTCAAGTTGATACATCATAGCCCTAATCTCTCTCTGACCTCATCGAGCGAACAAGTTTGTGTCTCACCTTTATGGTATTGAGCTATGCCCTCGCGCACTTCAGCTAAGTTTTCAGGATTATCAAACCATACATCTCCTGAAGGTGAAGGATTCTCCGAAGTCTCACGATACTCTAAATTAGCTTTAGATATAAGTATGCTCTCTATGTATGCTTTTAAACTTTTGCCATGTTCAACTGCCATCTCAGACAGTTTCTTCAACACATCAACCGGCAGGTCAATGTTTTTTCTTTCCATATTTGCTGCTGTAGCCATAATTATAATATGCTTTGAATATTAATATAACGTGTGTGTCTCAAGGTATGTTTGATATTCTATAAGGTGTTTCGAGCCCCTCCGGGGCCCTGCACGATGTTAGGCCTCCAGGCTCCAGCGGCGCAGGCACTCGGGACACACGTGGCCGCCGCGCTCGATCAGGCGGCGGGATGCCCGGAACGTGTGGCCGTTGCTGCACCGCCATTCGGCAAGGCCTCCCCCTTTTTCGCTGACGAGCATAACCGGCAATCCCGCCTCCCGCTGCGGCCGCAGGCTCTCGTCCGCGCCGAAGGCGGCCTCGGTGCGCGCCCTGTTGGGTATGCCGTTGAAGGACTCCTCCGGGTGCTTCTTCCACCACAAGGGCCCCAAGCCATGCTTCGCAGCCACCCTCCCCATGAACGCCCTTATGGCAAAGGCCGGAGCCAACGGCGCCAGCCGGAAATACCAAGGAAGCGAGGCGGCCATGCGCGCGAAACATTCATCAGCCGTCTCCCCGCTGCGGAAATGCAGTATCTCATCCAGTCGGTCGGAGTCAGTATACCACAGTCCGTGGAAGTTGCGCAGGGCAAACCACTCCGGGTTGAAAGCCTTCTCCGGAGGGGGGCACCCTAACGCCTTCAGCAGCCGCGCCTCAAAGTCGCGGTTGGTCATGCGGTATGACTCTCCGCCACCGATGTTATAGAAGTCATTCCAGAAATCATCAGGCACTTCCGGACGGCACACGCGCTCCAGCAGCCGGCCCGAATCCAGATCGGTCACCCACTCCAGCACCCCGCGCAGCGGCACGTGGAATGCTATCGGGTCATCAGCCTTGAAGAGGAGGCCGGGGTGCAGGATGCCCGTCTGTCGCAGCGACACCCAGCGGCGCAGCCCCGAGTCGGCAAGAATTCTTTCCGCCTCTACTTTCGAGAGGGCGTATGCATCAAACTTGGCAGGGACCAGCGGGTCTCCCACCCCGCCGATGTGGTCCGGGGGCAGACGGTCGCCATATTGCGACACGCTTCCTATATAGACAGTCTTCAGCTTCAGCTCGGGGTCAGCATCTTCGCGGGCCTTGACCGCCTCGGTGATCAGCCGCATGGCCCCCGTATTGACCTTTAAAGTCTGCTCCGGGTGCCAGTCGGCCGCCGGCGCAACCATTCCGCCCACATGGAGCACGATGTCGGCTTCGGCCACGCCGCGGCGCACCGATTCCGGGTCGAGCAGATCCCCCCATATCACCTTCACACCCTTGCTGATAAACGGAGCCAGCTTCTTCTCATTGCGCTTGCCCCGCCGGGCCAGCACAGTCACATCATAGCGTCCCGGCTCGCGGGTCAGCTCGCGCAGCCCCGCCATGCCCATCACTCCGGTCGCCCCGGTCAGAAAAACCCTTGTCTTCATCTTATCTGCTCAGTTGCTTTGAGGGTGCAAATTTACGAAAAAATTCGTAAATTTGCACCCTCAAAGCAACTGAGCATGAATACTATTCCCGAAGGACAGAAGATATTGGTAAAAAACGTAATGGCGACGGCCGTCACGCCGCCCCCGGCCGGGTATGCCTCGCGCCTCGAATACTGGACGCGCCACACAGGCATCGAGCATCCCCGATGCGCCCACGAGGTGTGCACGCGCCCCGCCACCGAAGGGGCCCTGGCGCGCCGCGCCTTCTCCACGGACCGCGCCGTCTACGTCTACCCGGCCTGCGAGACCTGCGCGCGGCGCACCGAAATGCTCTACATCGCGGGGCCCATCGTAGAGGAGGCTTTCCAGCCTCCTCATAAATCATAAAGTAGAGGAGGCTTTCCAGCCTCCTCATAAAT
>CAZWVY010000008.1:0-11993 GCA_964637105.1 uncultured Sangeribacter sp. | reverse complement strand
TCCAGCCTCCTCATAAATCATAAAGTAGAGGAGGCTTTCCAGCCTCCTCATAAATCATAAAGTAGAGGAGGCTTTCCAGCCTCCTCATAAATACGGAGGCTGGAAAGCCTCCGCCACTTTGGGATGCCTGCGCTACTCAGCCGAAGTAGCCGTTGGAGAAGATGCCGTTGTAGGGGGAGTCCTTCGGCAGGCGCGGCGTCAGGTCGGGACGCCGCTCGGGCTGCCAGGTGCGGATCTTGATCAGCGGCTCGTCCGGATTCAGGAAATCCACCATCAGATACAGATACCCCACATCGCCGTATGACGACGAGAAATACTCCTGCCGCAGCTGTATGCCGTAGGTGTCCTCGCCGAAATCCACAGCCCCGACATCCGTGTTGGCAAACCGGATGTTGATAAATTCATTCGAGGCGAAGCAGCGCCGCAGCTGCGCGATATACTCCTCCTTTGTCTTGCGGGCGTAGGTGACGTGCTCTTCGTTCTCGATAATCCGCGCGTCCCCCTCGCGCTTGAGCGTGGCCTTCTTCACCACGTGCCCCACGATGATGACAGCGTCATCGTCAAAGAGCGTCTCGATAAAGTCGGTGCGCTTGAGCGCGAAGGCCGTCTTGTAGTTCTCCAGGAAGGTCACGACCACCATCTTCATGTAGTCCGTCCAGGCCTCCCCCTGCATCGAGAAGATGTCGCGCCGCGCCTCGCCACCAAGCCCGAAGGCCAGGCTCTCGATCTTGCCGTCGGAGTCGAAGGTGAATGTGACATCCTCGGTAAACTTCCGCTTCCCGTTCTCAAAACTGAACTGCATCGGGATCGAGCGGCACACCACCCTCTCCTTCATCGGATAGAACTCATAGGTGTCGCGCGTGGCCTGCCCTAATATGCGGGCGTTGCCGTAGTGTATCAGCCGCTCGAACATATCGTAGCCCTCGTCGGTGAAGAGGTCGCGCAGGCCGCTATACTGCTTCATGCCGATAGCCGTGACTATGCGCTGCATGGCCTTGGCATACTCCTGCGATTCGCCGCGAGGCATGGGCGTGACCCCCTCGCGCGCTCCGGCCGCCACGGCCTCCTTGAACTGCTGCGCCTCCTTCTTGTCGCTCTTCAGCCCCTTGGCATTCTCGGTCAGCGTGACGTGGGCGTTGGGCACTAACCCCGCGCCGTTGAAGGTCTCCAGGAGGGGCTGGTACTCGGGCACAAGATGGTTCTCGTCGGCAAACCGGTACTCAATGTCGAGCGACAGCGGGTCGAGTGGCGTGGTAGGCCCCACCTCGATTTCCGACATGCCGTCGCGGGCCGTCAGTATCGGCGACTGCCCCTGCTGGCCGCGCCAGTAGCTGAACCCGATGCTCGTCACCGGCTCACCCTTGTAATGGGCCATAAGCGAGATGGTGCGCCCTCCTGCGTCGTCAGGCTTCGACACGTCGGCTATGCCGAACCGCACGCCTGCGCAGATGTCGCGCATCTGCTCCGGTATCCACGTGGAGAGCAGCCGCTCCTCGCCGTTGACCGCCGCCTTGAAGTCGCGCGCGTCCGGCAGGCTGCCGAGCACCACATACGCCTGGTAGAGGTAGCGCAACGCCAGGTCGATCTTGCCGGCCTCCTCCGCCCGCATACCCTCGCGCACTAAGTTGGCCACATTGTCGCGCCTGCGCTGGAACATTTTGTCCACTTGGCTCCGCTTCAGGTAGGTCATCACGCGGTATTCGGGTCCGCGGTCATCGAGCCATACGCTCTCCATCCCCTCGAGATTGGCCGGGGCCGAATAACTCTTGATCACTGACTTCAGCTGCGTCTGCGAGTCCACAGACCCGTCGCCGCGCGCGGTCTCATCGGAGGTGAGCGAAGCCGAGGCCGACACGTTTACCGAGATCTTGGCCGTCATGTCGGCCAGGGCCTGCTGCAGCGCCTCCTGCCGGTCAGCTCCCGTGCCTATGCCGTAGATATAACCCTCATCGGCCATTATCCTCTCAGCCGTCTGCTCCTGCGCCGTCGCGGGGCGGGCGGCCATCGCCGCGCTCCCCCCGAGGAGGAGCGCGGCGGCAGCCAGGAAGATTTTTTGTTTCATGTATTTCATTATACTCATGATAAATGTATTCGCAAAGTAGAGGAGGCATCCTGCCTCCTTATCACTTTATAATCATGATAGTTGTAACCGTAAAGTAGAGGAGGCATCCTGCCTCCTTAAAACCCTTATACTCCGGTTTTAAGGAGGCAGGATGCCTCCTCTACTTTATCGGATTATGAGTTTGCGGCCTGCAACGATATAGACACCCTCTTCGAGGTTGCCCACGCGGCAGGGCTCGCCGGCCTTCACATCGCATGAAGCCACCCTCACGCCGTCAGCGCGGAACACGTCCACCCATCGGTCAGCGCCGCTCCAAATTGTCAGGCCGCCATCGGCCGGCTCAATCCGCAGCGCGGCGTCAGCCTCGGTCATCAGGATGCCCGACTGGCTGCGCGTGATGCGCATGGGGCGGTAGCTTCCTCCGCTCGTCACGTACGCCTCGAGAGGCTGCGGCTCAGCCTCCCGGCAGAATGCGGATCCGGGCAGGAGCAGTTCGCCGTCGTCATAGACGTTGTCCATCCCGATGTTGAGGCCCATGGCGGTCTCCGCCTCCTCCGGGGTCAGCGGCAGCCACAGCGAACGGAACTCGCGACCCGAAGGCCACGTCACAGCGTAGGGAGCCGTAGTCTCGGGAGTGATGCGCGACGGGCTGTCGTTGGAGAAGATGACGTTGCCGTCGATGTTGTAGCGCGATTCATACGCCTCATTGTTGGGCATGGAGATGATGCAGGGCACACCGGCCTTGATGCCGAAGGCCTCCTTCCAGTCGCCCGCGCCGTCAGCCTCATACAACCAGTAGGGATACTGGCTCATGATGTCCGTCACCAGCCCGAAGGGGGTCAGTTCGCCGCGAGCATCGTCCACGCGCACGCTCGTCGCATCAAACGGCAGCACGATGCTCTCCCAACCGGCGCAGCCGTCGATCGGGGTCTTCTGCGTGAACTCCTTCGTCATCTCGCTGTGCAGCGCCGTGAAGGGCTTGGCAGCGCGGAACGCGCGACCCGGCTCAAGCACGAGCGAAGCGCACTCCGCCTCGCCGGACTCAGTCTGCATCACAACCACATTGCTGCTCATGCCCTTCGGAGCGAACTCCTCGGTGTCCACGTAGACAAGCATGTTAGGATTGCCGACAGCATCAATCAAATTGCTGTAAGCCCCGTCAGCGCGGTGCAGAATCACCGAAGTGAGACGCTCGCAACCGGTAAAGGCGTTAGCCGGAACAGACCTCACCGAAGCGGGCAGATCCACCGACAGCAGTTCATCGCAACCGTCAAAACCAAGTTCGCCGATGCCGGTCACAGTGAGTTCAAACTCACCGTAGACAGCCGTCCCGGGAATCACCAGGTCGCCCGAAGCCGTATTGCCGGCGGTCCAGTCGGTGCCCCCGCGAGTCTCGCAAGTCAGAGCCTCGCCATCCGTCACCGTGTACCACAGCCCCTCGTACTCGAACACCTCGCCGACCTCCGGCCCGACAGCCACGCCGGACGTTATCAGTATAGTCATATCCTCAAGGTCTACCGTGATAGTGACATCCTCAAGTGAACGGGCCATCGCCATATTATACACATCAAAGGTGTCATTGGCATCGTATAACTTATAGACCTCACCAGCCTGCATTTCCAGATTGTTAGAGGTATAGTTATATGTTAACCAGTTATCACTGGCAACCTTGAACTGTTCACCTGCAGCGAGCTTATCAAGGTGGAGCACGAACTTGCCGTCAGATTCTTCCTCGAAGCGGTATTCGGGATACGTACCCCAGTCATTCATCATGCCGCGCAGATACATATACTCGGGTTCAACCACGGGCGTTTCGTAATAGACCGTAAGCGTGCCGCTCTCAAACTCGTAAGAGAAATGAACACTCAGTGCCGGGTCAGCGGCGAGAGTCATGGTGTAGTCAGAATTATCCTCGAAGATGCGGTAAGGCTCGCCCGAAGCAAGAGTCTCGCCGTTGCTCGTCCACATCCCGTCGCGCATAATCTTGAACTCGCCCGAGAACTCCGGCAAAGACAGCGTGTACACGCCATCGCCATCCTCGTCAGTCAGCTCGAAATTAGAGTTAGTAGTGCTCCAGTCGGTGCATTTACCCGCAATAAACACAGTATGCGGCTCCGGGGCAGGCTCCTCAACAGTGTAATGAAGCACCACCTCCTCGCTGAGAGCTGTGTAGTTGCCATACTCGAGAGCTCCCGGGAAGATACGGATGGTGTACTCGCCCGGAGCGGTAACGGGAGTGTCCAAGGTCAGGATAAACAACCGGGGATTTTCCCAGCTAAATTCCAGCCGGGCGGTAGCCACAATCTCATCCGAGGAATTGACCACAGCAATCTCCTCAGACCGGTTCACATCATAGAGCGTATCGCCGGTGTTCCAGTAAGTATAGATGGTGTCCAGCGAAGTCACCGTAGCGCCGTCCGCCGGGTCAGCGTAATCAAAAGTCAGCGTATCCGGCACAGGAGGCACCGGAGCCTCAACAGTATAATGCAGAGTGACCTCCTCGCTGACACCGACCCAATCCTCGTTGACGATTATGCCGGCGGGAATCAGCACAGTGTACGAGCCGGGCTCGGAAACAGGATGATTAAGGTGCACATGGAACAGCTCCGGGACATCCCAGTCAAACTCCATATAGCCCGTAGCCACAAGGGTCTCACCGGAATCGCGCACCTCAACCTCCACATCAGGATTGGTATTATAGAGATTGCCGTCCACATTCCAGTAAGTCTCAATAAGCGTAAGCTCCCCGACCACAGCCCCGTCCGCCGGGTCAGCATACTCAAACGTCACCCTTTCCGGCTCAACAGCAGGCAGCGACCCATCCTTAGCCACCACGTTCTTGAACTGATTCCAGGGCGCAACAGCCGCAATGTCCGCCAGCGTCGCGTTTGGCATCGTCAGCATAGCTGCCTCATAGACTGAATTGGTGAAGCAACTCGTCTCACCCTGGCAAGGTTTCTCGGCCAAGTATTTTATGTCCCTTAAATAGACAGCTCCCGAGAAAGCGATCCTTTCTAAGGAAACCAGAGATGCAGGTATAGTGATGTCGGTGAGAGAACTGCAGAGCATGAAGGCGCCTACTCCGATGGTCTTCAGAGAGTCAGGAAGCACCACATTGGCAAGGTTTCCGCAATTATAGAACAATTCGCTCCTTACTTCGGTCATCAAAGGCGGAAGCACTACTTCAGTCAAAGAGGTGCATGAAGCAAAAGCTGAAGCCCCTATTGAGGTCACTTGCTCCGGGATATTGACGGCCTGCAACGAGCTGCATCGATTAAAAGCACCTTTTCCTATTGAAACAAGAGATTCAGGTAGAGAAACACTGGTAAGATTTTCGCAGTAAACGAAAGTGCTGTTCCCCAATTCTGTCAAGTTTTGGGGCAAAGTTACCTCCTTCAGGTTCGTGCAACTACCAAATGCTCCAGGGCCAATTTCGACCAAAGACTCAGGCAAATACACTTCCTGAAGCTCTGTGCAATAGGAAAAGGCAGATTCCCCAAGAATTGTGAGAGATTCGGGCAAACGGACGTTTACGAGACTTTCGCAGTTCATGAAAGCCTCAGAACCGATAGATGTCAAACCTGAAGGGAGGTCAATAGAAGGCAGCCCTTTGCAATACCTGAACGCGCCGGACCCGATACTGGTAACGGATTCAGGCAGTTCGACACTGCTCATTATAAAGTAGTTCCAGAAAGCCTTGTCGCCAATTGACACTACATTGTAACCGTAACTGTCAATATACGCAACATCCGGAACCACCACAGATTGCACACGATTATCACCGTTCGGATTCTGAATCACCTCGCAGGTCATAGCCTCCGTATCAAGAACCCTGAACAGCAGCCCCTCATACTTGAACTCATCGCCGACCACCGGCTCCGCCGCAGGCAGCGTCCCGTCCTTGGCCACCACGTTCTTGAACAGATTCCACGGGGTGACAGCTGCGATGTCAGCCAGCATCGCGTTTGGCATCTTCAGCGTAGCGAGTTCATATACAGATTCATCGAAGCATTCCGGAGCCTCAACAGGAATTTCGGCTTCGTATTCCACATTCATCAATTTCGGGCACTCCAAAAATACTCCAGACATTATATATTCCAAGGCGGCAGGGAGCCTTACAGTTTCGAGCTTTGTGCATCCCGAAAACACACCAATGCCAATTGTGGAAAGCGACTCGGGGAGGGTCACGTCCGTCAGGCCGGTACATCCATAAAACGCTTCCTTCTCAATCTTGGTTAATGAATTGTGGAAGGTCACGCCTGTTAGCCCGGTACATCCATAAAACGCCCACATCCCTATTGATTGAAGCGATTCGGGGAAAGTCACGCTCGTGAGTCCGTCACATCCATAAAACGCATTAACCCATATTTCAGTCAAAGATTCGGGCAGTGTCACACTCTGCAGACCGGTACATCCATAAAACGCCCCCGTCTGTATTAATTGAATAGATTCGGGGAAAGTCACGCTCGTCAGTCCGTCGTTTTCACGAAAAGCTTCATATCCTATTTCAATAACATTGTATGAATATGAGCCGAAGGAAACCTCAGCCGGTATGACAACATCACCGGAATACTTCGACCCGGAAAGGTCATGAATCACCTGGCAGGTCATAGCGTCACTATCAAGCACCGAGTACCACAGCCCCTCATACTCGAACGCTTCGCCAACCTGCGGATTCTCAGCGGGCAGCGTCCCGTCCTTGGCGACCACATTCTTGAACTGGCTCCACGGCTCTGTGGCTTCAATGTCCTCTAATGTCGCGTTGGGCATGTTCAGCGTGGCTGTCTCATAGGTTGCCGCGTCAAATCTGTCTGCGTCTGTTCTAATCGGCTTCTCCGCAAGATAGGTCACGCTCGAAAGATTAGCACAACCGGAGAAGGCGCTTCGCCCTATCTCCTCCAGTGAAGCTGGCAGCACTATGCTTTCAAGATTCGTGCAGGACTGGAACGAGTAGAATTGTATTTCGGTCAGTGAATTCGGGAACTCAATGCCCGTAAGACTCGTACAATCATTGAAGGCGGTACTTTCTATTCTTGTCAGCGTCTCCGGGAAATTGACTTCCGCAAGCTGAGTGCAGCCGTTGAAAGCGGCAACTTCAATCACTTCCAGGTTTGCGGGCAACTTCACATTCACCAGACTTGTGCAGCCTTGGAATCCATAGCCTCCAACCACAGTCAGCGAGTCCGGAAGGTCAACACTTTCGAGGCTCGTGCAAGCATCAAATGCATGATATGCCATACGCATAAGCGACTCAGGGAAATCCACGCGTACCAGACTTGTGCACCTCATGAATCCATACATGCCTATCCAAGTCAAAGTTTCAGGAAACACCACGCTCGTCAGAGCGTTACAATCCTGGAAGGCGCTCTCACCTATCTCAGTCACAGTAAACTCATACCCCTCGGTCACGACGACAGCGGGAATAACCACATCTCCGGCGTATTGCACCCCCGCAGGATTAGCAATCACCTCGCAAGTCCGGGCCTCCGTATCGAGAATCCGATACCGCAGCCCCTCATACTCGAACTCGTCGCCAACCATAACAGCAGCAGGTCCGGTAAATAAGTGGTAGAATACGGACTTTAGGCCATTGGTTCCGAAATATTTCTCGTGAGAGCCACCTAAGATAACAGGGCGATGTAGATTACCAGGATTATCGACGAGGTTCAGAGCATCGCGCTCTTCCGTTCCACTTGGCAGCTGGACAGGTATACATAAATTGATATCTGTCTCATCCGGTTTAGCAGCGATGAGGATATTGGTTTTCATCCCGTTGGATTCAGGCAGACCAAAGATAGCATCATCAAGAGCTTTGTCATTAATGAACCCCACTATATATCCTGAGACGTAGGTATCCGGAACTGGTTCAGAGGGTAATCCTTGCTCCAGGAACTCCGCTACGGTCAGCGGATGCTCGGGGGTGCCTGCCGTCTGGGCGATGCCCGGGACGGCGCTCAGGAGCGCGAGGAGCAGTAGGAGGATTCTTTGTTTTATTTGTTTCATTTGGTTGGGTTTATTTTTTGGGTTGGGGCTGTCTGCCCTTTTGCTATTGCTGCGAGGCTTGCCTCGCCTTGGCTTGAGGTTTTATGCGGAGGCTGGAAAGGCTCTGGCACTGCCACTGCCGCGGAATACGGAGGCTGGAAAGCCTCTGCCACTGCTGGTTTTTACGGAGGCTGGAAAGCCTCCGCCACTGCTGTTTTTTACGGAGGCTGGAAAGCCTCCGCCACTTGGGCCTCCGCTACTTGGGCCTCCGCCACTTCTGCTGCTTGCGGAGGCAGGATGCCTCCGCTACTTTGCGGCTGGGGGATTGTTGTCGCCGGGGTTGGGGACTACGGGAGGAGCCGGGGGCTCCGGTTCGCCGTTGCGGGCCGGGGTCGTGAAGTTGGTCGCTCCGCCGGTCGTCCTCTGATGGCGGCCGCTGTCATCATAGTCCACGAAGGCGTAGGCTGTATATTCCGTGTCCGGCTCCAGGTCGCTCATGTCGACTATTATCAGGCCCCCTTCGCCGAAATGGCCACCGATTTCCCTGAAGGCATCAGGATTGCTGACCGGATAGATGTAAGCGCCGCAGCCCGTCACCTCCTGCACAGGCGAGAGATAGTATGCCCTCAGCTGCGCCCAGGTAGCTGTCCAGCCGTTGATGATCCAGGCTGCGCTGACACGCGGGCTTTGGTCGCCCGTCGGAGGCTCCGGCGTCTCGCTGCCGCTCCCCTCAGCGCCGTTCTGGCTGAAGGTCACGAAGCTCTCGCCGCGGTCTCCGCCACGCGTGAAGCGCAGGCCTCCCTGCCGGGAGGCCCGGTCGGGATTGGGCGCTACGGTGGCACGGATCACGACCGGTTCGGAGGAGGCTTCGCCCGATGTGCGGTCGAGCGTCACCCAGTCACCGGCGGTAATGGCAGTGACGCTCCAGGCCTCTCGCGGGGAGTAGACAGTGAACTCTACCGTGGTCCCGGCGGCGGGGAGCGATTCGACATCGGGGGGCGTGGTGACGAAGAAAATCTCCGAAGATCCCTCCTGGGTGACGTTCAGTCGTATGGGTGTGAAGGCCGACGAGGGACTGGAGAGTGTTACCTCGGCCGTGCGAACGGCCGTGCCCGGATTAGCCTCGATGCTCAGGCGGAAAGAGACGGTGCGCTCGGTCTCGCTGCCCGGCTCCGGCGTAAAGCCGTCGCCGGTCATGCCGTCGCCGGGGACAATGGTCACCCAGGGATGGGAGGCAGTGGCCGTCCAAGCCTGGTTGGCCGTCACGGACACCACAGGCTGCGTGCCGGGCACCGTGCCGTAGGCGGAGATGACATCTCCGGCATAGTCCACGCTGATGCTCTGGCGGTCCTGCTCGACGCGGAAGGCCACGCTGCGCCCCGGGATGTGGGTGCCGTCGCTCTCGATGGCGTAGACGGTGACATCGCACGAGCGGACATCGCCTCCGCGGTTGGGAGAGGTCTCGACGGTGAAGGTGCCGTCGCCAATATGGCCGGCCTCATCGGCGGATGTGTCGCTGTAGAAGACTATGTTGCACCAGGCCCCTTCGCAGTTGGTGACCGCAACGGTCCAGCGAGTCGTGCTGGTCACGGTGAAGGTTGTGGCAGACGCCGCAGAGCCAACGGCCAAAAGGCCGTTCTCATAGCCGGGCGCGGACACTGACAGCGAGATATGCGCCTCACTGTCGGGATAGAGGCCCGGCTCCAGGTTATCGGAACAGCCGGTGGCCACCATGCCCGTCAGGACAAGGCAGACGCAAGCCGCAGCCGCTCCGTATATATGTTTTGTCAGTTTCATGTCAATATTGTTGTAAAAGTTATCAGAGGTTGACCATCACGCCGATATGGGCGCGGAAGCCGCCACGAGTCATTCCGGCCAGGCGGCACACTTCGGCCACATCACCCTTGTCGGCCACCGGTATGGCATATTCGGGAGTCACGAACACTCCGAGGTGCGGCACGGGATGCCAGGCGAGGCGCGCGCCGACTGAGACGCAGTTGACGCTGAAGCCGTTGCCGGCCTCCTCCTTGGCTATGAGGCGCTGCTGCACGAACCCGGCCTGCGGGGTGAGGCCGAAACGCTCGGCAAACCGCAGCCCGTATCCGAGGCGCACGCCCCATTCATCGACGCGGTATGTCACGGACTGGTCAAAAATATTGTCCACTTCATTATACCAGTTCACCGCGCCGGTGCGCCCTAACCCGAGGGTGTAGGTGGCCGAGAGGTCGAAGCCGCTCACCATGCCCCCGACGGTGAAGGATACGCCGCACCGCTGCGCGGCTGTGAAGGCTGCGGCGGCGTAGGCGGTGGTGCGGGGCACGTACTGTATCTTCTTGAGGGTCACAGTGTCGATGAGGGTCTCGCCGCGCGATATGTGGAAGCGGCGCGTGACGGGCGTGTAGCCCCGGCGCGAGAAGGTCCACTCGTAATTGGCCACGGGGAGCTGCATCTCGCGCTCTGTCTGAATCACGGTGTCGGCCTGCGAGACGGTCACGCCATGCTCGGGCACGGTCACCAAGCTCAGGTAGCCCAGATGCGCCACGGGTGCGTTGGCCTGCACGTGGGTCACCTGCCCTGGCACTACGCGGAAGTTGGTGGTGACGGGCTCATGGTCGGCCTTGCGGGCCTCGATCACGTAGTCGCCCCCGCGCAGGTGGGCTGCATACTGCCCCACGCCCTCGCGGCGCCCCTGGAACCACAGTTCGGCGCCCCCGTCGACATTGACCACTACATCGCCATATTTCAGGTTCTCATCCTCCATCTGCAGGCTGAACTGCGAGGGGCCTTCGCGCTCGATGACCACATCGTCGTCGAAGAGGAGCGAGCCGAGTTTGGCGCGCACGGCATGGGTGCCGTAGGGGACGTAGGTCGTCACGGGGCTCAGTCCGATGCTGTCGCTGTCAATCCAGATCTGCGCGTTGCGCGCCGAGGCCGAGAGGGAGACCTCCTTGCCCTCGGGCGAGAGAATCATGGAGTAGACCCTCCCCTCCTGGATGTCGGAGGGATAGTAGAATGTGTAGGGGTCATACTTCGGATGGGAGATGGTGACCTTCTGCGAAGCGCGGGGCACGTAGAGCCACACCTGGCCCGGGCCATGCTGCTCCTGGCCCGCGAAACCCTGGCCGGAGCCGCCGAAAGTGAGTTCCGAACTCGGCAGCGAAGTGTAGATCTTGATGATTGCTGCCCTCTTGCCGTTGCGGTCGCGTCGCTCATGGGTGTTGCTCTGCGCATCCATGTCGTGAGGACGGGCCTCGAAATCACGGACAGCGAGTTTCTGCGCGGCGGCAGGCAAGGCACACAGCATGACGACAAGAAGCAATAGTTGATTGAATCGGTTCATGTTGCATCACCGGCAGGCTCTCTATCCCGGCATAAGTGGTTAGTTAACAGTAAAAAAAGCGCGAGAGCCATTCCGTCTGTCCGTTCCACGCACTGAGGCCTTCGCAATGCCCATCACAATCGAACGGACAGACATGCAGAAGCCTCGCGCGCATATGTAAAGCATCAGAGGCAGACGCTCGCGCGCCGCCTGAGATAGCGATATTACATACCCACAAAGGCGTCTACAGCTGCCACATTCCTGATTACGATTGAAAGTTGCGAAGTTTCAGTGTGTCAGGAAAGAGAGCGGTATACGCTTTCCAAAAAATTACCGCATCCCGCCACGCTCACCCCGACCGGGCTTCCGCATAGCGGTCTGCGCCGCAAAGATAATAAAAAAATCGGAGCTTCCCGCAAAAAAGCATAAAAAATACCTACGTCACACCAGCCGGTAGGGGCGCGATACATCGCGCCCACCAAAGGAGTGGCCGCACACGCCGGTAGGGGCGCGATATATCGCGCCCACCAAAGAAGTGGCCCCACACGCCGGTAGGGGCACCTTGCCAGGCGTAATTACTCACTTTTGGGTATTGCCGGGGGAGCGGGAAAGCTGTAATTTTGCAGTGTC
>CAZWVY010000007.1:0-52606 GCA_964637105.1 uncultured Sangeribacter sp. | reverse complement strand
ATTGTGAGCGGTCGAAAGGCTTGCGGTCGCGGTCGAAAGGCTTGCGGTCGCGGTCAAAAGGCTTGCGGTCGCGGTCGAAAGGCTTGCGGTCGCGGTCGAATGGCTTGCGGTCGCGGTCGAAAGGCTTGCGGGCACGGTCGAAAGGCTTGCGGTCGCGGTCAAAGGACTTGCGGTCGCGGTCAAAAGGCTTGCGGTCGCGGTCGAAGGACTTGCGGTCACGGCTGTAGGGCTTCGAGTCGCGGCGTTTGGAGCCTCCGTCAAACTTTCGCGCATCCTCCTCCCATTCGCGGTCGCTCATGCGGCGCACTTTCGCGGGAGCCCCTTTCTTGCGCTCCAGATTTCCGATGCTCCCCCCTTCGCTGCGGAAGTCGTTGTAGCTGCCGTCGAAGAGCACGTACTCGCGCAGCGAGCATTCCAGATTGCCGTTATGCAAAGGAATCTTTACGGAGGGCTTGAGGCCGATGGAGGTGAAATGCTCGTCACGGTATCCGATTATCCAGGCATGCCATCCCTTGAAGTTGGTCTTGAGCGAGGTGCCGATGCCGCTGTAGAGAGCGGTCATATTGTCCGGCTTCAGACGCTCGCCGTAAGGAGGGTTCATCACCATGACACCCTCCGGGGCGTTGTAATACCATTCAGACATGGGGCGGCAAGTGAGGTCTATCATCTCCTCCACCTTGGCCGAGCGGATGTTCTGGCGGGCCACGGCCACCGCCTCGGGGTCGATGTCGCCGCCATGGATTTTGTAAGTGAAATCGCGCTCGCCGCTGTCATCGTTATAGAGCTCCTCAAAGAGCTCGCGGT
Organism: uncultured Sangeribacter sp.; assembly: GCA_964637105.1. Taxonomy (GTDB): domain Bacteria; phylum Bacteroidota; class Bacteroidia; order Bacteroidales; family Muribaculaceae; genus Lepagella. Next base: position 51,802 of record CAZWVY010000007.1, on the reverse strand, counting down.
CGAAGTCGGGCCACTTCTCGAATGCGAAGCTGTCGCGGTATATCCCCGGATTGATGTTTGCCGCTATGAGAGCCGCCTCGATGAGAAACGTGCCCGAGCCGCACATCGGGTCGGCGAAGTCGCAGTCTCCGCGCCAGCCGGTCTTCATGATGATGCCGGCGGCCAGCACCTCGTTGATAGGGGCTTCGGTGTTGGCTACCTTGTATCCGCGCTTTGACAGGGGCTCGCCGCTGGAGTCGAGCGAGATTGTCACACGGTTGTCGAAGATGTGGACATTGAGCTGCACGTCGGCCCCCGAGAGGCGCACTGAGGGACGGCGGCCGTACTTGTCGTTGAAGTGGTCCGCGATGCCGTCTTTGACGCGGTATGCCACGAATTTGGAGTGGGAGAAGTCGGCGCTGCTTACCGTGGAGTCGATGGAAAAAGTGGAGTCAACCGTCATGTATTTCTCCCAGTCGATGTCGCGCACGCAGCTGTAGAGCTCATCGGGGTCGTATGCCGTGAACTTCACTATAGGCTTGAGGATGCGGAGCGCTGTGCGGCAGCACAGGTTTGCCTTGTACATCATCTCCAGGTCTCCCTCGAAGCTGACCATGCGCTGGCCGAGCTCCACATTCCTGGCTCCGAGAGTGATGAGCTCATCGCGCAATACGTCTTCGAGGCCCTGGAATGTCTTGGCCACCATCGGAAACATGTTGTCCATTGTCTTTAATTCTGTCCGGCGCTGGCGCCGGGATATGAATGATTTTACAGGTTATATTTTTATTTCAAGTCTCCCCGGGCGCTTCTCAGTCATCGGCAAACGATATCGAGGCCCCGGAGTGGCGGCGGGTGTCGGCCTCGGGGCGCGGCTCGTGGCGTTCCGGAGCGGAGACGGCCTTCAGGCGGTCGTTGAATCTCGGGTCGCGGTTGAAGGTGGGCGTGCGCTCAATGAGCTCGATGACCTCATGGTCGTCAAACTGCGAGGGCTCCAGCACGGCATATTTCATCTTGGCCACGTCGCGGTTCTGCTTGGTGAGCTTGTCCTTGCCGTAGATGTCGATGACGCGCTTTTTGTCCTCCATGTCCGGAGCCTGAGGTGCGGCGGGGCTCTCTTCGCCGCGTCCCTCCCAGGAGGGGAACACTATCTTGCCTCCGCTGTCGTCCTCGCGCAGGGTGACATCGAAGCCCGAGGCGAGCACGGTGATTTTCACCTTGTCTCCCAGCTCGGGATTGTCGCCGATGCCCCATTTCACATCGATGCTTGAAGGTAGCTTGGAGGTGAACTGCGTGATTTCAGCTATCTCGTGGGCCTGGATGGCGTTTTCGGCATCCTTGGAGCATGTGAACTTCAGCAGCAGGCGCTTCGAGGTGTATATGTCATGGGCCTTGAGCAGGGGGGAGTGCAGGGCATTGTGTATCGCAGTGGATATGCGGTGCTCACCCTCGCCGTAGGCTGTCGAGATGATGGCCGTGCCCGAATCCTTGAGGGTGGTCTTGACATCCTGGAAGTCAACGTTGATGTAACACTCCTCGGAGATGATTTCCGAGATGGAGCGCGCGGCGTTGGCCAGGGTGTCATCGGCCTTGCCGAAGGCGTTGAAGAAGTTGAAATCGGGATAGAGCTCGATGATGTTCTCATTGTTGATCACCATCAGGGCGTCGACATGCTTCTTCATCTCCTCGGCGCCGTCAAGGGCCTTGTAGATTTTCTTCATGCCCTCGAAGAGGAAGGGGACTGTTACGATGCCGATGGTCAGCATTCCGGCCTCGCGGGCGAGGCGCGCCACCACCGGGGCGGCTCCTGTGCCGGTGCCTCCGCCCATGCCTGCGGTGATGAACACCATCTCCGTGTCATCCTGGAACAGCCGGCGGATATCCTCAGCGCTCTCCTCGGCGCATCTGCGGCCCACATCGGGATCGTTGCCCGCCCCGCGGCCCTGGGTGATGTTATAGCCGAGAAGCACTTTCTGCTCCACGGGCGACATCTTCAAGGCCTGCTTGTCGGTGTTGCAGACCACGAAGTTGACGTTCGGGATATTCTGGCGGAACATATAGTTGACCGCGTTGTCGCCTCCTCCGCCGACGCCTATCACCTTGATGATGGAGGCGTTGGGGTCGTTGACGAAATCTGAGTCATCCGCGATGTTGTAGTTATTATAATTGTCGTTGTCCATTTGGAGCATTGTTGACGGGGTGAGTGTGGGGATAAGAGGTATGCCTGCTCAAGGCGTGGGCCGCTGCGCGGTCAGTCGATGATGTCGCTGTCATCGTCGTCGTTCTCGGGGGGAGCGAAGAGCTTGGCAAGACGTTTGGTGAATCCTCCCATGAATTTAGAGCGTTCACGCGCCGGCCTGGAGGTGAGTTCCTCATTCTCTCCAGGGGTTTCCTCGGGGGCCTCTCCGGTGACGGGCAGGGCCTGTTTCTGGGGCTCGGCCAGACATTCCCCGGTGCCGAGTGTGGCCCCGGCATAGAGGACGCTTGCCACCTCGATGACCTCGGCAGAGGAGGCCCGCTGTTCGGATAGCGTGACATAGCCCGGGAGCTCGCCCCAGTGCACCTGCAGGCCGCTCTGGCGCCCTAAGAGGTCAATCATGCCCTGCAGGCGCGATCCGCCGCCGATGCAGACTATGCCTCCGGCTATGTCTTTTTCTGTGAGGCCTGCGTAGATGACCTGCTCCATGATGTTGGCCGCTATCTCTTCGGAGCGGGCCACCACCAGGTTGGAGATGTCGGAGAATCTCAGGCCGTTGAGGTTGATGCTTGAGCCGGTCTCGCGCGCTATGGCGTTGCCCGAGGTGATCTTGATGTCCTCGGCGCGCTCCTCAAGCAGGGAGAGGGAGGTGAGGTCGCGGGTGATGTTGCGGCCTCCCATGGGGAGGGTGGCGAAATATTTCAGGCAGCCGTGCGAGTAGATGGTGACTGTGGTGGTCTCGGCCCCGATGTCGGCCATCATGCACCCGAGGCGCTTCTCCTCGTTGGAGAGTATCAGGTGTCCGCATGCCAAGGCTGTGATAACGAAGCCCTCTATGCGCAGGTTGAGCTTGTCGGTGAGCGTGCGCACTATGTTGCGGCGCAGCTCGGGGCGGCAGACGATGATGTCGAAAGTGGCCGTGATGCGGTTGCCGACCATCCCTTTGGGCGACTGCGTCTCGGTTTTGCCGACATGATATGTGCGTGGGACGGCGTCGACCACCTCGAGGGTGTTGTCAATAGCCGTGCGCAGGGCGTCCTGGCGGAGGCGTGAGAGTATCTCGTCCGAGATTTCCGTGTCATCGGCCAGGTCGATGCTGACCGTGGTGGGGATGCTGCGCAGGGAGCGTCCGGCCAGACCCACGTAAAGGGACTGTATCTTGCGGGGTGTCACCGAGGGATGCTGCTCGAGGCGGTCGATGATGCGGCTGATGCGCATTGAGGTCTCCTCGAGATTCTGTATCTGGCCGTAGCGCACGCACTCTACGGCGTGCTCCTGCTCCACGGCGAGAATCTCAAGCTGTCCGGCGGCGCGGGTGACGCCCACGGCTCCGATTACTTTCGAGCTGCTGATCTCTATGGCTGCTATGTATCTTGGCTGGTTCATTGCGGTGTCGGGGATTGAGGTTGAGTGTGGCCGGCCTCGGCCGTGTCGGGCGCCGGAAGTGTGGCCTCCTCGAGGTCTATGTCTTCCGTGCTGCTGTCGCCCCCTCGGTCGGCGAGTGTCTTGTCGCTCCTTGTGGCGACTATCTGGTCTTTGAACTTGACGGATATCGTGTCATACGTCATCCATCCCTTGTAGGGGAGTATGCGTCGGTAGGCGGTCAGCAGGGCGTCTCGCTTGCGCTCGAGCCTGCCGGTGTCGCCGAAATTTATGATATGGCCGCGTATGCGCGGCACGAGGAGGATATTGTGGGCATCGCGGGCCTCGACCGCGCTGATGAGCCGCGACATCTGAGGATCGCGGCTGATGAAGCGGGTCACAGGGAGCACGGCAGTGGCCGGAAACTCCTTGGTGAAGTCGCCGTAGACCACCGGGACATCGGCGAAAAACTCCACCTTGGCGTCGATGCGCTTGCCATCCTTGTTGATGTAGTAGCTGCGCCCCTGCGAGTCGAACACCCTGATCTCGGGGCGCATCGGCTCGATGTAGACATTCAGGTCGCCGTTGGAGGCCACGGCACACTCCACGTTCTCCAGGTTGTTCAGGCGCGACAGATAGGCCTCGATGCCGGCGATGTCAAGCTGCGCCGCCGAGCGTCCTATGATGGGGCGGGGATACTTGTCGAGCTCGCGGATGACACCCTCGCGTGCCACGCTGTCAGCCGCTGAGCCGCGCACCACCTCCACGCGTATCTGCTTGCACTTAAGCGCCGCCGCCTGGGACGACGCCCACAGGCCCATGACAACGCAATAGGCGCAGAGCGCGGCAAGCACTCCCCATTTCACTGCTGTCTTCACTACGGGTGTCATCTCTCCTCAGTCCTTTTTTTCTGATGTCCGGATACTGGCTGCCATGCCCAAATGCCTGTCACTCAGCATCTGAGGCCGCAAGTATGCGCTTGATGTCAGGAAGCAGCCGGTCAATGTCGGCCGCTCCCAGGGTCATCAAGACCTCAAAGTTACTATTTTTTATCAGATTCAGCAAATCTTTGCGGGCACAATATTTTTTTTCGGGCGATTTGACATCTTTGAGTATCAGCATGGAGTCCACTCCCGGGATGGGCTCTTCGCGGGCCGGATATATCTCGGGCATGATGACTTCATCAGCCAGAGAGAGGGCCTGCGCGAACTGAGGGGCGAAGTCGCGGGTGCGTGTGTAGAGATGCGGCTGGAATATCACCGAGAGCTTGCGGCCGGGGAAGAGTTTCCTCACTGAGCGTATGGAGGCCTCGACCTCTGCCGGGGAGTGGGCGTAGTCATCTATCAGGGCCGCCGAAGATGGGTTGCCGCTGCCGTCGAGCCATATCTCAAAACGTCGCGCGGCCCCCTTGAATGTGCGCAGCCCCTCCTTGACCGCCTCTGCCGAGGCCCCGGCTTTCAGAGCGGCGGCCGCCGCTGCGACGGCATTGTCGATATTGATTTCAACAGGCACTCCGAGCCGGATGTCGCGAATTTCCACACCGGGGCCGACGAGGTTGAACTCCAGACGCCCCTCGCCCCAGCGTATATCCTCAGCGTGCCAGTCCCCCTCGCTGCCTCCGCTGTAGGTCTCCACGGCCACTCCGGCGCCGGTGCGGGGACGGAGCTTGAGCCCCGTGTGAAGCAGCAGAGTGCCTCCGGGGCGTATGAGCGATGTGAAATGGGCGAACCCCTCCAGGTAGCCGGATTCATCGCCGTATATGTCAAGATGGTCCGGGTCGGTGGAGGTGACTATGGCGATGTCGGGTGTGAGGTGATGGAATGAGCGGTCATACTCGTCGGCTTCAATCACGGCCACGTCCGAGCGGTCGGAAATCATGAGGTTTGAGCCTGTGTTGCGCAGTATTCCACCTAAGAAAGCGTTGCATCCCTGCGGCGTGAGGCTCAGGATATGGGCGATCATGGAGCTGGTGGTGGTCTTGCCGTGTGAGCCGGCCACGCATATGGCGTCGCTGCTGCGGGTGATGCGCCCTAACAGCGCGGCCCGTTTGATGACCTCATGGCCGCGGTGCCTGAATTCAGTCAGGATGCGGTTGTCCTCCCCCACGGCAGGCGTATAGACCACAATGGTCTCCTCCGGGTCAAGCATGTCGGCCGGGATGAGGGCCGGATCATCCTCAAAGACAAGCTTGGCCCCCTCGGCCTGCAGCGCGTCGGTCAGATTGGAGGCGACACGGTCATATCCGGCCACCTTCGCCCCGCGGCTGAGGTAGTAGCGCTCGAGATTGGCCATCCCGATTCCCCCGGCCCCTATGAAATACAGTTTTTCGCTCATAGACATTCTCTTTGCTCAGGATTCGGACTCAAGTATTTTCACCACCTCGTCCACAATGAGCTCATCGCTTCTCTCGCGGGCGAGTGTGCGTATTGCCTCTGACATCTTGCGCCTTGCGGGCTCGTCGCTGAGCAGGGCCTCAATCTCGGGGATAAGGCTCTCGCGGGCCTCGGCATCAGGGATGAGCACCGCTGCTCCCTTGTCGGCGAGCGCGCGGGCATTTTTGGTCTGATGGTCTTCGGCCACATTAGGGCTCGGCACGAGCACGCAGGGCTTGCCCAAGAGCTCGAGCTCGCTTATGGAGCCTGCGCCGGCGCGGCTCACCACCAGCGAGGCCGCTGCATAGGCGGCTGCCATATCGGCTATGAAGGATGTCACCACGACTCCCTTCAGCCCCTTGGCGGCCTTGAGCGCGCGGTCGCCGAAGTTTTTGCCGGTCTGCCATATCACCTGCACGCCCTTTTTTGCCAGCCTCTCTATGCCCGCCTCCAGGCTCTCATTGAGAGTGAGGGCGCCGAGGCTTCCGCCGACCACGAGCACCGTGTCGCGCTTCGGGTCGAGCCCGAAGCTTTCGCGGGTCTCCTTGACGCTGCGGGGCTTGATGAGGGTGTCGCGCACGGGATTGCCGGTCATGACGATGCGGTCAGCCGGGAAGAAGCGGTCCATGCCCTCGTAGGCCACGCAGATGCTTCTGGCCTTGGAGGCCAGGAGCTTGTTGGTCACTCCGGCGTAAGAATTCTGTTCCTGGAGCAGGGTGGGGACACCGGCCCTCTGGGCAGCTTTCAGGGTCGGCCCCGAGCAGTATCCCCCTACGCCTATGGCAATATCGGGCTTGAAGTCGGCTACAATCTTGCGTGCCGTCTGCAGGCTTCGGCGCAGCTTGAGGAGCACGCCGAAATTCTTCAGGAGATGGCGGCGGTCGAATCCCGCCACAGGGAGGCCGATGATTTCATAGCCCGCTGCGGGGACCTTCTCCATCTCCATGCGGTTTTCCGCGCCGACAAAGAGAATCTGCACGTCCAAGCGGCGGCGCAGGGCGTTGGCTATGGCGAGGGCCGGGAAGATATGGCCTCCCGTGCCTCCGCCGCTGATGAGAATGCGGTATTTTCGTTTAGTATTCATGTGCTCAGACTGTTTCGCTTGAGATGTTGGGCGCCTGCAGGTCGTCGGCCAGCTGGAGCTGTTCGTTGAGGTTTTTGGCCTTCTCCTTGCGTGAGGTGACGGCATATCGGCTCACGGAGAGCATGATGCCTATGGCGCAAGACATCACGAGCACCGAGGTGCCACCCTTGGAGATGAAGGGGAGCGGCTGGCCCGACACGGGGAAGACTCCGGTGACGATAGCCATGTGGACGAGGGCCTGGAACACTATGAGCACGGCGCATCCCAGTATTAGGAAGGCCGGGAAGGCTCGGGAGCATTTGTAGGCTATGCGGCCTGCGCGCGCGAGCAGGAACAGGTAGAGCAGCATAAGGGCGCATCCCCCTACGAATCCGGTGTCCTCGATCACAATCGAGTAGATGTAGTCGGAGAAGGCCAGAGGCAGGCGCGCGCTCTCGCGCGAATTGCCCGGGCCGCATCCCAGGAGGCCTCCGTTGGCCTGGGCGAAGTTGGACATCATCACCTGGCGGTTTAGGTCGTTGATCTCGTCATCGGGGCTTACCCCGGCTACGTGGCGCTTGACACGGCTCTTCCATGTCCCGCTCCGGTCGATATCCTTGTCGGCTGACACTGTCTGCTCGGTGGAGGCGATGCTGTCGAATTCCTCATTGCCGCTGTTCATGCTTTTGACCCCCATCAGCGCCGCTGCGCAGATAGCATACACTCCGATTACGATGAGGAGCTTCTTCCACTGCACGCCTCCGATGAGGAGCATGCTCATGCTGACTCCCATCAGCAGGATGGTGTTGGTCAAGCCGTTGCGCCACAGGGCGGCGCCGAAGAGCACCACAATGAAGGCTGCCTGGATGACCCCTTTGTTGGAGACGCCCCCCGGCTGCTGGTTGCGTCCCAGGATTGTGGCGAGCCAGATTATCACCGTCAGTTTCACAATTTCCGGAGGCTGGATGGTGAATCCGGCGATGCGGATGGCGCGCTGCGCGCCGTTAATCTCGACTCCCACGAAGGAGGTGAGTATCAGCAGCCCCAGCGAGGCCAGGGCCAGTATGGCGGCGAAGCGGCTGATGTAGGCGTAGTGCAGGCGCTGTATGGCGAAGACCAGGGCTGTGCCTAAAGCCAGGAATATGCCGTGGCGGATGAGGGGGGCGTAGACGTTTGAGCCCGTGATTTCGGTGCTCGAGGCGCTGAAGAGCTCTATGACTGCCGTAATCATCAGAAACCAGTATATACCCCAGATATAGGGGTCGGCTTTGGGGCGCCAGGATGCCTTTGACTCGCCCTCCGGGCGCGCCGGTGACATGCGGCGGCGGGAGGCGGAAGCGGTGCTGACAGATTCTTCGGCCGGAACGCCTTCGACTGTCTCGCGTATGATAATTTTCGACATAAGTGTTTGATAGCAGTTAGAAAAAAATTGTCGTCAGGTGTCAGAGGGCGCGCACGGCCTCCTTGAAGCGGCGTCCGCGGTCTTCGTAGCTCGTGAAGAGGTCGAAGCTGGCGCAGCATGGGGAGAGGAGCACTGTGTCGCCCTCGGCGGCCAGCTCATGGCAGGCCTTGACAGCATCCTCCAGGGAATGGGTGTCGCGGATTTCGGGCACCTTGCCGGTGAAGAACTCCAGAAGTTTGGCGTTGTCCTTGCCCATGCAGACGATGGCCTTGACCTTTTCGCGCACCAGAGGCTCTATCTCGGTGTAGTCGTTGCCCTTGTCCTTGCCTCCGAGGATGAGCACCGTAGGGGTGGTCATGCTCTCCAGGGCGTACCAAGTGGAGTTGACATTGGTGGCCTTGGAGTCGTTGATGTAGCGGGCTCCGCCGACCGTGGCCACATACTCCAGGCGGTGCTCCACGGCCTCGAAGTCGCCCAGGGCCTCGCGGATGGTGTCCTTGCGGATATCCAGCATGGAGGCCGACAGGCCGGCTGCCATGGAGTTGTAGAGATTATGCAGGCCGGTGAGCGAGAGGCGGTCGCGCGGTATATCCCAGACATCGCCGGGGAGCTCGAAGCGCACGATGCCATCCTGCTCGTAGGCCACCGCCCCCTCGGTCTTGTGATGGGAGAAGGGGAGGGCGCGCGCCTCGGTCTGGAGAGCCTTGATCTGGGCGGAGACTATGGGGTCTTCGAGCCAGTAGATGAAGCAGTCATCGGCTGTCTGGTTACGCAGGATGCGGAATTTCGCGGCAGCGTAGTTCTCCATCTTGTAGTCGTAACGGTCGAGATGGTCGGGGGTTATGTTGAGTATGACGGCGATGTTGGCCTTGAAGTCATACATATTCTCCAGCTGGAAGCTCGACAGCTCGATGACGTAGATGTCATGCGGCTCCTCGGCCACCTGCCGGGCGAGGCTCATGCCGACATTCCCGGCCAGTCCTGCGTCCAGCCCTGCCTTGCGCAGGATATGATAGATCAGCATAGTGGTGGTCGTCTTGCCGTTGGAGCCTGTGATGCAGACCATCCGGGAGTCCGTAAACCACCCTGCGAACTCGATTTCCGACACCACCGGTATGCCCTTGGCGGCCACTGCGCGGACAATGGGGGCCGTCGGAGGTATGCCGGGGCTCTTGACCACCACATCGGCCGAGAGAATCTCCTCGGGTGTATGGCGTCCCGATTCGTAAGGAATTGCGCGGGCGTCGAGCAGCTCGCGGTAGCGCGCGGGGATTTCCCCCATGTCGCTGACAAAGACATCCATGCCCTTTGCGACTCCGAGGATCGCGGCTCCGGCGCCGCTCTCGCCTGCGCCGAGCACGACGAGGCGTTTCCCCTTCATATTCTGATATTTCATTGGTCTTTTATGCTATTAATCCCCGGCTCAGGCCGGGCCTGTATATCATGAGTTATCGTATCTTGAGAGTGACGAAAGTGATGGCGGCCAGGAGTATGCCGACAATCCAGAAGCGTATCACTATCTTCGACTCCGGTATCGGATGGCGGGGAAAGTTGATGACGCTCTTGATCAGGGGGTCGCCCGCTTTCTGGAAATGGTGGTGGAGGGGTGTCATCTTGAAAATGCGCCGCCCCTCGCCATATTTGCGCTTGGTGACCTTGAACCACGACACCTGCACAATGACCGAGAGGTCTTCAAGGAAGAAAATCAGGCACAGTAGCGGGATGAGGAGCTCCTTGCGGATGAGGATGGCGAAGACGGCGAGTATTCCTCCTAAAGTCAGCGAGCCTGTATCGCCCATGAAGACCTGGGCCGGGAAAGCATTATACCACAGGAAACCGACGAGGGCTCCGATGAAGGCTGCGGCGTAGACAACGAGCTCCTCCGACCCGGGTATGTACATGATGTCGAGGTATCCGGCGTAGATGACATTGCCTCCCAAGTAGGCCATTACGGCCAGGGCGAGGCCGATGATGGCCGAAGTGCCGGCGCAGAGGCCGTCAAGGCCGTCGGTGAGGTTGGCGCCGTTGCTGACCGCCGTGACGGCTATTATGACGACAATCACGAAGACCACCCATCCGGCCGTGCGGGCCGCATCGGGATCCGGCAGCCATGAAGTGAGCCATTCGTAGTTGAAATTGTTGTCCTTGACGAAGGGTATGGTGGTCTGCGGTGATTTCACGGGCTGGGAATAGGTGCGCGTCTCGGAGTTGGCCATAGTTGTGGTCCATGCCGTGACAGGGTCAGCGACGGTGTCGGCATGAGCGGTCATGATGTTGGCCGGAATCTCCTCCCTGAATGACTCGGTGCGCACTTCAGCGGCTGTGTCCAGGGTGTTCTGGCTCATGACGATTGAGGGGGAGAACCACATGGCGAGGCCCACGAGCAGGCCCAGGCCCACCTGGCCGATCACTTTGTATTTCCCTTTCAGGCCATCCTTGTTGTGGTATTTGAGCTTGCGGTAGTCATCGAGGAAGCCGATGGTGCCCATCCAGAGCGTGGCGACCAGCATGAGAATCATGTAGATGTTGGCAAGGTTGCCCACCAGCAGGCAGGGGACCATGATGGAGAGGATGATGATGACTCCGCCCATAGTGGGTGTGCCGGCCTTCTTCAGCTGGTCTTCCAGGCCGAGGTCGCGCACGACCTCGCCGACCTGCATCTTCTGGAGCCTGTGGATGATATACTGGCCGAAGAGGAGGGCGATGAGCAGGGCCAGCGCGAAGGAGACTCCGGCGCGGAATGTGATGTATGTCATCAGGTGATGACCCGGGAAGTCTAAGTCCTGCAGGGCTTGAAAAAGGGAATACAGCATTGTTTTACCTGATTGCTCTGATAACTCTGATAGCTCTGATTACTCTGATAACTCTGCAAAAGCAGCCGTGACCTCCTCGCGGTCATCGAAGTGGTGGCGTACTCCGGCGGTTTCCTGATAGGTCTCATGGCCTTTGCCGGCCACGAGTATCACCGACCCGGGGAGGGCCATCTGCACAGCGGCGCGTATCGCCTCGCGTCGGTCTGCAATGCAGAGGGTGCGCCTCATCTCCTCGGCGCTGAGTCCCGCCTTCATCTGGTCAATGATGTCTTCGGGGCGCTCGTCGCGGGGATTGTCGCTTGTCAGGATGAGCCGGTCGCTGCGGCATGCCGCTTCCTGGGCCATCATGGGGCGCTTGCCTGCATCGCGGTTGCCGCCGGCTCCGACGACTGTGGTGATCTGCCCCTGCGCCCCGACAATGTCGCGGATGGTGTCGAGCACATTCACCAGAGCGTCCGGAGTGTGTGCGTAATCCACGATGGCAGTCACACCGTTGGGGGCGGTGAAGGTCTGGAAACGTCCGGCCACCGGCACGAGCCTGCTCATGTTGACGAGCACCTCCTCGGGATTGAAGCCGACAAGTATGGCGGCGCCGTAGACAGCCGTAAGGTTGTAGGCGTTGAAGCGTCCCGTGAAGCGCACTTCTATCTCGTGGTTGTTGAGCATCATCAGCGTGCCGTCAAGGCGTGTCTCGAGTATGCGGCCCCGGAAGTCCGCGTCAGTGCGCAGGGAGTAGGTGGAGACGGCGGCGCGGGTATTCTGCACCATGAAGCGTCCGGCCTTGTCATCGATGTTGATCAAGGCGAAGGCTGTCGGAGGGAGCATGTCGAAGAAGGCCTTCTTGGCGCGCATGTAGTTATCGACCGTGCCATGGTAGTCGAGATGGTCGCGCGTGAGATTTGAGAAGATGGCTCCGGTGAAGTGCAGCCCCGCTATGCGGTGCTGGGCGGCGGCATGGCTCGAGACCTCCATGAAGGCGTAGTCGCATCCGCGATCCACCATCTCGGCGAGCAGGGCGTTGAGCGTCAGGGGGTCGGGCGTGGTGTGGGTCGTCGGGCGGGCCTCGGTGTCAATATAGTTGCATACTGTCGAGAGGAGTCCGGCGCGGTATCCCTCCATGCGGGCCATCTCATAGAGCAGCGTCGCTGTGGTGGTCTTGCCGTTTGTGCCTGTCACGCCGACGAGTTTCAGGTGGCGCGAGGGATGGCCGTGCCACACGGAGGCCAGATGGCCCAGGGCCACTGCCGAATTGGCCACGCGCACGTATGTGACGCCGTTTTCCAGAGTTGAGGGCATCTCCTCGCACACTATGGCCCCGACATGGTTGCTGGCCACGACGGGGATATACTTGTGGCCGTCAGTGGTCACGCCGCGCACGGCCACGAACATTCCTCCCTTGACGGCCTTGCGGGAGTCGCTCTCAAGGGCCACTATGTTTTTGTCGGTCTCTCCTATCACTTCGAGCACCTCCAGGTCCTCGAGGAGTGTTGACAGCTTGGTAGTCATATATTCTGTGTTTCTATCTTGTTTTTCAGTTGTTTATGGTTTTTCAGCCCTGCGGGCTTCCCCTATCTTTTCAGGGCCAGTCTTACTCCCGAGGCGCGTGCCACGGGGGTGCCGGGGGCCACGGACTGCGAGACGACCGTCCCGGTGCCCTGGAGGGTGACGCTGAGGCCTCTCTCCTCCATCATCCTGACAGCCGAAGGTGCGTCATAGCCTATGACGTTGGGGACAGTCTTGCGCCCTACGGCCGGGGTGGATTTGACCTTGCGCACGCTCCGGCCCCCCAAATCCCGTGCTATCTCCTCGTATCCCCCCTTGAGAGAGGCTGTGAGGGTAGGTTTGCCGATATTCTCGCCGGGGCGGAATGCCGCCTTGTTGTCGAGCAGGCCGCGGGCGTACATCTTGACGGCGATTTCCTTGACGACCTGGCCCGAGGTGCGGTTGGCGCTTGTGCCGCCGGGGCCTAAGATGAGTGCCATGCAGCTGTATTTGGGGGCCTCGTAGGGGAAGAATCCGGCGAATGCGTAGCGCCGTTTCGAGCGGTCGTACACGCCGTGCTCCACGGGGAAGGCCGTTCCGGTCTTGCCGACGATTTTCACCCGGTCATCCTGCACCATGCGGGCCGTGCCATGCTCGCCCCACACCACTTCGTGCATGCACTCGCTGACCTTGCGGGCGGTCTCCTCGGAGCAGATGCGGTCGCGGATATATGTGATGGGCAGGATGCTGTCCAGTCCCCGCTCCTCGGCGCGCAGGGCGCGCAGCAGGTGAGGCCGCACGTAGCGCCCTTTGTTGGCGATGGCGTTATACACCGAGAGGGTATAGAGCGGGGGAATCTCCGTGTTGTAGCCGTAGGCCTGGCGTGCCAGGTCAAGATGGCGCGAAGTCATAGTGATGGGATTTCCCCGGCTGTCCTTGTCGACGAGGCGGCGGATTCTGGGCCTCTGCTCCCCGGCGATGCCCGAGTGCATGGGCTCGAAGAATCCGATGGAGTCCAGGCGGTCGTAGAAGGCTGCCGGGTCAGCGGCGTACTTGCGGAAGATGACACGCGCTATGCCGGTGTTGGACGACATCTCGATGACCTGTTTCATGGTCTTATAGCCGGGCGCATGGGGGTCGGTGGTGCGCTGGAACGGGCTGCAGTCCACCCCGTCGGTGGTGCGTTTCACCAGTCCGTCCTCAAAGGCTATCATGAGCGATATGGGCTTCATGACGCTGCCGGGCTCAAAGGGGAGCACGGCGCGGTTGAGGGCCTCGCCGTATGAGCCGTCGGCCAGGCGCTCTATGTTGGATATGGCCTTGATTTCTCCGGTGGATACTTCCATCAGGATGGCCGTGCCCCATTCGGCTCCGCTCTCTATGCACACGTCTGCGAGCGACTGCTCCAGCATGTCCTGGAGGTCGATGTCGATTGTGGTGAGAAGGTCAAACCCTCGGACGGCAGGGGTCTTCACCCAGCTGCCCACACCCTTGTTGAGCGTGACGCGCTTGGCGAGGCCGGGGCGCCCGTATAGGAGCGTGTCGAGGTCTTTCTCGAGGCCCGAGTATCCATGAAACTCTCCCGTCACGGAGTCCTCGTTGACGCGTCCGATGCTGCGGTATGCCATGCGGCCGTAGGGATACATGCGGATATTGCGCTCGGTCTTGTAGAGGGGGTTGCGGGTGCCGGAGCCGGTGAAATCCTTGAAGAAGGGGAGCTGACGTATCTCCTCGAAGTCCTCCTGGGTGGCCTTACGGGCTATGAGCAGGGCGCGGGGACGATCGCCGAAGGGTTTGGCAAACTCCTTGCGGAGCCTCGTTTTCCAGGAGTGCTTCTCTCTCTCGGCGTCCGAGGTGGCCTTGCGGTATCCGTTGCGGGGGAAGCGGGTGTCGAGGATTTCGGCCAGTGAGTCAATCTTGTCCATCGGCACGGGGTCAAGATTTTTCAGTTTGTCGTGGCGCAGATCGACTTTTATGTCCCACACCTTGAGGTTGCAGGCCAATATGTTGCCGTTGCAGGCGAGTATGTTGCCGCGCTCCGGGGCGATGGTGTCGATGCGCGACAGCTCGCGGTTGGCGCGGTTGTTCCACTCTTTGGACTCCAGCACGGTGGTCTTGAACATCTTCGCCACCACCAGGAGGGCGAAGAGGAAGAAGGCGAGCGTGATCAGTCCGTAGCGGAACAGTATGTGGGTTTTGTTGTTGTTTTGTTTTTTTCTTCTTCCTGCGGTCATGTCGAAGTCATTTCTCGTAGGTTAATTCGTATGGGGGCTCATCGCGAAACTGCAGGCCGAGCCCCTTTTCGTCGACGAGCCGCTTCATCTCGGTCTCGCGGATGAGCGACATGTACTGGGCCTTCTCCTGGAGCTTGGAGCTCTCGGCGCGCTGCAGTTCGATGGTGAGCTGCTTGATTTCGGCCATTTTCGATTTGGTCTTGTAGCGCAGCCCCATGAGTGATAGCACGGCGGCCAGGAAGGCCACCAGCAGCCAGGCGTTCTTTCTGAAGAATCCCGCTGAGATGGAGCGCCCGTAACGCAGGTCGCTGGCGATGGTGTGGAGCTGTCCGGAGGCACCTCCCCCTTTGCGCCGGGGCTTTCCGGCCGTGGCGTCCTCTTCAGTGGGGACCTGCTTTTTCGGTTTCTTCCTGAGCGCTGTCATTTCTTTTCCCGTCGGTTTGCGGAGTGCTGTCATTTCCATTGCCGCGGGGTCAGAGCAGTTCGGCGATGCGCAGTTTTGCGCTTCGGGCCCGCGGATTTGCCTCGACTTCTTCGTCCGAGGGCGTGACGGGGGTGCGGGTGATCAGCTTCCAGGGCGTATGAGTCCGGCCGAAGAAGTCTTTGGTTTCCTCCCCTTCGGGATTGCCATACCGCATGAAGTTCTTGACCATCCGGTCTTCCACCGAGTGGTAGGTGAGGATAGCCAGCCTGCCGCCGGGGCGGAGCATGGCGGGGGTGGCGGCCAGGAAGCGCCTGAGGGCCTCCATCTCGCCATTGACCTCTATGCGCAGGGCTTGAAACACCTGGGCGAGGTCTTTCTTCTCGTTTTTCGGGTTGAGGGATTTCCGCACGGCCTCGGCCAGGGCTCCGGTGGTGTCGACGGGCCCTTCGGCGCGGGCTTTCAGCAGAGCGCGCGCCACTTCGCGCGGACGTTTGAGGTCAGTGTATGCGCGGAACATCGCCGTCAGGCTCTCCTCGGAGGCTGTGGCCACGAGGTCGGCGGCCGTCATGGGGGCGCGGCGGTTCATGCGCATGTCCAGGGGGGCGTCGGTGCGGAATGAGAAACCGCGCGACGCTTCATCGAAGTGATGGAAAGAGACTCCGAGGTCAGCCAGGATGCCGTCGAAACGCTCTATGCCGTGATAGCGCATGAAGTTGGGCATGTAGCGGAAGTCGGAGCGCACAAAGGTGAAGCGAGGGTCATCGATGATGTTAGCCATCGCGTCCAGGTCTCGGTCGAACCCTAACAGACGCCCTTGCGGCCCTAAGGCTGCGAGGATGGCGCGCGAGTGTCCGCCGCCTCCGAAAGTGGCGTCGGCGTAGGTTCCGCCGGGCTTGATGTCAAGGGCCGCCACGGCCTCTGTGAGCAGGGCGGGTATATGGTAGATTTCCTCCATGGAAGGGAATTTCAAAAGTGATAATATTTAGAGCGTAAAATTACTCAAAAATCTGCACTTTTGGTAATCCCTGCGACATATTTTTTCAATTTTTTACATAAAAACTTGCTCTTGGCCCTATATAAGGTGTAAAATCATGCTTTCAGAGGATTCTCCGGTATGTCCGGAGGATGTCCGAGGCCATGTTGTCGTTGGAGAAACGCGATGCATGCAGCTTGCCCTCCAGGATGCGTTCCGAGATGCGCGGGTCGCCTCCCGAGATGATGCCGCGCAGGGTGTCGGCCAATTCTCCGGGCGAGTCGGGGTCGACATAGTATGCGGCGTTGCCCCCGGCCTCTTCGAGACAGCTTCCTGTGGCGGCCACTACGGGGCGCAGGCTCTCCAGACCCTCGAGCACCGGGATGCCGAATCCTTCGTAGCGCGAGGGGTAGAGCACGGCCTCCGCTCCCTGGTTGAGCGCGGGCAGGTCGCCGAAGGGGACCCCTTGCAGCACTATCAACCGGTCAGCCACCCCGCACTCCTCGGCAATCTTCATCACGCGGGGGAGATAATTGTTGTCGCGTCCGACGGCTGCCAGGGCTATGTCGCCGGGGAGCTCTGCGAGGGCGCGCACGCTTAGCTCGAGATTCTTGCGCCTCTCGATGGTGCCCACCTGCAGCAGGTAGCGGTCGGGCAGGGAGTATTTGCGCCTGACAGCCTCGATGGCCCTCTCGCCGAGCTGTACTCTGAACTGCGGGTCGCATCCCTGATAGGCCACATCGATTTTGTCTTCGGGTATGCCGTAGAACTCCATGATGTCGAGTTTGGTGCGTCCGCTTATGGCTATGATTCTGTCGGCGTTGCGGCAGGAGCGGCCATATTTGAAATCATATATCAGGCGGTCCGCAGGCTTGTAGCAGTAGGGCAGCCGTCGGTAGATGACGTCGTGCACGGTGACCACGGAGGGTATTCCGGCGCGCCGGATGGAGAGGGGCAGCTCGTTGCTGAGTCCGTGAAACAGGTCGATGCCGTCCCGCTTGAGGTCGCGCGTTATGCCCCAGGTGCGCCACAGGCTCCCTCTGCCGAGCAACCCTTTGCCCGAGGGGAGCCGGAATTCGGCATTGTAAGTGTGGTGCAGGCGTTCCAGCCGGGGATTGTCGCGCATCGCCGGAGCGTAGATTATCAGCTTGTCCTGACGCCGGGCGTCGGCCAGGGATTCGAGCGCGAGGCGCGAATAGTTGCCCAGGCCGGTCAGGTTGTTCACAGCCCGTTTTCCGTCAAAACCTATCTTCATGGTATGTAGCTTTTTCTTGTTGTGATGCCTTTGAGCTCAGCCTCCGGGCTTGCGGACGTTGGCTATGTACCGGTCGGCCACGAGGTATGAGATTATGTTTTCCCGCCGGGAGTCGCTGAATTGCCGCATCCACTCCTTCGAGGCTTCCGATATGGCGCGGGCCTTGTCGGGGTGGGCATTGTAGTATGCTATCCTGTCAGCGGCGTCGCTGAAGTCGGGGTTGATTTCGATGTAGTGAACTCCCGGAATCATTGCTCCGTGCATCAGCCAGGTCTCTTTGGTGGGGCGGGGCATGACGGGTATGCACCCGCTGGAGCATATCCATTGCAGTGAGGAGGCGACATCGTTGCCCTCAAGAGCGAGGATGTACTTGTAGCGGAAATGCTCCGGTATGGCTGCCGGAGGAGTCTGCCATTGCGAGGGGTGGGAGCGCGAGGTGTCCCCGAGGTCGAAGCCCGGGGTCCCGGCCCACATCTCGAAAAAGCGTATGCGGTGAGGCTTGCCAAATATCTCGCCCCGGAAAAACAGGACATTCTCCTTGTTGTCGAAGGGTATCCGGTCATCCACCTTCATGAAATGGCGCAGGGAGTCAAGTCGGAGCAGGGCGCAATGCGCCGCGGCCGGATCGAGGCATCTCGCTTTGGCGAAGACGGGGTGGCCGGGGTTCTGCCATGTGTCGCCGTCGATAAAATCCACGGGAGTGTCCGAAGGATATGCCCTGAGATAGCGCATAAGGTCAAACCAGTATCGGCTGTGGGAGTCCTTGAGCCTTATCCGGCCTATAGGGCGTGAAGTCCGTGGCGGATCAAAGGGGGCCGCGATGCGGTTGTAATAATCCACGCGCCGCCGTATCTCCGCTGCGTCGGCACGCCGCTGCCAGCCACGGAGGCAAAGGCGCCGCTGCATGCGCCTGACGAAGCGGGGCAATATGAGGCACCGCCATGCTGAGACAAGGTTGTACAGCGCGGCGCTATGACGTGAGACCTTTCCGGGAGATGCAGCCTGCATAGGGGAGGGTTTGAGGATGGTGTCGCAAATATTTGCAAATATTTGTTGGTGTCGCAAATTTAAGCATAAATTTCCGTTTGACCATGCAGGCCCACCCGAAATCTCAGCAGAGAGGGCAAACAGGAGGGGCCTCTGACAATCGGCTCGCTGTGCAGCGGCCCGATTGCAGAGGGCATAAATCCATTCTCAAAGGCTTATTTGCAGCGAATATTTATTTTAATCGTCAGATAATCAGAATGATAATATGAATTTTCAAATTAAGGCGCAATTATTGCTAAAAAATGCCTTTATGAACCTCCGGGGCGGAGAGGAGCGGCTCGGAATGAGGAAAATAAAAAAATCGGGAAATTATGGGGAGGGTAAAGAAAAAATTCATTATATTTGCTGGTTAAAACAAAAATCACTGACGAATGATAGAGTTTGAGGCTGAAGGGGTCGCGATGCCCCGGTTCGACAACGAGCGCGTGTCGAAGTGGATAGGGGAGGTGGCGGCCCGCCATGACCGCAAGGTGCGTGACGTGTCATACCGTTTCATCAATGACGAGGAGATGCTCAAGGCCAACCGTCAGTTTGTCGGCCATGACTACTACACGGACATCATCACGTTTGACTATTCGCGCGGCGACAAGATAGGAGGGGATATTCTCATCTCCGTTGATACGGTGGCCACCAACGCCGCGAAGTTCGGCGTCACCTTCGAGCGCGAATTGCTCAGGGTCATCATCCACGGAATTCTGCACCTTTGCGGCATCGATGACAAGGGACCCGGAGAAAGGGAGGTCATGGAGGCTAATGAAAACGAAGCTCTTGAAATTTACGATAGAATCGGATGAAATTTGATTTTGATGTCATAGTAGTCGGCGGCGGCCACGCGGGGTGCGAGGCCGCTGTGGCCTCGGCCCGTCTCGGGTGCGAGACCCTGCTCATAACATCTGACATGAACCGCATCGCCCAGATGTCGTGCAACCCTGCCGTAGGCGGGGTGGCGAAAGGGCAGATAGTGCGTGAAATCGATGCCTTGGGGGGACAAATGGGTATAATTGCCGATGAAACCGCCATACAGTTCCGCATGCTCAACCGCTCGAAAGGGCCGGCCGTATGGTCGCCCAGAGTGCAGAGCGACCGCACGCGTTATATTGACGCCTGGAGGCGCACGCTCGACCGGACTGATAGATTGAGCATGTTTCAAGACACCGTAACCTCCCTTTTAATCGAAGAAAATCGGGGCTGCGATGATAGAACCTGCAAATATCGGGTGACTGGAGTGCGCACTGCCCTTGGGGTGGAGTTTTATGCAGACAAGGTGATTCTCACCGCCGGCACATTCCTTAACGGTCTTATGCACTTCGGTCCGGTGCAAGTGCCCGGGGGTCGCATATCCGAGGGTGCGGCCGGGGGACTGACAGAGCAATTGGTCTCGTTAGGCTTTGAGACCGGACGCATGAAGACAGGCACTCCGGCACGCATAGATGGCCGTTCCATCGAAAAAAATCTGTGTGAGGTTCAAACGGGCGACGACACAGTGAAGCCGGATGGGGAAGTGGTGCGTGATTTTCACAAATTCTCATTTCTCCCCGGAGTGAAGCGTACCCTGCGGCCTCGCGACTGCTACATAGTACACACGAATCCGGAAGTGCACCGTATTCTCAACGATAATCTTGCCGACTCTCCTTTATATAACGGCCAGATACAGAGCATAGGGCCCCGATACTGTCCGTCGATAGAGACCAAGATAGTGACCTTCGCTGACAAGGAGAGTCATCAGCTCTTTTTAGAGCCCGAGGGTGAGGAGACAGAAGAATACTATATCAACGGTTTTTCCAGCTCGCTCCCTTGGAAAGTGCAGATGGATGCCCTGGAGAGGGTGCCTGCGCTCCGGGATGTGCTGTTTTACCGTCCGGGCTACGCGATAGAATATGACTATTTCCCTCCGACGCAGCTGACGCATGATATGCAGACAAAACTCGTAGGGGGGCTCTATTTCGCCGGGCAGGTCAATGGCACCACCGGATATGAGGAGGCAGCCGCCCAGGGTCTGATGGCCGGAATCAATGCCGCTCTGGCGGTCAAGGGGGAGGAGCCTCTCGTCCTCGGCCGTGACCAGGCCTATATAGGCGTGCTGATAGATGACCTTGTCACCAAAGGTGTGGATGAACCCTACCGCATGTTTACCTCGCGTGCCGAATACCGCATATTGCTCCGTCAGGATGATGCCGACATGCGTCTTACGCCCATCGGCCACCGCATTGGCCTGGCTGCTGATGCGCGCCTTGAAGCCATGGAGAACAAGAAACGGGAGAGGGACGGGCTGATTGAATGGTGTGCGGCAGTTTCCGTGCGTCCCGATGCGCAGCTCAACGAGCTTTTGTCAGCTGTCGGAAGCGCTCCGCTTTCAGGAGGAGTCCGTGTGATTGAATTGCTGCGGCGTCCGAAGATCGGTTTCGCCGAACTGGCGGAGGCTGTGCCTGCAGTCAGGGAGCGCCTGGAGATGCTTCCTGCCGGGCGGCGGGATGAAATTGCCGAAGCAGCGGAGATTTTAGTGAAATATGAAGGATACATACGGCGCGAGCGCGAGACTGCGGAGCGGGCATTGCGATTGGAGAATGTCAAGATACCTGCCGGATTTGACTATGCCGAGGTGAAGGCTCTCTCCACTGAGGCCCGTCAGAAGCTCGCCCGCATCCGTCCGGCTACAATAGGCCAGGCGTCCCGTATATCCGGTGTCTCCCCGGCAGATATCAGCGTGCTGGTGCTCCTCATCCGAAGATAGGGGTGTGTTCCACGTGGAACAATTTGACTTCAAAAATTTCGGAATCTGATGCAGAAGCAGGAAAAGCGGCATGAAAGGATGTGAAACCTGAGCGCAGTCCATTCTCCGGAAGGATTGCGGTGTTTTCCACCCGTGCAGCCCTATATATAATATAAGGTGTAGTGCTGAAGAATCCGCGCGATGAAAAACTCCCTATTCATCGTGAATTTTTGGGGTTTTGAAGAATTTTGTTGTTTCGTGGCATCATCTTCGCAGGTGTGAGATTGATACAGCAAGCATGCTTGATAACCGAAATTGGCAACCATGATTGATAATAACCGAAATTGACAACCATAATAGATAACAATAATAACTGAAAGAACCTTATGGAAATTGAAGACCTCAAGGGCGTCATCAGAGATGTGCCCGATTTCCCCTCGAAGGGAATCATGTTTCGCGACCTCACTACTCTGATCAAGGATGGCGAGGCCCTCAAAGTGATGAGCCGCGCCCTCGCGGACATCTATCGCGACCGCGGAGTGACCAAGGTGGTGGGGATAGAATCACGCGGTTTCATCGGCGGAAGCATCCTCGCCTACGAGCTGGGCGCCGGTTTCGTGCCTGCCCGCAAGCCGGGCAAGCTCCCCTCGGTGACTATCAAGAAATCTTACGCCAAGGAGTATGGCGTGGACACTATCGAGATGCACAGCGACGCCATCAACGAAAACGATATCGTGGTGCTCCACGATGACCTGCTCGCCACGGGCGGCACCATGAACGCATGCTACGAACTCGTGAAGAGCATGAATCCCAAAAAAATCTATATCAACTTCGTGGTGGAGCTTGATGCGCTCCACGGACGCGACAACCTCCCCAAGGATGTGGAGATCACATCCCTGCTCCGTTACGAATGAACATGACTGACCATCTGCAAGGAGAGCCCCCGCACCCTCAGCCCGAGGATGCGGCAGACCACTCGAGGCTGAAGGAACTGCTCGCCGGACATGGCAGAAATATCGATGAATTCGGCGGATTCGGCATTGAGCTGACTCCGGACCGCACTGCGGACGACCTCAATCACAACAAGCCGGGCAAACACCTGCGCGAGCGCATACTGTCGTTGCCCGAGAAGCCGGGAGTCTATATGTATGTAGACCGCCACGGCAAGGTGATTTATGTCGGAAAGGCGAAACGCCTCAAACGCCGCGTGTCATCATATTTCAACCGCCGCCATGACTCGGTGCGCACCAATCTGCTCGTGCGCAACATCGTCGACTTGCGCTTCATCGTCGTCGCTACAGAGCAGGATGCCCTGCAGCTCGAGAGCGCGATGATCAAGGAGTATCAGCCCCGATACAACGTCCTCCTGAAAGATGATAAGTCATACCCCTGGATAGTAATCACCAAAGAACCCTTCCCCCGGGTGTTCATGACGCGCGAGAAAGGACTGCAGGCGAAATACTACGGCCCGTATGCCAACCAGCAGTCGGCTAAGGTGGTCCTTGAGCTCATACGCGAGATATACCCTCTGCGCTCATGCCGCCACGCTCTCGACGAAAAGAGCATCGCCAGGGGGAAGGGGCGCCTCTGCCTGGACTATCATATCGGAAAGTGCGGAGGCCCCTGCCGCGGCCTCGTCAACCGCGAGCAATACAATTCGGTCATACAGCGTGTGCGCCAGATTCTCAACGGCGAGACCATCGAACTTGAAAAATATCTCAAAGGGGAGATGGAGCGCCTCAGCGAGGAGTGGAAATTCGAGGAGGCTCAGATTATAAAGGAGAAATATGAGAGTGTGAAGCGATACAACGCCAAGAGCCTCATCGCCCCCTCTTCATCGGAAGATATCGACATGTTCTCGTATGTCGAAAACGGAGACGCGGCATACGTCAACTTCATGCACCTGCACAACGGCGCCGTCGTGCAGAGCCTAAACCTTGAATTCCGCCGCCGCCTGGCGGAGAGCAAAGAGGAGATTCTGTCAATAGCAATAGGTGAAATAAGCCGCCGGTTTGACCGGCAGTTCACTGAAATCATAGTGCCCTTTCTGCCCGATGTGGAGCTGGAAGGGGCGACCTTCACCGTGCCGCAGCGCGGCGAGAAAAAGAAAATCCTCGATGTCGGCATGAAGAACGCAGCCCAGTACATGCACGATAAAGAGAAGCAGGCAGACGCCCTGGACCCTGACAGGAGCGTGCGCAAGCTCATGGAGACGATGAAGAAGGATTTCCGGCTCAATACCGAGCCGCGCCACATAGAGTGTTTCGATAACTCCAACATCCAGGGCACCAATCCCGTGTCAAGCTGCGTCGTTTTCCGGGATGGCAAGCCCTCGAAGAAGGACTACCGTCATTTCATCATCAAGACCGTGGTAGGGGCGAATGACTTCGCCAGCATGAAAGAGGTGCTTCACCGCAGATACACCCGCATGATGGCCGAAGGGGAGCCGCTGCCGCAGTTAGTGGTGGTCGACGGCGGCAAAGGGCAGCTCAGCGCCGCTGTTGAAGCATTCGATGAAATGGGCATAAGAGGGGAGGTCGCGCTCGTAGGCATCGCCAAGCGGCTTGAGGAAATTTACTTTCCCGGAGACACCCTGCCTCTGTACATAGATAAGAAAAGCCCCAGTCTTCGCGTTATACAAGCGTTGCGCGATGAAGCCCACCGTTTCGGCATCACCCACCACCGCCTGCGGCGGTCAAAAGGGCAGGTGAGAAGCGAGCTCGACAGCATTAGCGGCATCGGCGAGAAATCTGCAGAAGCCTTGATGCGCCACTTCAAAAGCCTCAAGCGGCTCAAGGAGGCCGGCCCCGATGAGATTGCCGCCGTGGTGGGCAAAGCCCGCGCGAAGATTATCACAGAGCATTTCGCGCAGCCCCACAGCCACGAAAAGCAGGACCGCGCCCCAGAGACTTGAAAGTTTCTAAGAGCCGGGGTCATGGAATAAGCCCGGGGCCTCGGAGTAAGCCCGGGGCCCGGGAATGAGTCCGGGGTCTGAGAGCCGTGGGCTGAGAGCTGCGCCGCTTTAACTTTCCCAAAAAATGAAATTCCGGCAATGGAAAATCCTATCGTGAAAAATCAAAACATATCAACACATAGCGACGGCTCAATACGGTTTGTAGGCTTCGATGCCGAGTTTGCTATCAAAGAAGTCCTGGAGCTCTCAGTATACGCGCTGGCTTATCTTCCGGACCCCGGCTCCCCGGCGAGTGCTGCGGCCGCTCCCGCGGCCGCAGCGGAGAGCGCCACCGGCAGTCCGGAAGCCGCAGAGGGGGACATGCCCGGAGAGGGTTCTGAAAACGTCTGTGAAGAAGTCTTCCACCAGTATTTCAAGCCTCGTAAGGAGCAGCGGTGGCCGGGGTCGGAGAGGGTGCATCACATATCTCCGGAAATGGTGCGCCACCGGCCGCATTTCCTTAAATTCCGTCCTATGGTGCAGAATCTCATTGATAAGGCAGACTGCCTCGTGGGCTTCGCGATTGACAATGACATAGAGGCTCTGAAATATGAGGGCGTGGAGAGGCTCGATGACAAGGCCGTCATAGACATACGCGACCTGCACTGGCTGTGCCGGGGCAAGGATGCCGGAGTCCCTCTCGACTCGCGCCGGGGCCTGAGCGTGACCGCCGGAGAACTGGGCATAGAGTTTAGCGAGAGCGCCGCGCACGGGGCCAGCTATGACACCCTCAAGACCATGCAGTGCCTCCAGGTCCTGCTGGAGGAATTCAACGAGAAATACCCTGCCCGCTCCGAGGGCCCGGAGGATGGCGGCACGGCTTCCGGAGCCGCCGATGCACCTGCGGAGGAATTGTTGGAACGCTATTTGCATGTATGGGAGCAGGAACGCGAGAAGTATTACCGTGAATATGCCAAAGGGTGGATAGCGGTCGTTGAGGCCACGGGTGGCTACCGTCTGAAAGCCTCGCGCATGAACGAGCCCAAGGGGGAGAAGATTGTCGCCGTGATCCATGTCAACGCCCGGTACCGCGCACTCAATGAACTGGACGCCCGTTTTGACAAGCGGCGCCATCCCCTTGACTGCAACGTGTACAAACTGACCAAGGCTGACCTGGAGTGGTTCAAAGGGTATGCCAACGAATATGACGGCCAGGAACCGCTTCACCGCAAGATGCATGAGCTGCGCAGCCACGGCTGCTGAGACGTCGTCTAATAAAATTTTTTAAGTCCCGGGACTCCCGGACCCCTAAAACTATCAGCGCGCCCGGCGCGTTAAAACCATATATATGCGCGCCGAAACCCACACACGTGCAAAAGTGGCGTATGCGCGCGTCCCTGTTTACAACACCAAAATTCAAAAAGACAATTATTCTGAAATGAGACATAAAGACAATGCAACCGGAGGCCGCATCAAGAAATCGGAGCTCCGGGACAAGATAATGGAATTCCTGCAGAAAGAGAAAAAGCAGGCGTTCAACTATAAGCAGATTGCTTTCGCCATAGACGCGACCTCCCCGGCGCGGCGCAACGATGTCATCAATATGCTTGAAGACCTCGCCGCCGCCGATGAGATCATCGAAGTGGGTCTGGGGCGCTACAAGGCCAAGGTGAACCGAGGCACCGAGGGCGAGGGCATATTCGTGCGCCGCAGCAACGGCAAGAACGCTGTCATCATCGATGACGAGCAGATACTCGTGGCTGAGCGTAACTCCATGCACGCCCTCAACGGCGACCGCGTGCGCGTGATGGTGTCCGCCTCGCGCGGCGGCCAGGAGCCCGAAGCCCAGGTGCTGGAGATTCTTGAGACCAAAGACCAGGTGTTCATTGGCACGCTTAAAGTTGAAAAGAATTATGCAGCCGTCATCACCGACTCCAAGTTCCTCGCGGCCGACATCATCATACCGCGCTCAGCCCTCAAGGGTGGCAAGAGCGGCGACAAGGTGATAGCCCGGATCACAGTCTGGAAAGACGAGGAGATGAACCCGAGGGGAGAGGTGGTGGACGTGCTTGGCGTCAAGGGTGAGAATACGGCCGAGATGCACGCCATCCTCGCCGAATACGGCCTGCCGTACAAATATCCCGAGAATGTGGAGAAGGCA
Source organism: uncultured Sangeribacter sp. (assembly GCA_964637105.1). Classification (GTDB taxonomy): domain Bacteria; phylum Bacteroidota; class Bacteroidia; order Bacteroidales; family Muribaculaceae; genus Lepagella. The sequence continues at coordinate 25,438 of CAZWVY010000007.1, read as the reverse complement.
GCCGACAAGATAACTGCCGGAATCACCCCCGAGGAGGTGGCCAAGCGCGAGGACTTCCGCCACGTCACCACCTTCACCATTGACCCGCGCGACGCCAAGGACTTCGACGACGCCCTCTCAATCCGCCAGCTTGCCAACGGCAACTGGGAGGTGGGAGTGCATATAGCCGACGTCACCCATTACGTCACCCCGGGGAGCATCATTGACAAGGAGGCCCGCGAGCGCGCCACAAGCGTCTATCTCGTGGACCGCACCATCCCCATGCTTCCCGAGCATCTGAGCAACGGCATCTGCTCCCTGCGCCCCGACGAGGAGAAGCTCACCTTCTCCGCCATCTTCGAGCTCGATGACAAGGCCAATGTGCTGCACACCCGCATAGGGCGCACTGTCATCAAGTCCAACCGCCGCTTCACATACGAAGAGGCCCAGGAGATAATAGAGACCGGAAAAGGGGAGTACTCGCGCGAAATCAACGTGCTCAACTCCCTGGCCAAGCAGCTGCGCAGGCGTCGTTACGATGCGGGCGCCCTGGAGTTCGAGAGGGCGGAAGTGCGCTTTGAGATTGACAAGGATGGCAAGCCGGTGAGCGTGTACTTCAAGGAGGCCAAGGACTCCAACAAGCTCATCGAGGAGTTTATGCTCCTGGCCAACGTGGCCGTGGCGAAATTCATCGGGGATGTAGGCGAGGGCAAGAAAGCCAAGACCTTCGTCTACCGCGTTCACGCCAATCCGGATCCCGAGAAAATCTCCAACTTCGCCTCCATCGCCTCGCGGTTCGGCTATAAAGTAGACCCGGACGGGAGCGCGCGCAAGGTCAACAAGAGCCTCAACCGCCTGCTCAAGGATGTCAAAGGCAAGGGTGAGGAGAATATGCTCTCCATGCTTGCCATCCGCTCCATGGCCAAAGCCGAGTACACCACCGACAATATCGGCCACTATGGCCTGGCTGTGCCATACTACACCCATTTCACCTCGCCGATACGCCGCTATCCCGACATGATGGTGCATCGTCTGCTGCAGCGCTATTTCGACGGCGGCCGCTCGGCCGACCAGATGAAGGTGGAGGACCAGTGCAAGCACTCCTCAGAAATGGAAGTGCTCGCCTCCAACGCAGAGCGCGCCTCGATACGCTACAAGCAGGTGGAATTCATGAAGGACCGCCTTGGCGAGATTTACGAGGGCGTAATCTCCGGAGTGACCGAATGGGGATTCTATGTGGAGCTCGACGAGAACATGTGCGAAGGCCTCGTGCCGGTGCGCGACCTCAACGATGACTACTACGACTATGACGAGAAGAACTTCTGCCTCATAGGGCGCAACCACGGCAACAAGTACACCCTTGGCGACAAGGTGCGCGTGCAGGTGGCGCGCGCCGACCTGGAGCGCAAGCAGCTTGACTTCGCCCTCATCGCCGATGACGGCAATCCCAACCGTCCGCGCAAAGAGCGCCGCGACCAGCATGGCCGCAACGTGCCGCGCAAGCACCGCGAAAGAAAAGCGAAGAAGTCTAATGACTGATGAAAATCAGTACGTTGCCTCTCCTGCCGGGGAAACGCCGGACCCTCCGGGGCCTTTGGCGCCATCTCCGGAAGGGAGGGTGACGGGATGAAGAAAATAAAAAAAATGATGCTCCGGATACATTTTTTTGCGGAAAAATTTGGTGGAACCGGAAAATCGTTGTAATTTTGCACTCGGGTAAGCCCTACGGGCCAGTCTCCCTTGAATCCCCCAGGACTTGATTGTAGCAAGGGTTATAGGTTGAGACGGCGGTGTAGCCCGCTTGCCCGCCTGCCTCTTTAGCTCAGTTGGCCAGAGCACGTGATTTGTAATCTCGGGGTCGTTGGTTCGAATCCGACAAGAGGCTCAAAAATGCTGCCCGGCAGCATTAGCGTTGAATGTTTTTCATAATTTTGTTTTGGCGGCGTGTTTAGTGATAAGCATGCCGTTTTTTTATGTATCCGACATTCAACAGCATCCCAGACCCCGGCCCCGGAGGGGCCTCACGGTGTTAACCCCGGGTGTGTGCCCAGCCCCGGAGGGGCCTCACGGCGTTAACCCAGGGGTATGTGCCCGGCCCCTCCGGAGTCTCACGGTGTTAACCCAGGGGTATGTGCCCGGCCCCGGAGGGGCCTCACGGCGTTAACCCCGGGTGTAAACCCGGGGCCTGGAACTCCGATGTCTGTCGTCACCACCCCTCCGGGGTGGTGGTCGTTGGAGGCCTTCTACCCCGGGCTCACGCCCGGGGATAACGCAGTTACGCCCCTCCAGGGCTTTCTTGACGGTACTCATCGGCTGCACGGCTACGGAATTTACGCTGCACAACTATGTAGTTTCGCTGCACGGCTACGGAATTTTATACATCAAAAATCGTTTTGAGTCAAAATTATAACGTCAATATGAAAATCTACAATCTTACATTCATAGTCGACCCCCGGCGTGAGGAGGCCTTTTTGGAGTGGATCCGCGCCCGGTTCGCGGCGCCGGAGCTCGCAGGGTGCGCATTGCTCAAAGTTGCTGAAGTGCCAGGCGACCCGGAGTTTGCCGAGCATGCCCTCAGCGTGTCGCTGCAGAAGCGCTGTCCGGCCGATGCCGACCTGGAGGCTTTCCGGCAGGGTCCCGCTGAGAGCCTGTCCGAAGAATATGCCCGCTGGGCCGGAGGCGAGGGCCTGACATTCGCCACAGTGCTGGAGGAGGTGCCCCTTGGTTGACGAGAGAGTCAAGCGCTATGAGCGCGTCATAATGGGCATTGACCCGGGCACGAATGTGATGGGCTACGGTATACTCGGAGTCAACGGCAAGACTCCCGAATTGGTGGTCATGGGTGTCATCAAGCTCTCGCGCATGGAGAGCCATTATCTCAGGCTGGCGCGCATATACGAGCGCGTCAGCGGCCTTGTGGCGCAATATCTCCCGGACGAAGTTGCCATCGAGGCCCCCTTCTTCGGCAAGAACGTGCAGTCGATGTTGAAGCTCGGCCGCGCGCAGGGGGTCGCCATGGCGGCGGCCCTGGCGCGTGATGTCCCTATCAGCGAATATCCTCCCCGCAGCATCAAAATGGCTGTCACCGGGCAGGGGGCGGCCTCGAAAGAGCAGGTGGCCTCGATGCTCAAGCATATCCTCAAGATCCCCTCCGACCAGATGCCGGACCTGCTTGACGCCACCGACGCCTTGGCGGCGGCTCTGACGCACTTCTACGAGACGGGCAAGCCCGCCGTAGCCAAAGGGCCCTCCTCCTGGAAGGACTTCCTGGCACGCAATCCCGACCGCATAGCCCCCCGACGCGCCAAATCCGACAATTAAGGACTTTAAGGTCTTTAAGGTCTTTAAGGACTTTAAGGACTTTAGGGTCATTAGGGACTTTAGAGTCTTTAAGGACTTTAAGGACTTTAAGGACTTTAAGGTCTTTAAGGACATTAAGGACGTTAAGGACTTTAAGGTCTTTAAGGACATTAAGGACGTTAAGGACTTTAAGGTCATTAGGGACATTAAGGTCTTTAAGGACAGCAGGGTCGCGCATGACCTTAATGACCTTAAAGTCCTTAATGACCTTAATGACCTTACCGCGCCCAGACCTTAAAGTCCTTACCGCGCCACAAAAAAATCGAGCGCGGAGCGCAAAAAAACGGGGTGAAGTTTTGATTATTGCCGCAGGGATATTAATTTTGCGTACTTACAACTGTCATAAAACACCTATATATCGACACAAAACCCTTAAATATATGGATAAATACCAGGAAGCCCTCGCTTCGAGCCGTGTGCTCAGCGATGATGCCGCAGTTGCGGCTGAAGTGCAGAAGATAGTAGCCAAAGCCCCGGAATACGCCTCCCCGGAGGTCTATCAGTTCCTCCTGAGCTCGATCGACCTCACCACGCTCAGCACGGAGGATTCCGTGAAAAGCGTAGCCGCCTTCACGGAGCGCGTCAATGCCTTTGACAACGACTACCCGCAGTTTAAGAACGTGGCCGCTATCTGCGTCTACAGCAACTTCGCCGAAGTGGTCAAGACCCATCTCGAGGTCCCCGGCGTAGACATCGCTGTGGTCGCCGGCTGCTTCCCCTCGAGCCAGACCTTCACGGCTGTCAAGGTGGCTGACGTGGCCCTTGCCGTGGCTGACGGCGCCAATGAAGTGGATGTGGTCTTCAACGTCGGCATGTTCCGCGATGAGGATTACGAGGGTCTCTGCGAGGAGCTCATCGAGCTCAAGCACACATGCAAGGGGGCCCGCATGAAGGTTATCCTGGAGACCGGCGCCCTCAAGACCGCCGAGGCCATCAAGAAGGCCAGCGTGCTGTCACTCTACAGCGACGCTGATTTCCTCAAGACCTCCACGGGCAAGATCTACCCCGGGGCATCTCTGGAGGCCGCGTGGGTGATGTGCCAGTGCATCAAGGAGTACTACGAGAAGACGGGCCGCAAGGTCGGATTCAAATGTTCCGGAGGTGTGCGCACCACAGCCGAAGCTCTGCAGTATTACGCACTCGTCAAGGAGATATTAGGCGATGAATGGCTCAACCAGGATTACTTCCGCATCGGAGCCTCCTCTCTGGCCAACGCAGTGCTCAGCGACATGGTGGGCCACGAAGTCAAATATTTCTGATCTCCGCACTCCTAACCTCAGCTCTCATGAACATCAGATTCCGCCGCGTATTCTCCGCCTGCGCCGCAGCCGCGCTGGCTTTGGCATGCGCCCTGCCGGGGCATGCCCAGGAGAAGAAGCGTTTCCAGACCTTCGGGGTGGCCTTCTACAACCTGGAGAACCTTTTCGACACCATCAACAACAACGGCAAGTATGACTTCGAGTTCTCGCCCGAGGGCAAGAACCGCTGGGACGGCGCCAAGTACCGCTCCAAGCTCGCCAACCTCTCCTACGCCATCTCGCAGATGACCACCAAGACCACCCCCCTTGGCCCGGCCATCATAGGATGCAGCGAGATAGAGAACATCACGGTGCTCCAGGACCTCGTGGCGCAGCCTGCCATCAAGGACTGGAATCTCCAGATCGTGCACCATGACAGCCCCGACGCGCGCGGCGTGGATGTCAGCCTGCTCTACAATCCCCGCTTCTTCAAGCTCATCAACGTCACCAACCACCGCCTCACCATCCCTGACAACCCTCGCTTCCGCACCCGCGACCAGATGTGTGTCGTAGGCCTGCTCGGAGGGAGCCGCGTCGGCGTCATCGTCAACCACTGGCCCTCGCGCCGCGGAGGCAGCTCGGAGAGCAGCTACCTGCGCGAGGCCGCAGCGGCTCTGAGCCGCCAGATAGCCGACTCCCTGCTCACCATCGACCCCAACATCGGCATCATCATCATGGGCGACCTCAACGATGACCCCTCCGACAAGAGCTGCTCCGAAGTGCTCGGCGCTGTCAAGAAGGCCAAGGACTGCCATGAGGGTGGATACTTCAACCCCTTCTGGGAGAAACTGGACAAGGGCATCGGCTCATACATCTACCGCGGCCAGTGGGACCTCTTTGACCAGATTATCATCAATTACAACCTGCTCGAAGGGCGCGGCGGCCTCAAATTCCACGGCGCCGAGGTGCTCAACAAGGAATTCCTCAAACAGACCGACGGCCAGTACAAGGGCTATCCCCACCGCACATTCTCGGGAGGCGCCTGGTCTAACGGCTACTCTGACCATTTCCCCACGGAAATCTTCCTGGTCAAGGAGGTGAAGTGAGCGCGGAAGGGCGGATCCTCTACCATCATACCAACCACTATACTGACTCAACCATTCCAACCGACATGCTAAAGAAACTATCCCTGCTTGCCGTACTGGCCTGTGTCTCGCTCACGGCCATGTCGGAGACTGCAATCCGGGGCCGTGTCGTCAGCCAGGACAAGCGTCCCATAGCAGACGCCAACGTCCTGCTGCGTGACCAGGCCCGGTTTGTCATCACCGGCGACGACGGCACATTCACCATCTCCGGACTCGGGGGCGGAGCCGACGTGCTCAACATCGTGGCCTTCGGATACGAAGACCTCTATAAGGATATCCTTATCCGGTTCGACCAGTCCGTCGACCTGGGCGACATCGTCATGACAGTCTCCGGCTACGACGGCGAGCTTCTCAATTCAGACGCCTACATCTATGATGAGGAGCAGATCGCCGACGACGAGGGGATGACCCAGAACGTGGGCACCATACAGGGGGCTACGGACGACATCTACTTCCAGGGCTCCAACTATAACTTCTCGGCTGTGTACTTCAAGCACCGCGGCCTTGACAACACCTGGAGCGACGGCTACGTCAACGGCATCAAGTTCAACGACCCGATGCGCGGCTCCTTCTCCTACAGCTCCTTCGGCGGCCTGACCTCGAGCGCCTTCCGCTCCAAGTCGGTCAGCATCGCCTCTGACCTGGCCGGCTACGCCTTCGGCGCCATCGGCGGCACTGCCAACACCACCACCTACGCCTCCGAGTACGCCCCCGGCTTCCGCGGCAACCTGAGCTATACCAACTCCAACTACATGCTGCGCGCCATGCTGCAGTACTCCACCGGAGTGACGCGCAACGGCTGGGCCTTCTCGGCCAGCATCATAGGCCGCTACGCCCCGGAGGGCGTAATCGAAGGCACCTTCTACAACTCCTTCGGCTACAGCCTGTCGCTCCAGAAGATTTTCAACGACAAGCACTCGCTCAACCTCACTACCTGGGGCGCCCCCACGGAGCGCGCCACGGCCGGCACCACCACACAGGAGGCCTACGACCTGGCCGGAAGCAACCTCTACAACCCCTCCTGGGGCTGGTTCTTCGGCAAGAAGCGCAGCGCGCGCGTGGTCAACTCCTTCGACCCCTCGGCCACTCTCAACTGGATTTTCAAGCCCAAGAGGGGCACCGAGCTCAACACCGCTGTCGGCTTCCGCCACAACGCGTACGCCCAGAGCCGCCTCAACTATTATGGCTACAGCCCCTCGCCCGACTATTACCGCAACATGCCCTCCTTCTGGGCCCCGACGGCCGACGAAGGGACCGAACTCTATGAGGCACAGCTGGCGCAGTATGAGTTCATCAAGGACAAATGGGAGTCAGACAAGGCCTTCCGCCAGATCAACTGGGATGAAATCTACCGCAGCAACGTGCTCAACAACACCAACTTCGACCGCGACCCGCAGTATGCCGGACAGTCGAGCACGATTCTGGAGAACAATCACAGCAACCTCACCTCGCTGCTCTTCAACTCCTACATCAACCACCGCATCAGCGAGGTCCTGACCCTCCAGGGGGGCATCAGCTACAACTACACCGATGCCCACTACTTCAAGACAATGGAGGACCTGCTCGGAGGCTATTTCTGGCGTGACATCGACACCTATTCCGAGCGTGACTTCGGCCACGACACCGGCACGCTGCAGAACGACCTTAACAATCCCGACCGCATGATCACCAAGAAGGGTGAGGTGTTCGGCTACGACTACAACATCCGCTGGAACGACGCCCGCCTCTGGCTGCAGAACCAGATTGTGACGCGTCACTGGAACGTCTATTACGGCGTAGAGGGCTCGTTCAGCTCATTCCTGCGCCACGGCAACATGCGCAACGGACGCGCCCCCGAGAACTCCTACGGCAACGGCGAGACGCACTCCTTCTGGAACGGCGCGGCAAAGGCCGGAGCCACCTACAAGATTGACGGCCGCAACTACATCGTGGCCCACATCGAGGGTGGCAGCCGCTCGCCCCGCCCGTATGACTCATACGTCAGCTCCCGCATCAAGGACACGGCCGTGCCCAATCTCAAGACTGAGAAATTCTTCACCGGCGACCTCTCCTACACCTGGGTATATCCCCGCTTCCGCGGCAGCATCACAGGCTTCTATACCCATGTATGGGACGCTATCCGCCACACCGGATTCTACGACTATGACCTCAACAGCTTCATGAACTACTCCATCTCCGGACTCCAGACCGAATACAAAGGCATCGAGCTGGGCATGGAATACAAGATCATGACCGGCCTGAGCGTCAAAGCCCTCGGCACATTCAGCCGCTACCAGTACAAGAACAACCCTAACGGCGTGCGCTCGTATGAGAACGGCGCCCAGGCCGACGTGGAGCGCACCGTCTACCTGAAAAACTATCATATCGGCTGCGCGCCGCAGCAGGCATACAGCGTCGGAGTGAACTACAACATCAACATGTGGTTTTTCGAGGTCAACGCCAACTGGATGCTCGACAACTACTATGACCTCTCCTACGCCCGCCATGAGGAGATGCCCGGCCTGTGGAAGTTCTGCACCTCCGAGGAGGAATATATCATCCGCCGCGACGAGATCACACGCCAGGACAAGCTCAAGGACGCCTTCGTCATGAACCTCTCCATCGGCAAGATGCTCTACACCCGCTGGGGCTCGCTCAACTTCAACCTCAGCGTCAACAACTTCCTCAACAACCGCGACATCCAGATGCGCGGCTGGCAGGACGGCAAGTTCGACTATACCAACTATAACGTCAACAAGTATCCCAACAAGGTGTCATACGCCCAGGGAATCCGCGTGTTCCTCAACATCGGAGTGCGTTTCTAACCGTTTTTTTAACCGAATCCCACTGAAATGAAAAATACAGCAATCTGCGTCCTGATGCTCCTCGGCCTGGCCTTCGGCCTGGGCTCATGCTCGGACGACTATGCCCAGCCCCCGGTGGTGCTTCCCGAAGGGGGCATCGGCAACGGCGACTGGGACAATCCCCTGACCGCCTACCAGGCCTCCTTGGGCTCCACGCCCGGCGACCGCACTGAAAACTGGGTCAAGGGCTATATCGTCGGCTGGATCGATGTCAATATCACCAGTGTCCTCAAGGCCGAGACGGCGAAGTTTGATGTCCCCGCCGGCGTCAACACCAATATCCTCATAGCAGCCACCCCCGATGAGACAGACTGGGAGAAGTGCGTCCCCGTGCAGCTCCCCTCGGGCAGTGTGCGCAACGCCCTCAACCTGGCCTCGAATCCCGAGGCGAAGGGTCAGATGGTGTGCCTTTACGGCACGACAGGCTCCAAATACTGCAGCGCCTACGGCGTGCGCAGCGTCACCGACTTCGAGTGGGGCGAGGAGGGGCATGAGCCCGATCCGAGCATGATACTCCCGGCCGGATCGCGCACCGTATGGACAGTCACCCTGACGAGCGACATGCAGGGCTTCACCTTCGACCAGGGCACCCCCTGGAGCGATGACACCTGGAAGCACAGCACGCAGTACGGCCTCGTGGCCACCGCCGGCCGCTCCGGCAGCGCCGCAGTCACCGACGCCTCGGCCCTCTCGCCCGTAATCGACCTCACCAACTACGTCACCCCCCGCATGATGGTCCACCAGGCCGCCAACTATTTCGGCGACCAGCAGGCCTTCAACGAGATGACCTCCACTATGGTGCGCGAAGTCGGCACAGAGGAGTGGGTGAAGGTGGAACTCCCCATCCTCCCCTCGGGCACGAGCTGGACCTTCACCGACTCCGGATATATCAACCTTGATGAGTTTGCCGGAAAGAAAATCCAGATACGTTTCCGCTACACCTCGACCGCAGACCTGTCGGGCACATGGGAGATAGATAAGGTCACCGTCACGGGCGTGTACAGCAAGCCCCAGTGACGCGGCAAGTCCTCACATATCAAAGAAGAACCACAATGAAATTCAAATCAATAGCACTTGCGGGCCTCGCGCTGTTAGGCATGACGGTGGCTACGGGCTGTCAGAACTCCTTTGACGAGCCTGACCTGGTCATCCCGGTGGCCACGATGACCCCCAACACCACCATAGCCCAGCTGAAGCAGACCTTCATGGACACCAACGCGACCCTGTGTCCGGTCAAGGATGAGGCCACCGGCGAGCATTACATCATCAAGGGGCGCGTCATCTCCTCCGATGCCACGGGCAACATATACCAGTCGCTCATGGTGCAGGACGCCACGGCTGCGATGCCTATAACGGTGCGCCGCGCCAGCCTCTACAACGAGTACCATCTCGGCCAGGAGGTCGTAATCGATGTCACCGGCCTGTGGATAGGCCGCTATAACAGCCTCATGCAGCTCGGATGGCTCGGCGAGCCCTACAACGGAGTCGACCAGCTGACCTTCATGTCATTCGCCGAATTCCAGGCCCACACGCAGCTCAACGGCAATCCTGTTGTCGACACCCGCTATGTCGGCCTGGACACCGACAAGCCGGCCGACGAGATGTATTGCATCACCCTGAGCATTGATGACCTCGCTGACATAGCCGCCCTCTCCGAGGAGTGCGTGATGCTGCAGGGCCAGCTCGTGGAGTTCAGCAACGTCAGCTTCGTCGACGGAGGCAAGGAGGTCTACGCCCCTTATCAGGAGACTGTCAACCGCTACATCATCGGCGAAAGCTCGACCAAGCAGGTAGTGGTGCGCAACTCCGGCTACTCCACGTTCTACAACGACATCCTCCCCACGGGCACCGGACGTGTGCGCGGCATCCTCTCATGGTATGGCGACGGCGCAGCCAACTCCTCGCAGCCCAACGTCATCCAGGGATGGCAGCTCCTGCTCCGCTCCACTGATGACGTCATCTTCGACGGCAAGGGCACCCGCGAGAAACCCTACACAATGCCCGAAGTGCTCTCCTTCGGCTCCAACGGCATGAGCGGATGGGCTGAGGGATATATCGTAGGCTCCATCGGATTCAACGGCTCGTATGTCTTCAACGCCGGAGCCGACAATGCCGACAACAACCTCCTCATCGCCGAGGCTCCCGGCATCACCGACCCCAACCTCTGCGTAGCCCTTGAGCTTCCCGCCGGAAGCAGCCTGCGCGAGTATGGCAACCTGGCCGACAATCCTGCCAACTTCGGCAAGAAGATCGATGTCTACGGCCGCTTCTCGCCCCTCGTGTTCGGCGACAAGAGCGTGCCCGGCATCACCGGCAATCCCGGATCGGCAAGCTACTTCGAGATCGAGGGCCTCTACATCCCCGGCTTCACCGGCCAGGGCACGGGCACCAAGAACGACCCCTATACCATCGAGTATGTGCGCGCCAACTGGGAGCTTGCCCAGGCCGGCGTATGGGTAGGGGGCTATATCGTGGGCTATGTCGAAGGGTCATCGTTTGAGACAGGGGTCAAGTTCGAGCTTCCCTCGGCATCGGCCAACTATAGCAATGCCAATATCGTCATCGCCCCGACCGCCGATTGCACCGACCCGTCGCTCTGCATCCCGGTGCGCCTCAACGGAGACTTCCGCAAGGCCCTCGGCCTCAAGAACGCTCCCGAAGTGTTTGGCAAGCACATCCTCATCAAGGGCAGCCTCGGAGAATTCCTCTCCGCGCCCGCTGTCGTGGTGAGCGAGTACGAACTCAGTGAATAATTCTTCCGGACGCGGCGCCCCGGCGACCGCGTCCGCCCCCTTGGAGGGCGCCTCTCCGAAAGAGGGCGCCCTCCGCGACATCAAACTTTTATCAATCATATCACACAGACCCGACTCTGCAGATGACCATACAATCGATAACAAGGGCCCTCGGCGCCCGCCGCAAGATGCTCCTCGCTGCCCTGGCAGCCATGACAGCCGCAGGAGCGTATGCCGACTACACGGCCGGCTATTACGACAGCATGGAGGGCAAGCAGAAAGCCCAGCTCAAGCAGGCCGCCAAGGAGTGCGTCAGCCGCCACACGCGCCTGGAATATTACGGCCTCCCCAACAACTGGATTTACACAGACGTATACCCCGAGCTCTACAACGGCCTGCGCCGCTGGTGGGAAATGTATTCCGACAACGTCTATCTAATCCGCAACGGCCAGAGCGGCACTTCGGCCTTCTCAGCCAACAAGATGCAGCGCGAGCACGCCGTGCCCAAATCCTGGTGGAAGCGCAACGGCGATGTGGAATACACTCCGGCCTACACCGACATGTGGAACCTCTATCCCTCAGACGGCCCGGCCAACCAGGCCAAGCTCAACTATCCCCTTGGCGAAACGCGCACCGGAGGCGTGACCTATGACAACGGCCTCACCAAGGTCGGCGCTCCCATGAGCGGCATCGGAGGGGGGAGCAGCGCGGTCTTCGAGCCCGGCGATGAATACAAGGGCGACTTCGCCAGAGCCTTCTTCTACATGGCCACCGTATATGACGACCTGCCGTGGTGCATCAACTACATGTTCAATGCCAATGAATCCTGGCCCACACTGCGCCAGTGGGCCATCGACATGCTCCTGCAGTGGGCGCGCCGCGACCCGGTCAGCCAGAAGGAGATAGACCGCAACAACGGCGTGGAGTCGCAGCAGGGCAACCGAAACCCCTTCATCGACTTCCCCGAGCTGGCCGAATACATCTGGGGCACGCGCACGGGCGAAGTCTTCCATATCGCTGACCAGGGTGGCAATATCACACCTCCCATCACCGGCGACCCCGAGATCATACTTCCCGTGAGCGGGGAAGCTCTGGACTTCGGCCAGGGGGCCGTAGGCAATGTGGTCAACGCCCCTCTGCGCATCCAGGCCAACAATCTCACCGCCCCCCTGTCGGTGCGTGTCAGCGGCTCTGACCGCGACAGCTTCACCCCCGAACTGCGCACTATCAACCCCTCGGCAGTGAACGGAGCTGCCGAATACCTGCTCAATATCCAGTTCATCCCCGCCGAAGCGCGCCGGTACGAGGCCACGCTCGCCCTCTATGACGGCGGCCTGCCCGGAGGCACCAGCGTCATAGTGCACCTGATAGGCGAGGGGTGTCCCGTGCCCGAGCTTTCGCAGCTGACGGCCCTGGAGCCTGCGGATGTCACCGGCGACTCCTATGTGGCCCGGTGGACGGCAGCTCCCGAAGTCGTGGACTATTACGTTGTCAACCGCGTGCGCTACTATCCCGACGGCTCCGAGGGAGAGCTCCTGGAGGCTAACGGCACATCTCTGCTCATCGAGGGGCGCTCGCCTGAAATCGCGGAGAGCTACAGCGTCTGCAGCGTGCGCCTCGGATACATGTCTGAGAGCTCCAACACCGTGACTGTCCTCGCTGACTCGGGCGTGGAGGGCATAGACCTGCTCCCCGTGACGATATGCCCCGAGAGTGACGGCTTCACCGTAGTGGCCGCACCCGACGAGGCCCCCCTGACTGTGCTTACCCCCGACGGACTCCCCGTGCTGGTGACAGTGGCCAGAGAGGGGGAGAGGCATCTGCTTGCCCCCGGCGTCTATTTCATCATCTCGCCCGCGCTTGCGCGCCCGGTAAAGATAGCCGTAGGCAACCGCTACTGACTGATAACTCATAACTAACATACAACACAAATCATGATACGTGAATTAATGCGTCCGGCGCTCTGCCTCTCAGCAGCGCTGCTGGCAGCCTCGGCCGCCCTGGCTGCCATCCCCGAGGGGTATTACGACTCCCTCGAGGGCCTGAAAAAGAGCGACCTCAAGCGGGCCGCCAAGAACTGCGTCAGAAACCACACCGCCATCAGCTACGGCAACAGCACCTGGGAGGCCTTCGAGTCGACCGACACCCGGATAGTCGGCGGCAAAGTCGCCTGGTGGGACATGTACAGCCCCGAGGTGGTCTACGTCTCGCAGGGGCACCCCGGCCTCAACATCGAGCATTCCGTGCCCAACTCCTGGTGGGGAGGCACCAAGAATGACGCCTACAAGGACCTCTTCCATCTCAATCCCTCCGACACGGATGCCAACAGCTGGAAGTCCAACTATCCCTTAGGCATAGTGCAGCACGTCCACACTACAAGCAAGGGAGTGACCTACGACAACGGCGTCAGCAAGGTCGGCACCCCTGCCTCGGGCGACTGCGGCGGCAGCAAATGGTGTTACGAGCCGGCTGACGAGTATAAAGGAGACTTCGCCCGCGCATATTTCTACATGTTCACAGTCTATGACGACATCGCGTGGCAGAGCTCCTCGTCCGACCGCAACTATATGTTTGACGGCTCCGCATGGCCCTCGCTCCGCCCCTGGGCCTACACGATGCTGCTCGAGTGGGCCGCCGCAGACCCCGTCGACAGCAAGGAGATAGCGCGCAACGAGGCCATATACAAAATCCAGCACAACCGCAATCCCTATATTGACCTTCCCGAACTGGCTGAGTATGTCTGGGGGGCGAAGACCGGCGAAGCCTTCCACATTGACGGCTCCGTCACGCCCGGCCCCGGGCCTGACCCCGATCCCGATCCCGTGCCCGGGCCTGACCCGGATCCCGTGCCTGTGCCCGAGGGTGTGTGGCACCGTGTGAAGAGCGCCGCTGAGGTGGCTGCCGGAGCCGAGTATGTGCTCGTGGCCACCGAGGCTGAGGTGGCTATGGACTACACCTTGAGCAAGACCTACATGGAGGTCACCGGCAACGTGAGCATCGAGGATGACATCATCGCTGTCCTGCCTCACGGCACTGCCATACTGACCCTCGAAGAGGCCGGAGGAGGCCGCTGGTACGTCCATGTGCGCGACACCGAGGGCAACTCCATCGGCTACCTCGACAGCACCAAGGCCAAGACCATGACCCTTTCCTCATCTCCCGCCACCTCAGTGGAAATCGAGGCCTCGGCCGCTGAGACCGTCATCCGCTACTCCAACACTGTGGGCAAGCTCCTTTACAATGCCTCCGCTCCGCGCTTCACCACCTATACGTCCAACCAGCAGGCAGTGCAGCTCTTCCGCCACAACGCCTCCACAGGTGTAGGCGCAGTGCCCTGCGAACCCTCCCGTGAGGATGACGGGGTTATGTATGACCTCTACGGACGCCGCGTGCTCACCGACACTCCGGCCCCCGGCATCTATGTCCGCGGCGGACGCAAAATCATAATCCGGTAAGACAATAACGCAATGAAAACAGCTAATCTCATAGCATCCGCAGCCCTGGCGGCCATGACGGCCGCCGCGGCTCCCCCGCAGGGATATTACGACAATCTCTACGGCAAGACCGGCACCGCCCTCAAGCAGGCTGTCAAAGCCGCAGTCGCAGACCATAAGGTGATAAGCTACGGCGAATCCACCTGGGAGGCCTTCGAGGTCACCGATGTGCGCGTGGTCGACGGCAGGGAGATATGGTATGACATGTACTCCAACGTGATGGAGAGCGTCGCCACGGGCCATAACGGGCTGAACATCGAGCACTCCGTGCCCAACTCCTGGTGGGGAGGCAAGAGCGGCAGCCCGGCGGCCTATTCCGACCTGCATCTGCTCAACCCCTCCAACTCGGACGCCAACAACCGCAAGTCAAACTGGCCCATGGCCGCTGTCGGCAGCGTGACCTGGACCAATGGCCTCAGCATGCTCGGCGCTCCCGCGCCGGGCCTCGGCGGAGGCTCCTCCACGGTCTTCGAGCCGGCTGATGAGTTCAAGGGAGACTTCGCCCGCACATACTTTTACGTTTTCACCCTCTATGACGACATCCCCTGGCAGAACGCTACAGACTACATGTATGACGCCGCCTCCCCGCTGACGCTCCGCCCGTGGGCGTACGACATGCTCCTCGAATGGGCCGAGGCTGACCCCGTCGACTCGCGCGAGGCGGCCCGCAACGAGGCTATCTACGGTATCCAGGGCAACCGCAACCCCTTTGTCGACATGCCCGGGCTGATGAACTATATCTGGGGCCCTTCAAGCGGCCTCGCTTTCGAGCAGTCAGATGCCGCGCAGACGATTGTCAACCGTCCCGAGGCCCCCGTGTTCGAGGGTATGGAGATGCCGGCGCTCAACACCTACGCCGGACGGTGGTGGAGCCCCATGACCGTGACACTCTCCGGCAGCGGCGACCTCTGGTACGCCATCGATGAAGGGGAGCTCACGAAATATGAAGGTGGAATCCTTATCCCTGCGGCCTCTGCGGAAGGGGAGACCCATGTTGTCACCGCTTACGCCCTCAGCGCAGGCCTCCCGGCTCTCAGTTCACCTGTGGCCACGCTCAACCTCATAGCGCGCAATCCTGACAACGAGGATCTCAAGGATGCCTCATGGCAGATTGTCACCTCGCAGGAGGAGGTCAGCGCCGAGGGCAGATATATACTCGTCAGCGTGAAGAACTATGGCGTGATGAACACCGCCGTCTCCAAGACCTCCAGCTCCTGGAGCCTCGGCTCGGACTGGAAGGCCGAGCCGCGCGAGGGAGTCATCACCGGAGTGACCGAGAACACAGCCGTGCTCACCCTTGAGCCGGCCTCAGTCGGCCTGTCGGGCGCGACCTGGTATATCGGCGTATCCGACATCACAGGCGAGGAGCTGGGCTACCTCTCATCAAATACGGCCAAGAAAATGCAGATTGCCGATGACGGAAGCGAAGTGAGCATAGCTGTCGATGCCGACGGCACGGCCACCATATCCTTCGGCAGCGCCGGCAATATCTTCTACAACGCCTCGCAGCCCCGCTTCTCGACCTACACCTCCAACACTCTGGAGCATGTTGCCCTCTACGCCCTCGTAGATGACGGGCATACGCTGGTCTCAGCCACACCGGCTGAGGGCGTGACAGTGTCCGGCGGCCTCCTCCACGCCCCGGAGGGCACAGTGGTCTACGACCTGCGCGGATGCAAGGTGGACACCACGCGCCCCCTGCGCGGCCTCTACATAGTGGTCACCCCCGCCGGCGCCTCCAAAATACTCTTCTGACGCCGCGCGGACACTCTGCATGACAGCGCGCTGACACGCCTCTTACACCACGGGGCCGCAAAATTTCAAATTTTGCGGCCCCGTTTCTTGGCTGTCTGAAAAATATGTGTTTACTTTGTGCCAAAATACAACTAACCTTAAATCACATGTTACAAAGCACCAACGTAAAGACCCTTGACAGGGTAGTGGTGAGATTCTCCGGCGACAGCGGCGACGGCATGCAGCTGGCCGGCAATATCTTCTCCAACGTATCGGCCGGCGAGGGAAACCAGATTTCCACTTTCCCCGACTATCCGGCCGAGATCCGTGCCCCGCAGGGTTCGCTGAGCGGCGTGTCCGGCTTCCAGGTTCATATCGGCAAGGGGGTCCACACCCCCGGCGACGAGGCCGATGTGCTCGTGGCCATGAACCCCGCCGCGCTCAAGACCAATCTACAGTATCTCAAGCCCTCCGGCATAATCATCTGCGACACCGACACCTTCCGCCCCGCCGACCTCAAGAAGGCCCTCTATGAGACCGACGACCCCATCGCCGAGCTGGGCATTGACCCCAAGCGTGTCATGGGTGTCCCGATGACCACGCTCCTCAAGAATACGCTCGCTGACTCGGGCATGGACCCCAAGGCGATCATGAAGTGCAAGAACATGCTCGCGCTCGGCATCATCTGCTGGCTCTTCGACCGTCCCGTAGAGAGCGTGCTGCGCAAGCTCCAGGCCAAATTCGCCAAGAAGCCCGCTATCTACGAGGCTAACGCCAAGGTGCTCCAGGCCGGCTGGAACTATGGCCATAACACCCACTCCTCGATGCCGACCTACCGCATCGAGACCGAGTCGACCCGCCCCGGCACATATACTGACGTCAACGGCAACACCGCCACTGCCTGGGGCCTCATCATGGCCTCCCAGAAGAGCGGCCGCCCCCTTTTCTTAGGCTCATATCCCATCACCCCCGCCACAGACATCCTCCACGAGCTTGCCAAGCGCAAAGACCTCGGCGTGAAGGCCTGCCAGATGGAAGATGAGATCGCAGGCGTATGCAGCGCCATCGGCGCCTCCTATGCCGGCCATCTCGCCGTGACCTCCACCTCCGGCCCCGGCCTCGCCCTCAAGAGCGAGGGCATCGGCCTGGCTGTCATGGCTGAGCTCCCCCTCGTGGTGATTGACGTGCAGCGCGGCGGCCCCTCCACAGGCCTCCCCACCAAGACCGAGCAGACCGACCTCATGCAGGCCCTCTATGGCCGTAACGGCGAGTCGCCCCTCTGCGTAGTGGCCGCTGTCAGCCCCACCGACTGCTTCACCATGGCTTTCGAGGCTGCCCGCATTGCCATAGAGCACATGACCCCCGTCATCCTGCTCACCGACGCCTTCATCGCCAACGGCTCCTCAGCCTGGCGCATACCCGAGGCTGACGAATATCCCGAGATCAAGCCCAACTTCGTCACTCCCGAGATGCTCGAGAAGGGATGGAAGCCCTTCCTGCGCGATGAGGAGAGCCTCGTGCGCTACTGGGCCGTGCCCGGCCTGGAGGGCGCCATGCACCGCGTAGGCGGCCTCGAGAAGGATGTCAAGACCTCTGTCATCTCGACCGACGGCCGCAACCATGAGGAGATGGTGCGCATACGCCGCGAAAAGATCGCCCGCATCGCCGACTCCATCCCCGAGCTCACCCTGCACGGCAACCCCGACGCCAAGACGCTGCTCGTGGGCTGGGGAGGCACTTACGGCCATCTCTACACCGCTTGCGAGGAGCTCAACGCCCAGGGCCGCGATGTGGCCTTCGTGCAGTTCCGCTACATCAACCCCATGCCCAAGGGAGCGCTCGACCTCATCCGCAAATATGACAACGTCATCGTGGCCGAGCTCAACACCGGCATGTTTGCCGACTATCTCCAGATGCACCTCCCCATGAAGGAGATCATGCGCATCAACAAGGTAGAGGGCCAGCCCTTCATGGTCAAGGAGATCGTAGAGGGAGTAATCAAGCACATCGACGCTAAAAAATAAGAGACACCATGGAAAACGAAAAATGCATCTTCGCCCCCGGCGACTTCAAGAATGAGCAGAGTGTGCGCTGGTGTCCCGGCTGCGGCGACCACGCTATCCTCAACGTGCTCCACAAGGCTATGGCCCGCCTCGGTGTGGCTCCGCGCAACACCGTTGTGGTCAGCGGCATAGGCTGCAGCTCGCGCCTTCCCTATTATATGAACACCTACGGCATGCACACCATCCATGGCCGCGCGGCGGCCATAGCGACCGGTGTGAAGACCGCCCGTCCCGACCTCACCGTATGGCAGATTTCGGGCGACGGCGACGGCCTCGCCATCGGCGGCAACCACTTCATCCATGCCGTGCGCCGAAATATTGACATCAACATCCTGCTGTTCAACAACAAGATATACGGACTCACCAAGGGCCAGTACAGCCCCACCTCCGACCGCGGAGCCGTGACCAAGTCGAGCCCCTACGGCACCACTGAAGATCCCTTCATCCCCGCCGAGCTTTGCTTCGGCGCGCGCGGCAACTTCTTCGCCCGCAGCTTCGACGTGTCGCTCGACACCAACCTTGAGGTGCTCGAGGCTGCCGCCCGCCACAAGGGGGCCAGCGTGGTCGAGATCATGCAGAACTGCGTCATCTTCAACAACCGCGTCCATGCCTATATGACCGACAAGGAGCTGCGCGAGGACCACACCATCCATCTGCGCCACGGCGAGAAGATGCTCTTCGGCAAGGACAACTCCAAGGGCCTCGTCCAGGACGGCTTCGGCCTTAAGGCTGTCACGATAGGTGAGGACGGCTATACGATTGACGATGTTCTGGTGCACGACGCCCACAATCCCGTCAACTTCCTCCAGCAGCAGCTCGCCATGATGGACGGCCACGAGCTTCCCTTGGCCATCGGTGTCATCCGCGACGTGGATGCTCCCACCTACGAGACGGACGTTGAGAAGCAGGTGAACGAAGTCAAGGAGCGCAAAGGCTACGCCGACCTGCGCGACATGATCCTCAAGACCTCCGAAACCTGGGAAGTGAAATAATCCCCCGGTCATAATCTCAAGGAGCGCGGGCTTCCGGCCCGCGACCTATAGCCCGCATAAGAGACAGTCTCTCAAGGAGCGCGGGCTTCCAGCCCGCGAACAAGAACCTCTTTTCTTGAATGACAGCGGGCTGGAAGCCCGCGCTCCTTGAGTCTCTGCATCACCCTCGTACAACACATCCATCTACCGTCCCTCCGGCATCTACCGTCCCTCCGGGGTGGATGCTTTTTTAACATTTATTAATACTTTATATATTGTGTTTTCTTAAAAATTCAATTACCTTTGCAAACATTATTACAATTTGATATATCTGAAGAATATTTGTTGCCGTACGACAGTAATGCGTGGCATTTATACAAAGGATTATAGGATTTGTAATTTTTTGCCGCTTAGTGACAGACGCTGAGGTGATTATTATGTATTGTCGTTGACTCCGTACGTTGAACGGCTCAATAGCACAACTCGGTTTAGATGTTAATTAAGTGTAACCCGTTACCTAACCAATAATAATAGCCTGACATGAGAAAGAGCTTGTTGAAATTTCATAGGGTCATCCCGTTAAAATCGGGGGCAGCTCTTTATGCGATGCTGACATTATTGAATGTCCTTAATTCAGCGAAAATTTTCGGTGCTGAATTGAATAATTCTGTGTTTTATTCCGATTCGTACACAATACTGGATGAAGAAGTCATAGAGAATTTTCTGATTACTGCTGACACCCGTGAAAAAGTAGTGGTGGATGTTCTTTTATGTCCGGCACGCCACTCAGACGGATCCTTTACGGAATATGATGTGTATTTAAACAATGCCAGAGTAACATCGATTAATCCCACATCCTCAGGTTGGCATAATATAATCGTTCCTGTGCCAATTAGCTTGAATAAAGGGGAGAATGTGTTGGGAATAGGTGTCAGGGGCCATGAGGTTCCTGATATCGGTTATGTGCGCACAACGGAATGGGCCAATGAAAATGGAGGGGCGGCTTCCCATCCCATACGAAACCTCTATGGCGAGTTGTCTGAAACGCCGGATGGGGATATGGAGCCGGCGGAGCCGCTATTGCTCTCGGGGTCAAATGAGACAGTGTATAAAGTCGTTTTGCCTTACACTTTTACCAAACTGTTCAGATGGAATGAAGGGGAAATCATAGATATTCATACAACCGGTGAACTGGGTCACATGGTAGACTTGTATATTTTTCAATGCCATTCAGACATGACGCATACCATTACGTACCCGACTTCTGCTCAAATGCAGGGACTGAACTGGAGGGCTGAATCTGAAATAAAATCAGGCAGTTCCGTTCATGCCTCCAATTTGAAGATACGTGTTCCCAAATCGGGGTTTTACCTTGTTACAATGAAGCCTCAATCCTTGGCCCCTAATGTTTCGGGATTGGTGGAAATGACGATTAATTCTGAACTCACGTACCAGGATTGCGCTATCAGCAGTTGCAGGATGATACCGGCTACCATGATGAAGAATAAGGTGGAATACGAGGTGTTTGTGAAAATGAATGATGCGGGTAAGCGACCTTTGCTGCGTATTGAAGGCAATGCGGCATCGCGTGTGGTGGGAAGCAGCATTCAATGTCCATCGGACGTGGCAGCCGGTGCTGATATGGCAACAACGGATGCATACCTGCGGCAGACTTATTATTTCTCACCTGAACAAATATGCTTGAGCGCCTATACCCCCGCTTCGGTAGGAAACGGAACGCTGCTTATAAGGAAGTACACTGAGCAGTCCCCCACTTCACTGAAAGGATATGAGTTGCAATATGCTCAAAAGGATTCGGAGGAAAATGTGTCAAGAATAAGTGTGTCTGATAATCGAACGATTGTCATCGCAGGTGACGATGCCCAAGCTTGGGATGGCATACTGTTGACTGATATGTATGGAAAAGAGGTCTTTAGAAATATGCAATACAAGAAGGCCTATGATGTGTCCTCTGTTCCCTCAGACTATTATACCATCTGTTTGATACAAGATGGAAAAATAATAGAGAATAAAAAAATCTGGCTGCATTGACAATGTGGCATACTTGAGAGCAGAAACGTTTCTACGTACCTATCTAATCTGAATGTCAATTATGCGAATATTACTATTATTCTTATGTATGGTGATGGGAAGCATGGAATTGTTTCCTCAATCACACTATTACTATAACCGAGAGCAGATTCCACTGTATCCGCATCCGAATAAAGTGGTCAGGGCATTGCCGGAAAAAGTAGGGGGGATATTGGTGCTCCCTGCAGAAGAAAAAAACGTATCCGAAATCAGTGAGGGCATGATTAAGTATGGATGCAAGAAGCACGAAGCAGAACTGCAGCCAGCTAAATCGGTTTCTCTCCTGAGAGCCTGCCAGCGCACCTATCCCTGCTACATGTCAGAGGATGGCCGCGAGCTTTATCCGGACGGATATATAAACATCAAACTATCCAATAAAGCTGACTCATTGACCCTGCTAAAAGTGCTGAAAGATTTTGACTGTATCTATGGAGGACAAAACAAGTTCATGCCTCAATGGCATAGTGCTCGATTGAAAG
The DNA here is from genome assembly GCA_964637105.1 of uncultured Sangeribacter sp. Classification (GTDB taxonomy): domain Bacteria; phylum Bacteroidota; class Bacteroidia; order Bacteroidales; family Muribaculaceae; genus Lepagella. The sequence goes on along the minus strand of CAZWVY010000007.1, from coordinate 3,309 downwards.
ACTCTAACCTTTCAGACCCTGTTGATGTGGCAAATGCCATATATGAAACCGGGTTGTTTGATGCTGCAAGCCCCAGTTTTATTTGGGAAAATCCATATACTGACTATGGCTTGAGTTATGACGCCCTGAGTTCGTCACAGACCAATTTATTGAATGATAGCGTCCCGGGCTGTGATATCAACGTAAGTCGGGCGTGGAATTACTCTACAGGCTGGGGAGTGAAAATTGCAATAATTGATACAGGAATCGACTTGGCTCATCCCGACTTAGTTCAAAATCTGTATCCTATTAGCTATGATGCCACCTATGGAGTTTCACCCAGTTGTCTGTATAAAATTGAAGACCGCAGCGATGTTAGGAGTCATGGAACGCATTGTGCCGGAATTGCTGGCGCAGTAAGAAATAATGGCATAGGGATAGCCGGTGTTGCACCGGATGTCCAACTGATGTCAGTCAGCGTGCACGCATTATATATTCCTAATCCGGAAGCGGCGTATGGAGATGCCATAAATTGGGCATGGATGAATGGTGCGGACGTGTTATCATGTTCATGGTCGGCTCCGAAGAGTGATATAATTGATGATGCAATAATAAATGCCACCACCCGTGGGCGGGATGGGTTGGGTTGTGTGGTAGTCGCAGCTTCCGGTAATTACACCGAGAAGGGTCCGATAGTCCCCCCTGTGATTAAAACTGGGTATTCTGATAACACGACAGATTATACGATTGGATTGCTGGCGAGCATAGTCCAATATCCCGCCAGCAGGAAAGACGTTCTGGCTGTGGGGAACGTTACTTCTAAGGGCATTCGTTTCCCAGGATCTTGTTATGGCAATAACTTGGATGTAGTGGCACCTGGAACAGATATTTATTCCACCGTTCCTGGTGACTACTTTAAAGCTACGGGTACATCCATGGCCTGTCCGCATGTGGCCGGGGTCGCGGCACTGTTACTGAGCAGAAATCCCTCATTGGATCAGGCAGGGGTACGTGAGATAATATGTAGTACTGCTAATAAAATTGGCGAGTCCTCATATAATGAAAATAAGATTTGTGGCACTTGGAATGAAAAGTACGGCTACGGACTTGTAGATGCCTATAAGGCCTTAATGCAAGTTGAGCGTGTAGAACAATAAAAACTTGGATAATATGAGATATTTGATTGCTTTAATGGGCGCTTTGGCGCTGGCGTGTCCTGCCTGGGGACGGTTCGTGTACAAGTACACCCCGTTTCTCGAAGACGGAAAGGAGTGGTGGTATCAAGGCCAGTACAAGGATACTCCAACAAGTCTTAAGACTTTCGTGTGCGGGTTTGTGCTCGAGGAGCGCCCGAGCGCGGAGGAGGGGGTGACGGTCATGGCCTGCAACGTGGTCAATGAGCGTTACGAGAATGTGTTCGGCCGTCCCATAGCGATGCTATATGAGGACGTTGAGGCTCATAGGGTGAGTGTCATGCCGATGATAAAGGAAGTGTTTGACGACTACGGTCCGGTGGACATGTATGTAAATCCGCAAGTCAGATTCGTGGCCGCCGGGTGCAGTTTTGGATACCATGCCGAAGGAATGCCAGCTGTAGTGCCCGGATATCCGGGGTATTATGGGCCATACAATCCTGATGCTTTCCCTTGCGTCATTTATGATTTCAACATGTGGGCCCGCTATACCACGCCCGATGGAATAAATCTTGCCATGAACGATTGGGGGATGACCGGCACCTCCACACTGCTTCTTAAGTACGTTTGGGCGAATCCGGATCCTTGGTGTGTGATGGCACCATATTTCACAGAGGGGATAGGGACACAGGAACTCTGCGCAACGAGAGTCTTCCTCTGTCCTTACTATGGATATGTAGAGTGGAATGAGTGCAATCTTATTGATCCGGCTCTCATGGCTGTGCGCGAGAAAGAGGGACGGATGCTCTATTGCCTGGAGAATCCGGTAAGCCGGCCTTGGGAGAACCTGTCGGGCATGGTTGTACCGGCTGCGCAGCGTGCTGAGGAGAAGATTTATGATTTATCAGGCCGCGAGATCGAAGCTCCGGAACCGGGCCGGCCATATATCCGCAACGGCCAAAAATACATTGGACGCTGAATGGCAGGATTTGTACAGTTTGGAAGGGTGTAATCAAAATAAATAGGGAAAAGAGACATGAAATATATATTAGCTTTTATCGGAGCGGTGGCGCTGGCCTGCCCTGCGCGGGGAGAGTACACATACGAGTACACCCCGTTCTTAGTGGATGCTAAGGAATGGTGGTATCAGGGGGAATATGCAGATTCGGAAGGTGTCACCAATCCGTTTGCGTGCGGATTCGTGCTCGAGGAGCGCCCGAGCGCGGAGGAGGGGGTGAGAGTCATGGCCTGCAACGTGGTCAATGAGCGCTACGAGAATGTGTTCGGCCGTCCCATAGCGATGCTTTATGAGGACGTTGAGGCCCATAGGGTGAGCGTGATGCCGATGATAAAGGAGGCGTTTGACGAGTACGGGCCGGTGGACATGTATGGAAATCCGCAAGTCAGATTCGTGGCCGCAGGGTGCAGTTTCGGATACCATGCCGAAGGGTTGCCTCCGGCTGAGGAGGGGGCGATGTCTTACAACCCCGAAGTATATCCCTGCACGATATATGAGTTTAATCTTCCGACTTACTATACGGGGCCTGACGGCGTGGAGGTGGTGCTGAAAGACTGGACCTACACCGATACCGGCACGGAGGTATTGATGGTGTTCGGATATGCAGCAGACGACTATTCATCCATACTGCCGGACTATTTGGAAGGGATCGGCTGCGAGTTCTCTCAGCTTGGAGTGTTCCTCAATCCATGTCATCAGCCTGTAGACTGGGAACTGTACAATATCATCAATCCGGAGCTGACGGCAGTGCGCGAAAAGGAGGGGCTCGTGCTGTACGAAAAGACCGAATAATTGCAACGTAACAATAAAAAACTGCACAAAATGAAAAATTTTGTGCAGTTTTTACTGAAAAATTTCCGTAATTGGAAATTATTGATTTACTTTGCAGTCTGAAATTACGCCCCCGCCATGCCCGTGACATTCCGGCTCCCGAGGAGCCCGCGAATTTTGAGGGAGGCCCGGGACAAGTGTAAGACAGAATAAGTATAACATAAAAAATCAAAATCGACATGTCTGACATCGCATCCAGAGTAAAGGCAATCATCGTTGACAAACTCACCGTAGATGAGAATGAAGTAACCCCCGAAGCAAGCTTCAGCACTGACCTCGGCGCTGATTCCCTCGACACCGTAGAGCTCATCATGGAGTTCGAGAAGGAGTTCGGCATCAACATCCCCG
>CAZWVY010000006.1:0-53727 GCA_964637105.1 uncultured Sangeribacter sp. | reverse complement strand
ATCCTCGAAAGGTTTCACCATTGGCATAGGTGTTTCCTTAATCTCCGAGGGATTGGCGAAGTCAAGCCCGAGAATCCCGGCAACCATCTGCCGCATCTTCAGAAAACACCACAGTTCGTAGAGTTCCCAGATGGGGCGCACGCCGATAGCGTTTGCCCCCTCGAAAAGCTCGATGCCCTTTTGAAGCAGCAGCCAGTGGCGGTACACCTGGGCGTACCCGGTGCGCTTTTGGAGCACCAAGCTCTCTGAGCGGAGCGGTTCGCCACGCAGACCGCGAAGCAACGGAGAGTTGCCGAGGCGGCGGAGTGAGGCAACGTAGCCGTCAAGTTCAGCAAGTTCGCTGTCGGCCACTTTGTCGGCCTCCTTAGCATTAGCGTTCCTGGCTTTGATAGTGGCGACTATGGTGTTGAGTCGCCTCCCGATGCGGTCGAGCGTGAACTTGATGAAGCGGTTCTCGCGCGTATTGTGGGTATTGATGGTTTCCTCGTAGCGGAAAAATTCGCGGTCAAGCCTTTTCTGCGCTTTGATGTTGGCAAACCGCTCAGTCATTTGCGGAGTCCACCGCTTAATGCGGTCGGGTCGGCTGTAATGCACCTCTGTAGTCTGCCTCAGGTGCGGACGGTTCACGATATAGGTAACCGCCTTGACGTATGCCCCGACAATGTTTCGGAATATCGATAGCCAGACCACATCATTGTCTGAGCGTCCGCCGCGTTGCAAATTTTGCAGCGTGAGTGTCAAATACTGGAAAACAACTTCGTTGTACTGAGCATTGATATCAGCGAGGATATGGTTGTAGTCTTCTTTCGTATCAAGTTTCGGAGAAACGACACGGAAGGAGAATGTGTCGGTGCGCGGTGCTTTGTCGCGCAGGGTATATCGGAACGACAGCTCAAAGATGCCGGGCTCGTTGAGAAACGAGAGCGGCGCGGTCAGGAGCCAGCGGTGGTCACCAAGTTTTATGCAGGTGAACAGCTCCGTTACCTCTTTGAGTTTATGGAGCACGACAGGCTCCTCGGAGAGGCCGTTGAGTTCGATGCTGACATTGTAGACTGCGGTTTCGTAGAATACCGGAGGCTGATTGAGCCAAACGTCAGAGTCGCCATCGCCTATCTCAGAGAGATGATTAGTTTCAGGCAGAGCAAGTTTCAGCTTGCCGGAAACCGTGCTCCGATAGTCGCAATAGTGGGCCGCAGTTCCATTGCTCACACGGCTGCGAAACCGCGTCCAGGCGGCCGGCATGTCGGCGGCGGTGGCAGCGGTGATGCGGATATTCCCGTCTGCGCTTATGAAACTGAGGACCTCCATGATTACGGCCAGAAGCTGGTGAAATGGGCGCGGTTGAGGCGCGTCTTCATTTCATCAATTTTCTTTGAGGCGTTGTGATAGGGAGCACAGAAGGCGGCAAGCCGATCAAGAGGCTTTTCAAGAAGGTCTTCATCGCCCTCCACTCGCGGCAGTACTTTCATCATCAGGATTTGGTCCACTGCCTCGGAGAGTATATCGCGCCACTTCGCCTTCTTATCCTCTTGCCAGATTTCATGGAAATAGATTATCAGCTCGTTCTGCACGCGGTATGCGATTTTGAAGGGAGTGTCTTCGAGGGCGGAGTTTAGTTCTGTCAGCACTTTTGCGAATTCGTTTTTAAGCCATTCAGTCTTGCCGGCATCCTGCTCGGTCAGGTCAGCGAGCGCCTCAGAGGCTGAAACGATAGTGGGCAGATAGAGCGATGCGTCTAACGGTTGTGCGCGGTAGCCGAGTTCGCGGCTATTGTAAAACTCCACAAATGGATTGATATGCGATCCATCCGGTTTTATCCCTTCCGGCAGATTCATTTCGATTGTCATTGCGCGGTCTATCACCTTGCGGGAAAACTGGTGCGTTGTCTCGTCCATATTGACAGTGCCGATTACAACCACATTTTCCGGTATGCGAAGACCGGATTGTGCCAGCTCGGCATACACAGCCCGGGCATTCCCCGGCAGATGTCCCGAGACAATGCGCTGAGAGCCGTCTGCCGTCATCTCCTCCTTGATTTCAAGGCCGAAGAGGTCATCCTGCAGTTTCAGTTCATAGTCCTTGTTGGCGAAAATCTCCGGTTTAATCAACGGTTCTGAAAGTATATGGTCTCCAACTTTCTTGCGGCTCTCAAGCACACTCAGGAACTCCGCGAAGTATTGTTCCACGGGAGCGAGGTTCATCTCATCGAGGCAGACGAAGAACGGCGTGTCGGGATATAGCATGGCCTTGGCAAGGAACTTTACAAAGGGGGTGGTGACATACTCCGCTCCGTTGATTCTGCTTACATAGCCAAGCAGTTCGGTGGAATCATGCCAATTGGGCTTGACCTCAACAAGGCAATAGTTTCCGGGAGAAGTAGGGTCTTTGCGAAGCTCGGGAATATCGGGGCAGCTGTCAAACGCCATCTCCTTGACGATACGGCTCTTGCCCGTGCCAGAAATTCCTGCCAGCAGCAGGAACGGCTTAGTACGCATCGCCCGTAGATAAGCTGATTTATCGGCAACCGAAGAAGTCGCTGAGGCTACACACAAGCGTTCAGATTTGTTTCGGTCTATATTCGATCGGAAATCGCTATCAGCGAGTATGTCTAAGTACATCTCGTAGTACTTCATTGTTCTGAACGCTTGATACTGAGTACCGTTGTATTCAGAAGAAAATACTTTTTCGAGAGAAGGGTCAGCTTCTTTCAGTTTGGAGATGATGCCATGTAGAACCGCAATATCAACAATTTGGAATATGCTTGTATATTCAGGATAAAGTGCAGAAATTTTAGGATTAACAAATTCCTCAAACTTTGCAATATATCCAGTGAAATCGTTTGTGTGGGTATTGATGAGATGAACAAAGTGAGTGAAACTATCACGAACTTTGTTGATTAAAGCCTCGTTTGGAAGAAGTTCTACCTCTGGTTTTTTCTTAGGAGCTGAAGAAGGAAAGTCAGAAATTGAAAGAGAGTAAGGATTATCGATTAGTGTATTACCCACAATTTGCCTAACAATATCCTCGTCAAGGTGTAGCGCATTGACGATATTTTCGGAATAACGTCTTTTGAGACCTTCAACAAGTGAATTATAAATATCACTATTATCAAGGGCCTCAAAACGCATCAGCCATACAGCAAATGCGTTCCTAAGTTCAGGGGTATGTAGGTATTCCTTAAGATTAACAAGTAAGTCGGGTTTCTCAATTAATGTGCCATCTTTGACAATGAATAACGGATTATTACCTCGTTTCGGGAATGTAAAATCGGTATTTGGATTTACAGTTGAGTTCTTTACGACATTAACCGAAAAGAAGTTGCTGCCAACAGCATAATCGGGATTATTCTTGATAGCGTTGAAAAAGTTAGCAGAGTATAGTTCACTATTTATAGAGACTACATTACCGACAAATGAAATAAACGCCTCGCGGTCGTCCTTATTGTTAGTATCGCAATTTCTTCCATATTTTTTTGTAAATTCATCAAGTGCGAAAATGTAGCGGAGAGCGCTTGTCACCTGAGTCGCACCTTGTGCGGACGGATCGTTTGTCAACTCAGAAAGAGCTTTATAGGCTCTTAGCAAAGCTGCTTTAGAGAGATATCCCATGTCGTTAGAAGTTTAGGTGTGTAGTTAGGGCTTTTGCTACAATCCAACCTAATATAGGTGGAACGGCATTGCCAATAACCTTATATTGCGATTGCAGAGGAATGGCGGAAAATACGTAATTATCGGGAAAAGATTGAATACGGGCAATCTCTCTGACCGTATAACGACGATTGTATACCGGGTGTGTTATGCCGCAATTCTCAGGCTGGCCCGATGCGGTGATGGTGCCATTTATTTCTCCATAAGCAAAGCGACGAAAGAATTTCGGCGAATGATATTTTTTGGGGTCATCGAAAATCTTCTTAAAGCGTGGAGAAAGTTGGTCGTACGGGATGTTCTTCCAAGAACGACCCTCAAATGCAGATTTAGGTAAATCAGATTTTGAGAAGTTAGAACGAAAAATCTCGTCCAAACTTTCTCCGTGCTCACAAGGGCCGATTAAATCTACTGTGTGTTGTGTGGTTGCACTATAAGGCCAGTAGTCATTGTTAGGTAAACCGTCAACGCCTTGTAAAATTGAGCCTAAAAGCAATTTTTCATCTCGATTATGTGCAACCGAAGGAATGTTTAATTCCTGTACAATTTTATCAAGTTCCTCAAAATTAAAGTTGTCATATTTTGAATCTACTCCAATAATGAGATAACGGTAACGTTGCTGAGGAACGCCATAATTAGAAGCGCATACAAGTTGTGCAGAGACTTTATAACCCAAGGCTTCCATTCGTTTTCTTATTTCTTCGGGAACAGTCGTGCCATCGGGCATCTTGCTTGACATTATTCCACGTACGTTCTCAAATAAAAATCCTTTAGGGCGTGCCCCCATTTCAACTTTGGCCTTAATTATGCGCTCGCACTCTTCAAAAAGAGTTCCTCGTCCGTTATCATCATTAACACCTTTTCGATTACCGGCATTGGAGAAAGGCTGACAAGGGAAACCTGCAAGCAGAATGTCAAAATCAGGAATTTCATCAGCACTAATATTGCGAATGTCCTCTAATCTACACTGCTTACCATCAGCTGTTAGAAGTGAATTGGAATTATAGCAAAGTGCGGCGTCTTTGTCAATATCATTAGCAAAGACCACTTCTGTATTTAGTCGTTCAAACTCACGACCATAGAAAGAAAATCCCCCGGTAAAACCGAGGTCAAGTCCTCCGCAACCAGAAAACAGAGATGCTACTTTGTATTTCATATAAACAAGAAAACTCCCGGGTAGGCAGACTGGAGACCGGACCTGTTGCGGCTACAAGGAAGTCTCTTAAGATGTTGAGTATTAATTATAATTTCATTAACCAGTCTATGTCTGCACATTCGCATTTTTATATAGTGCAAAGTTACGAAAAAAATCTGAGACTTGTAACCCGGATTCAAAAAAAGAGAGCCGGATTCCTGTGGGGGAATCCGGCTTATGCTAAACTTCTCTTAAAAAACTTTGCTTTTCTGTACGGCTTTCCTGAAAATTTTCTTTGGAGGGCTATAGTGTGTTTGATGTTTTTTTGTTTTGGCGGTGTCACGGCTGGGTTTTAGTCCCTGACGAGAAGGAGGTGTACTGCTTTTCGGCGGGCGGGAACGGGGTACCGGAGCCGTGTGATAGGGGAGTTGTGAGGCTCAGATGGCGTAGCCGGAGAGCTGCTCGCGGAGACGCTTGCGGGCAAAGAAGATGCGGCTCTTGACTGTGCCGAGGGGAAGGTCGAGCTTCTCGGCGATCTCGTTGTACTTGTAGCCTGCCACGTGCATGTTGAAGGGGATGCGGAACTCATCGGAGAAGCTGTTGAGCACCTCGGTGATCTCCTGCACGGCGTATGAACCGTCGGGGGTGTCGAGGCCGGAGTCCTGGGAGATATTGAGATGATAGAGGTCCTCGGTGCGGTCAACGACTGTGGCCTGGCGCACTGTCTGGCGGTAGTTGTTGATGAAGATGTTGCGCATGATGGTGAAGATCCATCCCTTGAAGTTGGTGTTCTCAACAAACTTCTCCTCGTTGTCGAGAGCTTTGAGAGTGGTGTCCTGGAGGAGGTCTTCGGCTGCCTCGCGGTTGGAGGTGAGCTGGTATGCGAAACTGAGAAGATTGCCCTGGAGAGCTACGAGACGCTGTTTGAAAGTTTCCTTGGTTGCCATGTTGTTCTGTTTTTTAGTGAAGTTTAGTTTTTGTGTTTGTATCAGTATAACATGACGTTTTGAGGATTGTTTCAATTTTTTTTCGTGTTTCGGGCAAAATTCGTGAACAATTTTATAAGTAATTGAATTATAATATGTTACCGATGTTAAATTACTGTTACACTTATATTACGAAAGTGTAACAAACGTGTTTTTGACCAATTTTCCGATATTTTGACCAATCACCCGATAGGTAGGAGAATGAACAATTTTCAGTCGACTTAGTTATAGAAATTCTTTATATGTGGCGCTCCTCCGGGGCTCGCGAAGCGGAAAGGGACCGGGCCTGCCTGTGGAGACGGGGATGTACAAATTCGGGGGATTTGGCGGGAATGTGCAAATAAAATGCTAACTTTGCAGTCAGAAATACAAAGACAGATGAGATTTGACGAATTGCTTGAGAATGAAGATGTGCTCGACGCCCTCTGGGATATGCACTTCGATGAATGCACACCTATACAAGAGAAGGCTATTCCGGCCGTGCTCGACGGCCGCGACCTTCTGGCCTGCGCACAGACAGGCACCGGCAAGACTGCCGCTTATCTGCTGCCGGTGATAGACCTCCTTTCGACATACCAGTATCCTTCAGATGCCGTCAACTGCGTCATAATGGCCCCTACGCGCGAACTCGCGCAGCAAATAGACCAGCAGATGCAGGGATTCTCCTATTTCCTCCCGATCAGCAGCATGCCGGTGTACGGTGGGACCGACGGCCACACCTATGAACAGCAGCGGAAGAGCCTCAAGGCCGGCGCCGATGTGATTATCGCCACTCCCGGTCGACTGCTCGCACACCTGTCTATGGGGTATGTTGACCTGTCTAAAGTCTCCTTCTTTATTCTTGATGAGGCTGACCGTATGCTCGACATGGGCTTCTATGACGACATAATGCAGATTGTGGGACGACTGCCCAAGGAACGGCAGACGCTCCTTTTCTCGGCAACGATGCCCCCTAAAATCCAGCAGCTGGCCAACACCATTCTGAATAATCCCTTTGAGATCAAGCTGGCTGTCTCAAAGCCGGCGGAGAAAATACGCCAGACGGCATACGTCTGCTATGAGACTCAGAAACTGGACATACTCAGGCATATATTCAAGCAGAAGGCTCCCGAAAAGGTGATAGTCTTCTCTTCGTCAAAACTTAAGGTCAAGGAGCTTGCCCGCGCCGTGAAGCAGCTGAATGTCAAGGTTGGGGAGATGCACTCCGACCTGGAGCAGAGCCGGCGCGAGGAAGTGATGCTTGCTTTCAAGGCCGGAAGAATCAATGTGCTCGTCGCGACCGACATTGTAGCGCGGGGCATAGATATTGACGACATAGAGCTGGTCATCAATTATGACGTGCCCCATGAGGCGGAAGACTATGTGCACCGTGTCGGAAGGACTGCGCGCGCCGACCGCGACGGAAGGGCTATCACTTTTGTCAATGAAAAGGAGATGGGAAAGTTCCGGCTCATCGAGCGCTTTTTGGAAAAAGAGGTAGAGAAGGAGCCGGTTCCGGAGGCACTCGGCAGCGGACCCGAATATGGCAAGGGGAGGCCGAGAGGCGGCAGTGACAAAGAAAGAGGACGGGGCAGGGGAGGCCGCGACCGCAAGCGGAGCCGCACAGGCAGGGCCAACCCTGAGGGAACGGCACAGGGTAAAAGCACGCCCTCCGGCAAGATGCAGAACAGCGCGGCAGACTCAAAACCGGCGGAATCCGCCAAAGAGGGCGCACCTAAAAAACGGTATCACCGTCATCGCCGCAAAAAGGGGACACAGCCCGGGCAACCCCTCCCTGATAAAAAGGGTGGGACTAATTCTTAGACCCCGTTTCAAATAAATGACATACCACCGGAAGGCTTAATACAGATGACATACCACTGGAAGGATTAATACAGCTAACATATTACCGGAAGGCTTAAGACCGGACTCCTGAAAATGCAGCTGCGGGCGTCACACAGAAGTTGACGCCCGCAGCTGCATTTTCTTGAAGGAAGTTCTTACAAGAGCTACTATTGGTGTGGAGCCTGCTCATCGAGCAAGGCGTAGTCGAGCACCTCCTCCACGCGGTCAACATATCTGAAGGTCAGCCCCTCAAGATAGTCAGCGGGAATTTCCTCCAAATCCTTCCGATTTTTCGAAGACAGGATTATTTCCAGGATGCCCGCGCGCCGGGCGGCGAGAATCTTCTCGCGTATTCCTCCTACAGGGAGCACCTTGCCGCGCAGGGTGATTTCTCCGGTCATGGCGACCTTGTCGCGCACACGCCGCCCGGTGAAGGCGGATGCAAGCGACGTGGCAATAGTAATACCCGCAGAGGGACCATCTTTGGGCACAGCCCCTTCAGGCACATGTATGTGCACGTCATGTTTGGCGAAATCTTCCGGATTTATTACGAAACGGGCTGCATGCGCCTTGAGATACTGCAAGGCTATGGCGGCCGACTCCTTCATGACATCGCCCAAGTTGCCTGTGAGTGTCAGCTTGGAATCCTTGCCCGGGGAGAGTGATGATTCGATAAACAGGATCTCTCCGCCGACGGAGGTCCAGGCGAGCCCGGTCACCACGCCCGCGAACTCGTTGGAATCATAGACTTCGGGATACACCTCCTGCTTGCCAAGATATTCTCTCACCTCAGATTCTGTCAGAGTCTCAGGCCATTGCTCATCCATAGCTCGCAAACGCGCGAGCTTGCGCGCTATGGCCGCCAGTTTCTTCTCAAGATGGCGCACACCCGACTCGCGCGTGTAATGGTCTATCACTATTCTCGCAGCCTCCGGGGTGAGCATCACTTCATCCTTGCCGAAGCCGTGCTCCTCAAGCACCTTAGGCCACAAGTGGTCAAGGGCAATGCGCACCTTCTCCTCCGCCACATAACCACCGATCTCTATGACCTCCATACGGTCGAGGAGGGGAGTGGAGATGGTGGAGAGGGAATTGGCTGTGGCGATGAAAAGGATTTTGGAAAGGTCGTAGTCGAAGTCTATGTAGTTGTCATGAAACTTCGAGTTCTGCTCCGGATCGAGCACTTCGAGCAGCGCAGTCGAAGGATCGCCTTTAATATCCTTGCCAATCTTGTCAATCTCATCAAGCACGAACACGGGGTTGGCCGTGCCGCACTTCAGCAGGCCCGACATGATGCGTCCGGGCATGGCTCCGATATAGGTGCGCCGGTGACCGCGGACCTCCGCCTCGTCATGTACGCCGCCGAAAGACACGCGCACATATTCCCTCCCGAGAGCCTCGGCTATCGATCGGCCCAGCGAGGTCTTGCCGACGCCCGGAGGGCCGTATAGGCAGATGATGGGTGCCTTCATGTCATTGCGCAGCTTTAGCACCGCCATGTGTTCGATGATGCGCTCCTTGACCTTCTCCATTCCGAAATGGTCGCGGTCAAGAATCTCCTTTACCTTATGAAGGTCAAAATTCTCTTGGGAGAGATTGTTCCAGGGCAGGTTGAGATAATTGTCAAGGTATCCGTATTGTATGGCATAGTCGGGATTCTGCACATTGAAACGGCGCAGCTTGTCGAGCTCCTTGTCAAAATGCTTGCGGGCCTCCTCGCTCCAATCCATCTTGTCGGCCCGAGCCAGAAGCGCCGACACATCATCATCCTCCGTGAGATTCTCCCCGAGCTCCTCCTTGATGGCCCACAGCTGTGTCCTCAGAAAATGCTCGCGCTGAGAGGAGGTAAGCTCCTCGTGGGCCTTTCTGGCGATCTCAGACCTGATCTCAAGCAGCTGGCAAGTGCGGTCCATAATCCTCAGGAGATGACGGAAGCGCTCATCTACTTGCGACTCGGCCAGGAGCGAGTACCTCTCATCGTGAGGCATGGGGAAGGTCATGCAGATGTAGTTGAGGGCACGCAGGGCATCGTCAAACTGGGTGATGGTGAATTTAAGCTCCCTGCTGCTCTCGTCTCCGAGCAGCTCAAGATAGGCCTTGTATTTTTCCATCAGGGTCTGGACGACAATTGCAAGCGGCAGCTCTTTCTCTGAAGGGGGATTTGATTTCGTCCCGGAAAGGGAATCCTTCTCCGGCGCGACATGGATTCTAAGAAAAGGCTTGCGTCGGGTAACGCGGCCCTTGCGGGCGCGGTTGCATGTGGCGATCAGAGCCGTGTGGGTATCGTCAGGCATCTGCACTATGCGCGACACCACTCCTACTACTCCTATATCCTGTATGTCATCAACACCGGCCTCCTCCGTTTCACGGTCCTTAGTGACAGCCAGGAAGAGCGCCTGCTTTTTCTCCTGCGCCTCGCTCAGGATGCGGAACGTCTCATCATCCTTGACAGGGAGGGGAATGAAAAGGAAGGGAAACGGCACGAGACCGCGCAAAGGGAGGACGGGCATTGACTTGTCATTGAAATCGAACTCCTCAAACTTGAAGTCTTCCTTGACATCACTGACCATTCCTCCCAAGACGGGAGTGTCCTGGGAATCGGGGAGCAGATCTGCGAGATCGGCAGCTTTTTCATTGTTTTCCATAACGGTCACAAAATTACTAAATATTTCCGACATACGCCCCACAGAGCGGGATGAAGAGGGTGCGGAAATGTTAAAAAAAGGGCAAGTTTACATTTTTTATCATTTTTCAAAACCTCAGAGGCCCGCGGTGTGTTTATATTTTTAGGGAAGGACATTTTTACACTAATATCAAAAACCCTGTATTATGCACTTAACACCAAGAGAGCTTGACAAGGTAACGCTCCTGACTGTCGGCATGATCGCCGAGCGCCGTCTCAACAAAGGGCTTAAACTCAACTACCCCGAGGCTGTCGCATACATTACGAGCGCTGCTCTTGAGGGTGCGCGTGAAGGCAAGACCGTAGAGGAAGTGATGCACGACGCAGCCAATGTGCTCAAGAAGGAGCAGGTGATGGAAGGAGTAGCCGACATGATCGGACTGCTGCAGGTCGAGGCCGTCTTCACTGACGGAAGCCGCCTGGTCAGCATACACCAGCCCATCAAGTGAGCGGAATCAGGCCGCCACAAGTAACTCACCCACTCAAAATCTAAGTTTATGGATCAGAATTCAAATGCCAACACCCCCGGCCAGGAGTTTTACACAACTCCCAACGGCGTCTATCCGGGTAAGCCTGATATAGCATATCCCGAGACTCCGGGCTTCACTCCCAAGGACTATGTGCCCGTAGGAGGAGTCATCCTCAAGGATGAACCCATCGAATACAACCAGGACCGCCGCACCTGCAAGCTTACAGTGCGCAACACCGGCGACCGACCCATCCAGATCGGCAGCCACTTCCACTTCTTCGAGGTGAACCGCTACATGGAGTTCGACCGCAAGAAAGCTTTCGGAATGCACCTCAATATCCCCGCCACCACCGCTATCCGCTTCGAGCCCGGAGCAGAGAAGGAGGTTGAGCTTGTGGAGTTCGCAGGAAAGCACCGCATCATCGGCTTCAACGGCCTCACAGAGGGCTACGCAGGATATGAGGACACTCCTTCCTATTATCCCGTCAAGATACACGCCTTCAACAAGATGGCAGAATATGGCTTCAAGGACCAGCCCGAAGACGAGGCTGAGGCCGAATATACCCAAACTGAAATCGAGGACCCCAAATCGTAAGTCATGGCTACAATATCACGTCAAGAATATAATAATCTTTTCGGCCCCACCGTCGGCGATAAAATCCGCCTCGGAAATACGGATCTGTATGTGCAGATTGAAAAGGACCTCCGCGTCTATTACGGCGACGAGGTAGTATATGGCGGCGGCAAGACCCTGCGCGACGGCATGGGCCTCGCAAACACCACAAATGAAAAGGACGGAAGCCTTGACCTGGTGATCACCAACGTCACTATCCTCGACCCCATCCTGGGCGTGGTGAAGGCCGACGTCGGCATCAAGGACGGCAAAATCGCAGGCATAGGCAAGGCCGGCAACCCCAACGTGATGAAGGGTGTGACCCCCTCGCTTGTCACCGGCCCCTCCACTGACGCTATCTCAGGCGAGCACTGCATCCTCACTGCCGCAGGAATCGACGGACACGTGCACTTCGTATCTCCCCAGCAGGCTGAGAACTGTCTGTCAAACGGTATCACCACCCTTATCGGCGGCGGCATCGGCCCGACGGACGGCACCAACGGCACTACCATCACCTCGGGCAAGTGGAACATCGACAAGATGCTCCAGTCAGCTGAGGGCCTGCCTATCAACATGGGCTTCCTCGCAAAGGGCAACTGCTCTTACTATGACAGCCTGGCTCCTCAGATCGAGGCCGGCGCGATGGGCTTCAAGATTCACGAGGACTGGGGCTCGACACCCCAGGCTATCCGCACCTGCATGGGCGTAGCCGACAAATATGACGTGCAGGTGGCAATCCACACCGATACCCTCAACGAGGGCGGATATGTAGAGGACACCATCGCAGCTCTCAACGGACGCACCGTCCACACCTATCACACTGAGGGCGCCGGCGGCGGTCATGCTCCCGACCTGCTGAAGGTTGCTTCCATGGCTAACGTCCTTCCCTCATCGACCAACCCGACGCTCCCCTTCGGCATCAACTCTCAGGCAGAGCTCTTCGACATGATCATGGTCTGCCACAACCTCAATCCGAAGATTCCTTCGGACGTGGCCTTCGCTGAGAGCCGCGTGCGCCCCGAGACCCAGTCGGCTGAGAATGTCTTCCATGACCTCGGCATCATCTCGATGGTATCGTCTGACTCCCAGGCTATGGGACGCGTTGGCGAGTCGTTCATGCGTACATTCCAGATGGCATCCTACATGAAGAAGTGCCGTGGCAAACTCAAAGAGGATTCGGAGGAGAATGACAACTTCCGCGTGCTCCGCTATCTCGCTCAGATTACCCTCAACCCCGCTATCACATACGGTATCAGCGACATCTTAGGCTCAATCGCCGTGGGCAAGATGGCAGACCTCGTGCTGTGGGAGCCCGACTTCTTCGGCACCAAGCCCAAGCTCGTCCTCAAGGGCGGTCTCATCAACTGGGCCAACATGGGCGATCCCAACTCATCGCTTACCACTCCGCAGCCCAAGATCATGCGCCCGATGTTCGGAGCCTTCGGCAAGGCCCTGCAGGATACCCGCGTGACCTTCATGTCGCAGGCCGGCGTAGAGAACGGCGTGCCCGAGAAGCTCGGTCTGCAGAGCATCATCTATCCCGTGCACGGCACACGCTCGCTGGGCAAGGCAGACATGGTGCTCAACTCCGCAACCCCGCACATCGAGGTTAACCCCGAGACCTTCGATGTGACCGTGGACGGATACCGCGCTTACGTGCCGCCGGCAAAGGAGCTCTCGCTGGCTCAGCTCTACTGGTTCAGCTAATCACAGCCGTGCTGAATCAAGTGAAGATAATTGAGACATACGCATTAATATAGAAATATCAAATCATCCGGGAGGAGGGCGCAGGCCTGTCACGACAGACCGTCGTCTTGCTCCCGCCTCACTATGCCTCCCTCCTCCCGATACGGGGAGGGAGACACCAACTAAATATGACCCCGTCTCATAAAATTTTTATGTCCCAAGGGTCTAAGTATAATCAACTTCTTCTGAACAACTACTATTCTCAAGAATGGAAATTTTTTCTGAAATACTCGGCAACGTGAACCTCTCTCCCGAATGGAAGGAGAAGCTTCATAACGCCGAAGTGGACTATATATTCCTTGACCAGTGGACAGCCCAGAAGTCCCGCTTCTTAGGCAAGGGCACTTCAGGAAAGGAGTATCCCATCGCTCTCAAGCGCCACACCCAGATAGTGGATGGCGACATCATCGCATATAATCCTGATAACAACTCGGCCGCCGTGCTCCGCATCGAGCTCAGCCCCGTGCTGGTAGTTGACCTCGACGGCATAGCCTCCAGAAGCAAGGAGGATATAATAAGAATATCTCTTGAGCTGGGCCATGCCATTGGCAACCAGCACTGGCCGGCGGTGGTGAAAGGCACCAAGGTCTATGTGCCGCTGACTGTTGACAAGAAGGTCATGATGAGTGTGATGGAGACGCATAATATCGAGGGAATCACCTTCAATTTCGAAAAGGGACTGGACGTAATCCCCTTCATGGCGCCGCATGAGATCCGCCGCTTGTTCGGGGGTGCGAGCCATGAGAGCCATGCCCACGTGCATGACCACGGCCACATCGTGCATGCTCACGACCATGACCATCCCGAGGCTCACGAGCATGTTCACACTCACGCGGACGGCACTGTGCACAGCCACCCGCATACTGACCACAACCACACTCACAGCGACGGCTCGAGCCACGGTGAGGATTATCCCGTCTGCTGAAACTTCAAGGATATGGCAGATCTCTCAACTGTGATGCGCCTGCTTCAGTTTACTGACTCCACTTTCCCGGTAGGCACCTTTTCATTTTCAAACGGGCTTGAGACAGCCGCGCAATATGGTCTGGTGCATGATGCTGCCACTCTGGAGGAGTTTACAAAAGCCCAGGCGCTGCAAGGTGCGTATGGCGACGGCGTAGTGGCCATTCTCAGCCATCGCGCAGCTCTTGCCGGCGATTATGAAGCGATTCTGGAAGCGGATGCGCGTCTTATAGAGTTCAGGATGAACGATGAGGCACGTCTGATGCTCAGGCGCATGGGCAAGAAGCTCGCCGAACTGTCAGGACATCTTGTTGACAGCGACATAGCGCGAAGGTGGCTTGAAGACATCAAGGCCGAGAAAACTCCGGGGTGCTATCCTGTAGCACAAGGAATAGTCTTCGCAGCGGCCGGAATAGGGGAGAAGGATTTGTTCTGCTCCTCAATCTATGGCGTATCAAACATGGTGCTGAGCGCGGCCCTGCGCACGGTGCGCGTATCCCACTACGATACCCAGCAGATTCTCTACCGCCTGTCTGAAACTGTGGAGCATCTTTACGACGAGGCTTCACACATGACCCTTGACGACATGCACTCCTTCGTGCCAGAGATTGACATCCTTGCCTCGCTCCATGAGAAGGGCAACATGAGGATGTTCATGAACTGAGGCCGTGCCGCCCCGGACACAATCTAACATATTTTATCCATTTAAGAATAAAACTGCAAAAATATATATGAGTACCTGCAGAATAGGTATCGGAGGCCCTGTGGGCTCCGGCAAGACTGCTCTTATCGAGGCAATCACACCGCGCCTTCTCGAGCTCGGACAGAAAGTGCTGATTATCACCAATGACATCGTGACGACCGAGGATGCGAAGCATGTCCGCAAGACACTGAAGGGCATACTGCTCGAAGACCAGATAATCGGTGTGGAGACCGGAGCGTGCCCGCACACAGCGGTGCGTGAGGACCCTTCGATGAACATCGCCGCCGTAGAGGAAATGGAGGAGCGCTTTCCCGATACGGACATCGTCCTGATTGAATCGGGCGGCGACAATCTCACCCTGACCTTCTCTCCGGCCCTTGTGGACTTCTTCATCTACGTCATAGATGTAGCCGCAGGCGACAAGATTCCCCGCAAGGATGGCCCCGGAATCTCGCAAAGCGATATCCTGGTAATCAACAAGACCGACCTCGCCCCTTATGTCGGAGCAAGCCTTGAAGTGATGGACCACGACTCCAAGCTGATGCGTCCCGGCAAGCCTTTCGTCTTTACCAACTGCATGACGGGGGAGGGTATCAATGAGCTTGTCGACCTTATTTTCAAAATGGCTCTGTTTGACAAAAAGGCATAAGTCATGGCAGTGGAACAGCAACCTCATCTCAAGACAGCCGCTGTCCCTGAGGTAGATTTCTCGAAGGCCCGGGAGATGGCTCCTTATCTGACGGAGCCCAAGGCAATGTATGTCGGCGCTCCCGGCAAACACGGCTATCTCCGCATGGGTTTTGAACTCGATGCCCGAGGGAAAAGCATTCTCCGCGACCTTGACCGGCGCGTGCCCCTGATAGTGCAGCAGGAACTCTATTTCGACGAGGAGATGCCGGAAATGCCCTGCGTCTACATTCTCTCCTCCGGAGGCCCCAATGTGGATGGCGACCGCTATCAGCAGGACATCTACATGAAGAAGGACAGTTTCGCATGGGTGTCGACAGGAGCTTCTACCAAGCTGGCCGAGATGAATTACAACTATTCAGGCCTGGTGCAGAACATCACCTTGGAAGAGGGCTCATATCTCGAATTCATGCCCGAGCCTGTGATACCCTGCCGCAAGACACGCTTCATCTCAGACACGAATATCGTGATTGATGAAACGGCTACTCTCTTTTACAGCGAGATTTTCATGGGCGGACGCAAGTATTACAAAGAGGGCGAGCTCTTCGAGTATGACATACTGTCAGTCTGCTCTCATGCGGCCCGTCCGGACGGCAAACGGCTTTTCCGCGAGAAATTCGTGATTGACCCGCACATACAGCATCCGCGTACACTCGGAGTGATGGGGAAGTTTGATGTCTTCGCAAATGTGATTGTGCTCACCCCCAAGGATTGCGCCGACAAAATCTATGAAGCCACTCAAGCCTTCATCAACGACAAGGCAGGCAAGAAGAGCCTCGCTGCAGGCATAACGCATCTTCCCAATGATGCAGGACTGCTGTTCAAGGTGTTAGGAATGGAGCCTGATCCCGTGCGTCATGTGGTCAGGACATTCTGCTCAACAGTGCGCCAGGCAGTCAAAGGGAAGAAGGTGCCGGAAGATTTCCCCTGGAGATGAATCCGGCAAACCGGGCTCCGAAAGTCACAGCATCGGTGGTCATCCACAAGACAGACCCCCGAATGCTTGAGCGCGCCATCAGCTCGCTGAGACAGTCCGCTGTCACTAAACTCTATCTGATCGACAATAGTCCCGCGCCGCTGAATGCCGTGCCGGATTCTTACCCCGAACTTGAAATTTGCTACAGGCATGTGGCAAACGACGGGTTCGGGGCGGCTCATAATATAGCGATAAACCAGGCTCTCAGGGATGGATCCGATTACCATTTGGTGATGAATCCCGATGTTGAGTGGGAAGGAGATGCGATAGGGCCTCTTGTGGACTACATGGTCAAACATGAAGATGTCGGCATGGCAATGCCCAGAGTAGTGTATCCTGACGGAATGCTGCAATATTCCTTCAGGATGCTTCCGACACCGGCGGATGTTTTCGCAAAGCGCTTTCTTCCCGCAAGGATGATTGCCGGTAGGATGAAACGCTATCTTCTTGAGGAGGCTGACCACGACAAGATAATTAATTGCCCTTATCTTTTGGGAAGCTGCCTGCTGTTCCGCACCAAATCTTTTTTGGTGACGGGATTGTTTGACGAGCGCTTTTTCATGTACCCTGAAGACATTGACATTACCAGGAGATTTCATCGCTTCTATAAAACTTGCTATCTTCCGCTCACGACAGTGACACACCGCCACGCGGCCGAATCAAGAAAGAGCCTCAAGATGCTGCGCCTACACATCCTCAACATGATAAAGTACTTCAATAAATGGGGATGGCTTTTTGACAAGGAACGGCGCCGTTTCAACAAGCGGCTGCTGCGCGACCTTCCCAAATACCCTCCCGGAACAATCCCCCCGCCAGGGAGAGGATAAATGTCTAAAACTGTACTACCAATGCATATGTTATATTCACCAGAACCTATGAAGCGGAGGAATTTGTTTACTCAGCAGGACCAACACGGCGGAGGAAATGGTCCCGGAGGGACCTAAGAGCGTTAACCCTGGGCGTAAGCCCGGGGTTTCTTCGGCTAATTAATATAACCACCCCGGAGGGGTGGCACTATGGATATAGGTGCCACCCCTCCGGGGTGGTTATAATTTTCTATGCCGAATACGAGTTATCCTTTCTTCGGAACAAGATACCCGAACATGGATGTTACGATGCCCCCGGCAATCATTGTGACAGTGGACACAATCAGCACCAGGTTGACACCTCCCCATTTCAAGAGAAGGGGAATGAAGAATACAGCCACCACAGCTCCCACCTTGCCGAGACAGGCTGCGATGCCGCTGCCGAGGCTGCGGTCCTTGACCGGGTAAACCTCCGGAGGCAAAACGTATGTGATAAGGTGAGGCCCCGCATTAAGGAACATTTCAAATAGCATGAAGGCCACAATGGTGACAAACGTCGGCCATTTCAAGTCGTAGCCCATCCAAAGGAGAGCCAGCGAGGCCGCGCTGAGAAAGAATCCCCAGGAGAGAATCTTTACAGACCTCATCTTCGGGATGAGCCACAGGCCGATAATAAATCCGGGAAGCATGACGCAGCTGATCCAGAAGGTCATCTTGACTGAATAGGTCACGTGCATGTATTGTGTGCTGTCAGGGCTCTCATGGCCAATGCCCAAAGCAAGCAGAAGTATGGGCAGGAACACTCCTATGCCATAGACACCTAACCCCTCGCAGGCCCAAGGCACTCCGGTGAGAATGATTTTTTTCCCGTTCTGATTTATGAAGTTCCAAAGCCCTTTGTTGCCGCTCTTTTCCTCCTCACGTTTCTTCTCGTCAGCCTCTATGGCTGCCATATCAAGGGTGACATTAGGGCCGAGTAGATATTTCGCGGCTTCCTCAGCTTCTTTGACGCGCCCATGCTCGGCGAGCCAGTAGGGACTTCCGGCAAAATGGATTCGGCTCACAACCATGATGCCCGAAATGAATACCATCAGCCATAGCAGCTTCGGCCAGGCGGCAGCAGTGTCCCAGTAGACCAGAAGGGCCCAGCAGGCGCCCGCGATAAGGATATTGCCTAACGCGCTCGCAGCTTTGGTGACGCCCACCATTGTTGAACGCCATTTCACCGGTAGCAGTTCTGAGACATAGTCCGAGTCAAGACTGTATTCTCCTCCTATGGCAAAGCCCATCAGAAACAATGATACGAGAGTCATCGCAACAGTGGGCCACAGCAGCCCTATGACAGCCGACAGAAGTATCATCACCGGACAGAGCCGGAAAAAAAGAAGGTATCCGTAGCGGTCGGTGAGCTTGCCGATTATGACTGAGCCGACAGCTATTCCTATGAGGTCCATCGCACCCATCAGCCCCTGCATGAACGAAGAGAGCTCCGGATGGGATACAATCTGTATCATAGGAATCATTACGCTCACCATTGTGGCGAGAGCAGTGCCGATCAACTGCCCTAAAGAGGCTGTGAACACAATTCTCATGTGTCTCAAGCCCAAGGGCATTGTGGAAAGGCACACCTCGCCTTTAGAGGGCGAGGTGGCCTGTGAAGATATGCTGGATTTGTCCGGTGTCATAACGTTCAACTTTGCTTGGGTTCAAACCACTTGTAAGCCGGGAGCAGGAAGAGCCATGTGCCGATACAGAAGGGACCTGTCAATGTAGCAAGGCCGAGAGGGGCCATGAAGGAGTTCATGCCGGCCTGGATGAAGACGGTGGCGATTATGCCGCATACAGACCATACAGCCGTCTGCCAGGTGAATCTGCAGAAGGTTGCTCCCAATGCGATGCCGGTCAGGACAGCGCTGAAGCCGTAAAGGCCTTCAGCAACGCTTGCTCCCGGAGCCTGGAAACAGATAGCGATGAGAAGAGATATGGCCGAAGCTATTGCTGCCCAAACGGCAGCGCGCACGCTGCAAAGAGCAAGGCCGATAAGGAAGAAGATGCCGGTGACCCAGCTGTTGATAAGGAACACCTGGGCAATGCCTTTGAGCCAGTAAATCACGAGGCTGCCGAAGCTGAGATCAATCTTTGAGGATGCATCATAGATTATCTCAGGGGTTGACATTCCCGTGTCGGGCATTCCGTGAAACTGTCGGGCAGCCAGGAGGAAGCACCATGTGCAGAACACAAAGGGGAAGGTGAAGGAGCTTACACCCCATTTGCCGGTGACGTTATTGAAGGCATTGCGCACCCATGTGGTGAGGGCGGAGCAGAAAATCAGGCCGAGCCACATCCAGACGGTATTGCCGAGGAAAGTGGGGAAAGCGCATCCTACAAGCACGCCGTTGAATCCCCAGAGGCCCTGCGCCCCTGTCTCATCCTTAAGGCCGGATAGATACCCTGTCAGAGTTGAGACTATCACGCCTACAAGCGCTCCCCACGCCACAAGGGGGGACTTCTCTATATATGCGCCCCAGAAGATGCCTATCAGGAACAGAAGGCCCGTCCAGGCGCTGTCCTGGAACATTACCTGCCCGACACCTCGGGCGACTGTGCGCGGAAATTCCTTGATGACGCCCGCGACTGTGTACTTAGCCGGGGACGGAGTGGGTGAAGTAGCCATATAATGAGATTTTAGTTATGTTAAGAATAAATAATTTAAAATGATTAACAATTGTTAAACCATATTTGCCGCATATTGGTTCATAGGCTTGCCTCTCTAATTGAGTAAATGAACATTGGCACGATATGATTTGTATTAAAGTCAGACCCCAAGTCAATACGCAATAGATAATTTTAACATAATAACTATGAACACTTCCACTGTAACAAGACCCGACAGGCCATCCAGAGACAAGCAATGGGTGTATAATATACTGCACGTCATAGTGCTCGCCCTCGCGGTATATCTTGTAGTGGCAATTTCAATTGACACCTTCAAGAATGTCCCCTTCTATCATCAGTCCAAGTTCATGCATACTCAGTTTATGATATGCCTCGCATTCCTGGCTGATTTCTTTATTGAATGGATCATGGCTCCGAGAAAATGGAGCTATCTCAAGACCCATTTCTTCTTCTTCCTGGTCTCTATACCATATCTTGCCATAATCGATTACTATGGCTGGCATTTTGATGAGAAGGTTGGATACCTGCTCCGCTTCATTCCTTTGGTAAGAGGCGGATATGCCTTGGCAATAGTGGTGGGATGGTTCACCTACAACCGCGCGACAAGCCTTTTCCTGACCTATCTTGTGACACTGTTCGCGTCCATATACTTCGGATCGCTCGTATTCTATGTGTTTGAGAAGGGCATCAACCCCCTGGTCAAGGACTATTACAGCGCCCTCTGGTGGGGATTCATGGATGCCACTACGGTAGGCTCCAACATAATCGCCGTGACTCCCGTAGGCAAAATCCTGTCAGTGCTTCTGGCTGCGTTAGGCATGATGATGTTCCCGATATTCACTGTCTATGTGACAAACCTGATCCAGAACAGGGACAAGAATTCCGCAATGAACCCCTTCGTGATTCCACCGGACTCTCCCAAACACGAACACGCTCAGAACGCCTCCGGACAGGCTGAGGCCCAGCAGACCTCTAACCCTTCAAGCTCCGGAACCCAAAGCAGCAACTGATGCCGGATGCGCATGCAAAACGGAGCTGCCTCAATGTCGAGGCAGCCCCGTTTTGCATGCTTCAAATAAATGTGAATCAGCGTGCAGCTATCTTTAATCAGCGTGCACCAGTGCTATTTGAACGAGTCCGGTAGGTCATTCTCATACAGCACCGTGTCACCGGGCTTGAGCATGGTCGAGAGCACCTGCTGGGCCTCACCGAAAGATGCGACAATTCTGATATTGGCCTCCTCCATGCCACCTTCGCGCGCTCCGGCAACAAGGGCCTCGCGATTATACTCGCCTACAATTATGGCTGTGTCGGCCCCTCCGGCGATATGGCGCCCAAGCTCACGGTTGAGTTCATACTGCCGGTCGCCTAACTCAATCATACCGGGTGTGACTATAATACGCTGTCCGCTTGTGAAGCTGCTCAGCACATCGACTGCCATGCGCGAGCCTGAAGGATTGGAATTGAAAGCATCATCGATTATCGTCACCCCTCCGGGCGTACGTTTGATGTTAAGGCGGTGCTCAACCTGCTCGATGGAGGAGACGGCGTACTGAATCTTGTCATGCGGCACCTTGAGATGTATCGCTACGGCCACAGCAGCGAGGAGGTTGGAGATATTGCATTCCCCGACAAGGCGTGTGCTAAGGGGCAGCCGCAAACCGTCGGGGCCCACGACAGTGAATGTAGTGCCCTTGGGAGAGTACTTTATATCCTCGGCTATATAATCTGCCTTGTCTTTGGCAGACACTGCATAACGGACGATGCTGACGTTATCCACATTTCTGTTAGCGCAATATTCGAAATCATCGTTGACGACTCCGAAACCGTCCGCAGGCAGAGCATCTATAAGCTCGAACTTGGTGGCCTGGACATTCTCAATGCTTTTGAACGTCTCAAGATGCATGGGTCCCACAGCGGTCACGATGCCAATTTCGGGATGCACCATGTCGCATATCTCCTTGATGTCTCCTTTCTGCTTGGCTCCCATTTCGCAAATGAAAACCTTGTAGTAGGGTTTCATCATTTCGCGCACCGTTCTGATCACGCCCATGGGAGTATTGTAGCTGCCCGGAGTCATCAACACATCATAGCTTTCGGAGAGTATGCGGTAAAGATAATGCTTTGTGGATGTCTTGCCGTATGAACCGGTGATACCTATCACGGTCAGCTCAGGCATTGAGCGCAGGATGGATACAGCCTCGTTGCGATAGCGGGCGTTAATGCTCTTTTCCACGGGCGAGAGTATAAGCACGGAGAGCATTACCACCGCCCATGAGAAGATGCATATGAGCAGAAGCGTGCCCAAAGTGATATCCACTCCCGAGTAATAAGCCACAACATTGCTCCTGACACCGAGACAAATGGCCTCTGCCACTATGGCTCCGGCTGACAGTACACCGGTGACAGCGTAGATTCTGCGCACACGGGGTGTGAAGACGAGGGGCTTTTTGAATTTCTTACGGTAAATAAGGACGCACTTGATGACGCACACCAAGGCGATACACATCACCCTGAGCACAGGGTTGAGCAGTGTCGAAAAAAGAAGAAGAAGCAAGGCGACATCCACCATCCGCCAGGACGATGCGAGGTCATTTTTCTTCAGATACCTCCAATAGCGGTCGAGCCGGTATGAATTCTGCTGAAGCATGTGGATATCATGCTTGAAATTATAGAGCATGTATATCCCGCAAATCACGTAGATAACGATTGTAAAAGCGCTCATTTGAACTCCTGTTTGAAAAATTCGTTAATCACGGCTCTGAAACCGCGCGGATTGTCAAGGAAACTGTAATGGCCGCAGCCGGGGAAGGACACGAGGCCTGCATCGGGAATAAGCTTCTCCATGGTCTTGGCATCCGACAGGGGAGTGGCGGTGTCTGCTTCGCCCCATACCAGAAGCACAGGGGCCTTGATGGAGGGCATGACACTTTTGAGATCCTCGTTGACGCACCTGCTCATGACGGCTCTCATGACCGGCGAGGAATTGCGGTAGTCAGCCGACCCGGCCTTCCCCCTCCAGGCCTCAATGGCCTTCCGGCCCCGCTCCTTGCCAAGCAGCAGGGGGAGGATCTTTTTTGCAGCCTTGAAAGAGTAAACCTTAAGATAATACTTCAAGGGCCTTTTGGGTTTGATGCCTGCCGCATCAACGAGCACCACTTTTGAAATATCCCTTCGCGAGGACATCAATATCGAGATTCTCCCGCCGAAACTGTGTCCGATCAGGGCAGGCCTCTCCAATCCGAGGGTGTCGATAAAGAGCTCCATAAAACGCGTGAAGTCATCAACGCCCCAGGCGCTCGGAGGCTCCGAACTTTTCCCATGTCCCGGCAGGTCGACGTTGACCACCCTCATTTTGCCGGCAAAAATTGCCGCGATAGAGGTGACTGTGGTGTGGTCGCACCCCCAGCCGTGCATGATGACCACTGCAGGGAGTTCCTTCTCTCCGGAATCTTCATAGTTGAGGGTCATCCCCTCTAATTGTATTTGCATAGCCGGAAATCAGACAAGAAAACGTTTGGTCAAATTGCCATATTCATCTATACGTCGGTCGCGGAGGAATGGCCACCACCGGCGCACATCCTCGCTGCGCTCCATGTCGATGTCGACAATGCTCTCGCAGGGGGCGTCACACGGTGCTCTGAACAAGAACTCGCCCTGCGGGCCGGCCACGAAACTCGAGCCCCAGAAGTCTATGCCCGAGGTTGCCCCGGAAGGATCCTCTTCAAATCCGACACGGTTTACGGACACAACCGGAATGCCGTTAGCAACGGCATGGGCGCGCTGCACGACTGTCCAGGCCTCTCTCTGCCGCTCTTTCTCATCCTCGGGATCATCCGGATTCCATCCGATAGCCGTGGGATATATGAGCATTTCAGCGCCGCGCAAGGCCATGAGGCGAGCTGCCTCCGGATACCATTGATCCCAGCAGACCAGCACTCCGAGGCGACCCAGGGAGGTTGTGACAGGCTCAAAGCCCATATCGCCGGGAGTGAAGTAGAACTTTTCATAAAATCCGGGATCATCGGGAATATGCATCTTCCTGTAAGTCCCTGCTATGGAGCCGTCGGTGTCAAACACCACGGCTGTATTATGATAAAGGCCTGGCGCGCGGCGCTCGAAGGCGCTCGCCACGATGACAACTCCGTTGGCCTCGGCGACGTGCCCATAAACATCTGCAAATTCCTCCGTCACACGCACTGCGAGGTCAAAATTGTCCACATCTTCTGTCTGGCAGAAGTATAGCGAGTCATGAAGCTCCGACAGCACTATAAGCTGCGCTCCCTCGGCTGCGAGATTCTCAATGGCCGCAATGTTGCGCAGTCGGTTAGCCTCGACATCATCTGTGAAGAAATGCTGGACTAATCCGGTGCGGATGGTCTTGGGCCCTCTTTCGTTTTTCATATCTTGAGAAGTGATTATTCAGTTTTTCAATTATGTGCCAGAAGTGTAATCACATTTCTTCCGGCACTTTGTCATAGAGCTGCATGGTGGCGCAATGCAGCGAGCCATGCTGCTTGATAAGAGTAGTGCAGTCAACCGGCACCACTTTGTGATTCGGATATGCCACACGGACCGTCCGGCACGCCAAAAGGTCGTTCTGCGGGTCACCGTAGGTGGGCATGAATATGCATCCCCCATATACAAGATAATTCGCATAGGTCGCAGGGAGTCGGCTACCCTCCTCATCAAAAATTGGAGAGGGGAGAGGCAGTTCTATGAGATTATAGGGATTGCCTTCCGGGGTGCGGAACAGCGAAAGCTGGGCCCGCATCTTCAGAAGCTCCTCAAACTGGTCATCGTCCACATCCCGGCACCCTGTGAAGAGGATTGTGTCCTCAGGGGCGAGGCGGGCTAAGGTGTCTATGTGGGAGTCAGTGTCGTCACCTTCAAGAGCACCGTGGTCAAGCCACAATATGTGATCTGCCCCGAGCCGTTCATCCAGGATGTCATTAATTTCTGCCTTGCTCTTTCCGCCGTTGCGGTTGGGAGAACAAAGACAGCGTGAAGTAGTGAGCACCGTCCCCCGGCCATCGCTTTCTACGGAGCCCCCTTCGAGCACGTAGTCACGGTTGTTGCGGTAGAGGTCGGGATGCAACACAAGATTTTCTGCCAAATGCAGGTTGACCAGATTATCCTTGTCTGAAGCGAATTTCAACCCCCAGCCGTTAAAACCGAAGTCAAGGAGTCTGAGGCGGTCCCCCTCGCGCACAATGGTCAGCGGGCCGTAGTCGCGCGTCCAGGTGTCATTATAGTCTGTCTCAACAAGCCTGACACGCGGTGTCATGACATCAGAGAGTATCTTCTCAGTCTCTTCGCGGTCACGGCAGATGACTGTGACTGCAAGGCCTTCGCCGGCTATGGCGCCTATCAGACGCACATATTGCGCCCTGGCCTCATCCAATATGTAATTCCAGTCGGTATGCTTGTCAGGCATCGCGAGAAGCACATCGGAAGCCGCTTCCCATTCGGCCGGAAATCTTTTTCTTTTGTCCGTCATTTCTTATTCAGATGTATATGCTGAGGGGCAAGCCTTCAACAGGAGGGCAAAGATAAGACAAAACCGCGACTTTTTCTAATTTTTAAAGTGAAAAATGATACTTTCCAATATATATGAGGCCGGAAATAGGTGAGAATTTATTAATTTTGTCAAGTCTGAAAAATTAAGTATGGAAAATAAAGAGAGCAAGCACCCCGACACTGCGGCGCAGTTCGCCGATGTCAAGGCACTTTGCCGTGACATTTATGTAAAGAAACTCCAGGATTACGGCACTTCGTGGCGCATCATGCGCCCTTCCAGCCTCACCGACCAGATATATATCAAGGCTCGAAGGATACGCTCCATTGAGGAGAAGGGGCGCCATGCGGTGGAAGAGGGTGTGGTGCCTGAGTTTATCGGTATAGTCAACTATTGCGCTATTGCCCTCATCCAGCTTCTTCTCGGCCCGGGCGACCAGATTTCCGCTGAAGAGGCCGAAAGGCTTTATGACAGGATGATGCAGGAGGCTACCTCGCTTATGGCCGATAAGAACCATGATTATGACGAGGCATGGCGCATGATGCGCGTATCAAGTTTCACAGACATTATCCTGCAGAAACTCCTGCGCACCAAGGAAATTGAGAGCCATGACGGCAAAACCTTGATAAGCGAGGGCGTCAAGGCAAACTATATGGACATGATCAACTATGCCCTGTTTGCCCTCATCAAACTGACCTGTGATGACTGAGCGGGGGAGGGAGGCCCTCATCAAAGCAAGTGTCTGGCTCGCGAGGATACTTGTGGGTCTCACTTTTACTCTCTCCGGCTTCACTAAGGCTGTGGATCCGTGGGGCACATTTTACAAGATAAAGGCATATTTCGATTACTGGCACATAGACTGGGGCGATGGCATCCCCCTTTTCGGGGCCGTGGCGCTGTGTGCTGCAGAATTTATCGGAGGCGTGATGCTGCTGACAGGCTCCTACCGCAAGGTTTCGGCATGGGCCGTTTCCGCCATCATGCTTTTCATGCTCCCGCTTTCGCTATGGATTGCCATAGCCAATCCCGTCAGTGACTGCGGATGCTTCGGCGATTTTCTGAAAATTTCCAATCAGGCGACTTTTTGGAAGAATGTCTTGCTGTCTGCCGGATGTGTGTGGCTGCTGATGCGCAACGCGCGGTGCATGCCACTTATCAATCCATACCTGCAATGGATCGGATTCGTTGCGTCATTAGCCTTCATACTTGGCGTGTCATGGATAGGCTATTTCCAGCAGCCGGTGATAGATTTCAGGCCTTACGCCATAGGCACTGCGCTGTGGGAAGAGGAGGAGGAGCCGGATGATGAGGATAATTACGCCTTTGTATATGAAAAAGATGGTGTGACCAGGGAATACTCCCTTTCAGACTCACTGCCTGATGAAAGCTCCGGGTGGAAATTTGTAGAGCGCATACGCAAGGGAGGGCCTGAAATCAGGGAGGCGACCCGGAAAAGCGGTGCTCCGGAATTCCGGCTATGGGATGAGAACGGAGAGGAAGACGTGACTGAGAGCGCGCATCCCGTTTCAGACATGGCGGTAATCGCTGTGATACCGGATCTGAAGGGTCTGTCATTGTCAAGCGCATGGAAACTGAACGGATTATATGACCTGTGCGCGGCACACGATGTCGATATGATAGCGGTAGCTTCATCTGACGCTAAAGGGATTGCTGCCTGGAGGGACCTCTCGATGGCGGAATATCCAATCTTCACAACTGAGGACACTGTATTAAAAGAAACGGTCCGGGGCAACCCGGGAATACTGTTGATTGAGAACGGACGCATCAAGTGGAAGAGCACCCTTACAGCAATAGACAGCCGACGCCTCGACGGCGGAGCCGAAGAGGCGTCTGGCAATCCGGCCGACTTGAGGCCGGAATTGGGTGATCAAATCTGGAAGAGGCTGTGCCTGTGGTATCCCGTTACAATGGGCGCGCTAATTCTGGCAAGCCTCATCCTGGTTATTCGGAAGTCTTTACGACAGGGGTCGCAGGCTCATCGCCGCAGAGCACCACAAGAAGATTGCTCACCATCGCAGCCTTCTGAGAAGGCGTAAGCTCCACGACATTTCGTTTTTCAAGACGGTCGAGGGCCATCTCAACCATTGAGACAGCGCCCTCGACTATCTTTTCGCGGGCGGTGATTATAGCGTCAGCCTGCTGGCGGCGCAGCATCACAGCGGCGATTTCAGGTGCGTAGGCGAGGTAGTTGATTCGAGCCTCCACCGCCTCAAGGCCGGCCATTGCCAGTCGGTCGTTGATCTTGGATTCAAGAAGCTCATTGATGGTCTCGGCGCCGTCGCGCAGAGTGATGTCATCATGATGTCCCGGCGCATTGTCGTATGCGAACTGGCTTGTCACCTCACGAAGCGCGGCATCGCTCTGAATGCGCACGAAACGCTCAAGCGCGCTGTTGTTGATGCCCTGCGACCCGGCTCCGAGCGACTGCGAGTCAAGATCAAACACCACCCGGTAGGTATCTCGTATCTTCCATACGAGCACCATGCCAATCATAACAGGGTTGCCAGTCTTGTCATTGACCTTTATGGGGTCAATGTCCATGTTTCGGATACGCAGAGAGAGCTTCTTGCGGCTCATGAAGGGATTTACCCAGAAGAAGCCGACCTTTCGGCATGTTCCTTTATACTTGCCGAAGAAAATCATCACCCGAGCCACGTTGGGCTCCTGCTCGAAGTATCCTACGCAGCCTAAGATGAAGACTACAAGAAGCGCGGCCACGGCAAGTCCGACAACTACCGTGTTGCTCTCCCAAAAGCTGACCACGAGCCATATCGCAAGCGCCGGCACGAGGATGAAGATGAAGAAAATCATGGCGAAACCGTTTATGCACATTCCGCCATATTCATATTCGCGATTCTCATTCATAATTAGAGTGATTAGATTATTTATAATGCATTGACGCCATCCTCCAAAGAATTCACACTGGCCTGCGCCCTCATCTCAGTCGCTCAGTCGTGATGGTACGGTTCGCCACGGAGTATGGTCATGGCCCGATACACTTGCTCCACAAAGAACAGACGCGCCATCTCATGACTGAAAGTCATGCGTGAAAGGGAAATCTTTTTATCCGCGCGGGCATAGACAGCAGGGGAGAACCCGTACGGGCCGCCGATTACGAACACCATCCGTTTCCGTCCGGAGGCCAATCCGCGTTCAATCCATCCCGAGAAACCACGCGAGGTGAATTCCTCGCCCCCTTCGTCCAGAAGCACCGCGAGGTCACCGGGAGACAGAAAGCCGAGAATATTTTCTCCCTCTGCAATCTTCTGCTGCTCCTCGGTGAGCTTGCGGGTATTCTTTATGTCGGGCAAGCTCACCAACGAGAAAGGAACGTATCTCTTAAGACGTTTGCAATATTCCTCTATGCCGGAGATTAGATAATCGGTGGTGGTCTTGCCGACAGTAAGAAGGACAATGTCCATAATGCTACAAATTAGACGTTTATATTTATTAAAACGAATATTTTTAACATTTATTTTGGCAATGCCGCCAATTTTGATTATCTTCGCGTTATAAATAGACTAGATTATCTTCGAGTTATAAATAGACTAAATGACAATGAAGACTAAGGAAGAACTCATAGACGACCTGCTCAATCTCGCTTTTGCCGAGGATCTGGGCGATGGCGACCACACTACGCTTTCCACAATCCCGGCTGAAGCCATGGGGAAATCACGCCTCATTATTAAGGAGGAAGGAATTCTCTCCGGAGTGGACGTTGCCCGAAAAGTGCTTGAAAAAGTCGACCCCTCAATCAAGATGACAGTTATGATTGAGGATGGCGCCCACGTGAAACCCGGCGACATCGCTTTTACAGCAGAGGGACCTGTGCGCAGCCTGCTGATAGCAGAGCGCACAATGCTCAATATCATGCAGCGCATGAGCGGAGTTGCCACAATGACGCGCCGCTATCAGGACGAGCTGAAGGGCCTTCATACTAAAGTCCTCGATACGCGCAAGACGACTCCCGGCATGAGAATGCTGGAGAAGGAGGGGGTCAAAACCGGAGGTGGCACCAATCACCGAATCGGCCTGTACGACATGATTCTGATTAAAGACAACCACATCGACTTCGCCGGTGGAATTGAGAAGGCCATCGAGAGAGCACGCGAATATTGTAAAAAGAACGGCAAAGAAGATCTGAAGATAGAGGTGGAGGTGAGAAGCCTTGATGACATCCGCCGTGTTCTGGCTATCGGAGGCGTTGACCGCATTATGTTTGACAACTTCACTCCGGAGCTCACGCGAGAAGCAGTCGAACTGGTCGGCGGTCGCATGGAGACCGAGTCTTCCGGAGGCATCACTCTCGAGAACCTCCGCCGGTATGGCGAGGCAGGAGTTGACTTCATATCCGTCGGGGCGCTTACTCACAGTGTCAAGGGGCTGGACATGTCATTCAAGGCATATTGATGGACAGTTTCCTGCCCAAAGACAGCAAATCCCGGGAATGGGGCAAGCAGGCGGAGATGATTGCATGCGATTATCTCATTTCTGAAGGATACGTGGTCAGAGAGAGCAACTGGTCGCCCGAGCATTCCCATCTTGAGGTGGACATCATCGCTGAGATTCCCGGCACTATTGTGTTCGTGGAGGTCAAAGCCCGCAAAAGAAACGGCAATGACGCGGCTCTCGCAGTAGATACGCGAAAGCAGAAACGAATAGCTAAGGCTGCTGACAAATATCTGCGCGCTCTTGAGCATTGCTATGAATATAGGTTTGATATCATTGCCATCACAGGTAATGCCAAAGACTATAATCTTGAACACCTCTCTGACGCCTTCCTCGCGCCCTTGAGCAGTTAAACCGACGGTTTGCCAGCCGACACATTACCTGCAATCCCTCTGACACATTCTATGCAATAAGGTATGAAGAAATCCGGACCTTTCCGTTTCAAGCATTTTTCTGTCAGCCACGCCCGCAGCTCCATCAAAATTGGGGTAGACGGAGTGCTGACAGGAGCTCTTGCTCCCATCCGGATGCAAGGCACAGGCAAATATGCGGAAAGCGTGCTTGATGTCGGATGCGGATGCGGAGTGATAGCCTTGATGCTGGCCCAGAGGACTCCCGGAGCGCAGGTGGATGCGATAGATATTGATGCCGGCTCAGTAGAGGAGGCCCGTGAAAATTTCGCAGGATCACCCTGGAGAGACAGGCTTTCTGCCGCCGTGACTGATTTCAATGAAGTCCAGAAGAAATATGATGCCGTGGTCTCTAACCCTCCCTTTTTCCGAAGCGGAGTCACTGAGCCGGACTCAACGAGGCTGGCCGCGAGGCATCAAGGTTCGCTGTCACCCTTCACTCTTCTGAAGAGGGCCAACGAAATACTGAATCCCGGAGGTATGATGACCTTCATCGCTCCGGCGGAGTTTGAACAGGAAATAGTGTCGACATGCGAATGTGAAAGATTGGCTATCATCGCACAGACTCTCATCAGAGGTCATGCCGGCGCGCCGGTGAAGCGCATGGTCTTCAGCGTCACACCGCGCAAGGATTTGCCGGGCGCAGGTGTCTGCGGAGACTCAGCAGTCCCCGAGGAATATTGCCGAACTGCAAGCGAACTTGTTCTGGAGCGTTCTCCGGGGCAGCCCACCGATGAATACCGAGCGCTATGCCATGATTTCTATCTGCGTTTTTGAAATGTTAAAAAATATTGATGCTTCACTATGGTATAAACCAATTTGCTTATATATTGTCAAATAAATAGACAAAGGAGAGACAAATCACCGGGTCGTCTCCGGAATCTCTCGTAAAAAGTGCCATCCTCAAAGAAAGATGATTATGAACAGACTCCTACTATTGACCGCCGCTCTGGCGTTAGGACTGCCTCCGGTCCTGGCAGATGATTATGTGGATGACCTCTATTATAATCCTAAGAAGGACAAGACCGAGGCCTCAAAATCCCAAAAACAGGCTCCCCGGTCGAACTACATAGCCGACTTTGAAAACATGGACGTGGATGAATACAATCTCCGCGGACAATATTACGCAACTCCTATTGACACAATAGGGGCTGCCACAGAATCGGGTGAGGACTTTGTCTACACTCAGAAGATACAGAAATTCTACAATCCTACTATTGTGGTTGACAATGCTGATGTTCTCGAGGACGTTCTCTACAATGCATACGGCAATGTCAACATCGAGTTCAACCTCAATGGCACTCCCTATTTCGCACCCTTATTAGCCTATGACTGGGGTCCCTATTTGGGACTGAACTTCGGCTGGGGTGGGTGGACATGGTCGTACGCCTGGGGCCCCTCCTGGACCTGGGGGTCTCCCTGGAGCTGGGGCCCCTCATATACATGGGCCTGGAACTGGGGGCCGGCCTGGGGCTGGGGTCCGTCATGGACATGGGGCTGGGGGCCTTCATGGGGATGGGGATGGGAACCCTCCTGGGCTTGGGGTTGGGGCCCCTCATGGAACTACCGTCCCGGCACCGACTGGCACCGTCCCGGAGGCCGCGGCCCTGTTGGGCCTAACCGCGATTGGGCCTACAACACCCGGCCCACTCATGTCACAAACGGATATGCCGGCAACCACCGTTACAGCGGCTCTTCCCGCCCCGGACTGACAAACCCTTCCTATTCGAGCAACTCTTCTGCTGTCGGAAGCACCAACCATCACCGGCAGTCAGGCGTTGACCTCAACGGGACACGCACAGGCTACGGCTCGGGCAACCGTGTCAGCGGACAGATGGGCACCTACCAGGGCGGACAGACTACCAACCGCACTGTGCAGTCTGACGGACATCGCCGCAGCGGCTCTAATTCCGGAATATTCAACAGCGGCTCCAATCGGGGCGGCTCGGTGGGCACCAGCGGCTCCGGCTCTTATAATTCAGGCACAACCAATAACCACCGTTCAAGCGGCTCAAATTCCGGAAGCACCTACAATAGCGGGAGCAGCAGAGGGTCTTCTTACAACAGCGGGAGCAGCAGAGGGTCTTCTTACAGCAGCGGAAGCAGTCGCGGCTCCTATAACAGCTCGGGCCGCTCATCCGGTGGAGGTGCAAGCCGTTCTTCGGGAGGTGGCCGTTCCTCCGGAGGGGCTCGCGGAGGTCGCAGATAATGCCCCATTCTAACCGTACTAACACTGATTTTCAGTCATGAGAAATATCTACACTCTTATTGCCGGGGTGACCATCGGGGTTATGCCGGCTTTTTCGCAGAGCGCCATGGACGGGTTCCGTTTCTCGCAGCCCGACATCAAAGGCACCGC
Source organism: uncultured Sangeribacter sp. (assembly GCA_964637105.1). Taxonomy (GTDB): domain Bacteria; phylum Bacteroidota; class Bacteroidia; order Bacteroidales; family Muribaculaceae; genus Lepagella. The sequence continues at coordinate 21,059 of CAZWVY010000006.1, read as the reverse complement.
ACGCTTCATGGGAATGGGGGGCGCTTTCGGCGCCCTCGGAGCGGACCTTACCACTTTTTCTTACAATCCGGCCGGTATCGGCGTGTACCGCTCGTCTGACATTGGGTTTACGCTCAACCTTGACTGCCAAAGCTCTTCTGCCACTGCAGACGGGTTGAAAACCAATGACACATCAACCAAATTCCTGCTGAATAATATCGGTGGTGTGGCCACGTTCAGGCTCAACAACTCCGTGATGCCGAATTTCAATATCGGGTTCACCTATAATAAATCGGTATCGTTCAATTCCACTACAAGAGGCACCATCCCTCAGCTTCGCAACTCCATCACCAATTACATGGCGGGAGTCGCTAATTCCAACGAGCTGACCGTAGGAGATGTGGAATCAACCAATACGTTCGATCCCTACTATCCTAACGATGGAGGCATTTCCGCCCCCTGGATTGATGTGCTCGGCTACGACAGCTACTTTATCACTCCCACAGGAGACCCTGATTATCCGACTTGGGAAGGCCAGTTCGGAGAAGGGACCTCGGGCCAGGGACAGTTTAACGAAATTATTGAGGGCGCTGTGAATGAATACAACATCGCTCTTGGCGGAAATTTCGCTAATATTGTCTACTGGGGAATGGACTTCGGCATAGTGAATCTGGACTACAGCCTCTATTCCCGCTGGGGCGAGAAGATGCAGAACGCATACATCGATACCGGCAGCGGAGTCGTAAAGAGGATGAGCTCCAACATCGCGCTCGACAACAACTACTGGGCCTCCGGCAACGGGTTCAATTATAAGTTAGGCGTTATCGTGAAGCCTATCCAGGAACTGCGCCTCGGCTTCGCTTTTCACACCCCGACTTGGTATAGCATCACGGAGAACTATTATGCCCAGACAGGTTTCGTCTATGATGACGTTACACGCGTGACTTCCGCCCAGACCCCGACCGGAGATAACGGATATAATTTCCGTACCCCCTGGAGATTTATCGCGAGCGTGGCCGGTGTGATTGGAGGACGCTTCATAATTTCCGCCGATTATGACTGGCAAGGCTTCCAGTATATGCACTTTTCTCCCTACAGTGCCCCCTCGGGATGGGACAACTGGGGAGGTGGCTGGTGGGATGACCCCTGGTACTGGAGTGCACCTGCAGCCAATTCAGCCGATACCGGTACCCGTGCCGGACTGCATCCTGACTATTACGGTCCCTTCGCCGAAACCAATGCAGATATAAAGGAATACTACAAGACTTCCGGCACTCTGCGCATAGGAGCCGAGTTCCGCGTTACCCCGCGCTTCAGTGTCCGCGCCGGATACGCTTATACGTCTTCGCCTGTGAAGTCCAGGGCCCGGGATGACCAGGAAATCATTATGACCTCCGGCACGTTGACCCAGTATTCTTTTGACGATGCCACTCACTACGTGTCATGCGGTCTGGGCTATAACTTCAAGAGCTTCTATGTGGATGCAGCCTATATGTACAAGACACGCAAATCAGTATGGCACGCATATACTCCGGATCCCGGTTCGTCTTATGTGAGCCCCTCTGCAAAGGTGTCCAACAATAACAACCAGGTAGTGCTTACAATGGGCTTCAAGTTCTGAGCATCTCAGGCCTTTATCACCAAACAGGCGCAATCTGAAAAATAATCCCGGCCCCGTCTCATATAGTTTTATGGGACGGGGTCTTTCATTCTTTCGCATAGTGCTGTTACTGCTTTGCCTCGTGCATCCCTGAACGCATACAGAAACCTCTCTCCTCCATCCTTGATGCCGAGTTTCTTCTTCAATGCATCAGCGCTTAATGGGTAGTTTCTGACTGTGACATTAGCAGTCGTGCCTTTGAGGGCATGGCTGCTCTTTTTGTCCGGTAAGCCGGTGATGAGCACTTCACGCCCCGGAAAACCTTCTGCACGTTGAGTTCCAATGAACAGATGTGTGTCGCGCGAGACTTTCTTCAGTCCGGGAAATCTACTGCACAGCTCGCCCCAGGGTGCCCCTTTCATCACCGAGGCGTCCGGCTCATAAAGCCAGCATCCTTTCCTAAGGTCCCCTGTGTCTGCATATTGAATTTGTTCAGATGCGTTTCCGAACTGAGTCCTGAACTCTGTGATACCCTCTTTTCCTATCATGACATATGCTGTCTCCAGCGCGTCAGAGTCCGCCTCCCTGCTAACTCTGACAAGGACTTCCTTGACTTCGCCCCGCAAACTCACTATGAATAATTCTTTAATATGGGGTATGGCCCTTACGACCGCTGTCAAATCAAGCATCGGGGAAGCCTTTATGAGGACCTCGGGAGCAGCTTTGAGCATATCGGGCAACATTGTCAGCACATCCGGCGAACAGTCCGAGAAGTCATACACTCTTTTCCCTTCGCTATCTCTCCTCGCCGGATCAATGAATATCACATCGAAGGAATCCGCAGCGCACTCCGCCACAAAGGACTCCGCCTCCGCGCACTTCACTTCGGCCCTCCTCCCTAACAAGTCGCTGTTGTAAACCAGGCACTCACATTTTTCACTGTCAATTTCAACCGCAGTCACACTCTCAGCAGACTCGGCCACTGTCATGGCATCAATTCCCAACCCTGCGGTCAGATCCAGCACCCTCTTTCCCTGCGTCAGCCCGGCATGAAACTTGGCCACTCTGTAATCAGTGGCTTGCTCTGCGCTCAGGCGAGAGGGGAAAAGAAACCGTGGCGATGAAATAAATGGCTCAAGTTTGGGAGTTCCCTTTCTGCGTCCCTCAATCTGGGTAATTGCAAAATCCATAGGGAAGGGATAGTGCTTGCCGGCAGACCTAAGACGGAGCGTATTAGGATCGGAGTGAAGATTTTCTTCTATAAAGGTGAAAAATTGGTCTGGAAGGGAAATCATAATATGCAAAATTACAAAATTAGGAAGATATTACGCATTTTTCACCTAAAAATATTCCAAAAGTAAGGTTTGTTTGGTAAATTTGCAATGTGAAAGATTTTGCAGCTATAGATTTTGAGACGGCCAACAGATACTCCTCCAGTGTTTGCAGCGTCGGCATTGTAGTGGTAAGGGACGGCAAGGTGACAGACAAGTACTACAGTCTGATACATCCGGCTCCCAATTACTACAGCCCCGGCAATACGAGAATCCACGGCTTGACAAGGGAGGATACAGATGCAGCCGATTACTTCCCGGAGGTATGGGCAGAAGTGGAGCAGCTCATTGAAGGGCTGCCACTGGTAGCGCACTTCAGCCGTTTTGATGAGGGATGTCTGAAAGCGGCCTTTGCTCGGTACGGAATGACTTATCCTGATTATGAGTTCCACTGCACCTGCACAGGCTCGCGGAGAGTCTTCGGACGTTCGCTTCCTAACCATAAGCTCGACACAGTAGCTGCACGCTGCGGTTACGAGCTCAAGAATCATCACCATGCTCTGGCTGATGCCGAAGCATGCGCAGCAATAGCGCTCAAGATACTGTGAACTTCAACCGACAAATTTTTAACTTGAATTATTGAACCGGTCTATGAAGAGATTCATACAAACATCTCTCCTTGCTCTGTCAATGATATTTGCTCCGGCAGCTGCTCCTGTGGTCATGGGTGCGGACTATACAGTGGTGATTGATGCGGGACATGGCGGAAAAGACCATGGCGCTTGCGACAACGGCGCCAAGGAAAAGGATATTAATCTTGCGGTTGCCCTGAGGCTCGGAGAGAAAATCAAGAAGAAACTCAAGTCGTCTAAGGTGGTTTTCACCCGCTCAAATGATACGTTCCTGTCGCTGCAGGATAGGGCACAGGTGGCTAACGACAGCAAAGGAGACTTATTCATCTCAATCCACACCAATTCAGTGGATGAGAAGAACAAGAACCGGAAAAGCGTAGCAGGCGCCTCCGTCTACGTGCTCGGGTTGCATAAGGATGGCAACAACATGGAGGTAGCGAGGAGAGAAAACGCCGTAATAGAGTACGAAAAGGATTTCAAGACGAAATACAGCGGCTTCGATCCCGACCGGGATGAGTCTTACATCATTTTTGAGATGGCCCAAAAATCCAATCTCAGCCGAAGTTTCTCATTCGCGGAATCGGCTCAGAAGCATCTTGTTGGGCATGCGGGAAGAAAGGACCGGGGAGTGCATCAAGCCGGATTCTGGGTGCTTTGGGCCACCTCGATGCCCGCAGTGCTCGTCGAGCTGGATTTTATCTGCAATCCTGAGTCGGCAAAATTCATGAGCTCGGAGGATGGCGTCGAACAGATGGCAGAGGCGCTTTTCAAGGCCCTGAAGGAATATATAGACACCTGCGGTAACTCTTAACCCACTTTTTACGTTATATTAATGATGTCTGACCACAGACTTATCTGCTAAACTAAAAACTTTCTCATGATGAAGAAAATGTTTACCAAAGAGCTGGCCATAGGCCTCTCGGTTGTAATCGCAATATTGATACTGATTTTCGGAATAGATTATCTCAAGGGCATAAATCTCTTCAAGCCCGCGAATTTCTACGTCGCCTATTATGACCAGGTTGACGACTTGGCCGTGTCTGCTCCGGTGAGCATACAGGGATATAAAGTCGGTCAGGTGCGTGAGATAAAATTTGACTACGAGCATCCCGGCAAAATAGAGGTGGTGATGGCTCTCGACAAGAACCTTCAGGTGCCGGAGGGAACCAAGGCCTTGCTGACACCCACGCTCATGAGCGGTCCGAAAGTGGACCTGGTGCTCGGGCAGGGCAACAAAATGCTTCCTGTCGGTGCTACTCTTGAAGCGGGACGCTCGGCTGACATCATGTCTTCGCTGAGCACTGACCTAATGCCTCAGGTGACATCTCTGCTCCCGAAACTTGACTCCATATTATATAATGTAAACCTCCTGGTGTCTGACCCGGCATTGGCCCAATCCATAAAGAGGCTCGATGATATTACGGCCTCCACTGCTTTGCTGACCCAGGGCCTCAACCGTAATGTCAATTCGCAGCTCCCGGTCATAATGGGAAACGCGCGAAGCATAACTACCAGACTTGACTCGGTGAGTGCTAATCTTGGCGCATTGTCGTATCAGCTTAAGTCGCTCCCCTTGCAGACTACAGTCGATAATGTGAATGACCTCACAGCAAATCTCACCAAATTTTCCGCTCAGCTCAATGACCCCAATTCCACTCTCGGAATGCTGACCAATGATCCGGAGCTTTATGACAGGCTCAACAGGGTGGCAGCCGATGTTGACTCCCTGATAGTAGACATCAAGAAGAACCCCAAACGATACATCAGCATAAAACTTCTGTAATCATCCACTGAAAGAAGAGAAGCACAACCTTAACAAGCGGGCGTTATTTAGAAAATAATCTAAATAACGCCCGTTGCTTTTATAAAGTCATATTGAAAATCAGATATATTGCGAGACAAGCATACGCTCCAAATATTTCACCACTTTTTTTATCCGAATTTTTGTTGTTATTTTGCAGTGACTTTCCCCCGAGGCTCCGCGTCCAAGCGGATTCGCCTGATGAACCGGATCAGGAGAGTCGGAGTTGGATACTCCAAATATCTCTGAGAAGAGACCAGTATATTTCCTAAAAAAATCTCACACATCCGGCTATGGCGGAAGACTTCAAAGCAAAATGGCAGCGTTGTCTTGATATTATCAGGGATAATATCGGGGAGGTGCGCTACAACGCATGGTTTGCGTGTGCGCAGGCGCTGAAGTTTGAAGGCAACCGCTTGACAATCGGCCTTCCAAGTCAGTTTTTTTATGAGAAATATGAGGATGATTTCTACAATCTCCTCAGCTCAGTGTTACGCAGGATATTCGGAGAGGGCATCAAACTGAATTATGAAGTCGGTATTATCGCCGATGACGCATCGTCTAAGGTGACTATATCCTCTCCGACCCGCAGCCAGGCCGTCAACGGACGATTCATTCAATCGCTCCAGCAGCCGGATGCGATGGTCGCTCAGAGGCCTCAGGCATCCTCGGGAGACAGAGGGTTTGACCCGCAGCTTAACTCCTCGCTTAATTTCGAGAATTACTGCGTTGGAGAGAGTAACCGGCTTCCTTATACAATCGCTGAGTACATCGCAAACAATCCCCATAAGTCTGATTTCAATCCCTTCTTCCTCTATGGAGACGTCGGGGTGGGCAAGACTCATTTGATCCAGGCCATAGGAATACGCATCAAGGAGCGCAACCCTAACGCCAAGGTGCTGTTCACAACCCTGAGACAGTTCCAGAACCTGTATGCAAATGCCGTCATACAGAAAAAGGTGCCGGGATTCATCAACTGGTTCCAGCAGATGGATGCTCTTCTTTTTGACGACCTGCAGGAGCTCTCATTGAAAACTAAGACCGGCGATGACGCCCTTTTCCCTGTATTCAATCACTTGCACCAGAATGGCAAACAGCTCATTTTCACTTGCGACCGTCCTCCCATGGCCCTGGAGGGGATAGCAGACCGTCTTATCGACCGTTTCAAATGGGGAATCACTGAAAAACTTGAAAAGCCTGATGCCAGCCTGCGCCGTGAGATTCTTGCGTTCAAGTCAGCACAGAACGGCTTGCATCTTCCCGAAGATGTTATTTCAGTCGTAGCTGACACTGCCACCAACTCGGTGCGGGAGCTGGAAGGAGTGGTGATGGGAATACTCACACGCTCTATTACCCTCAATGTGCCCATCACGGTAGACCTGGCCAAGGCAGTAATGGCCAACTCTATCAAGAAGCCTGCAGAAGCTAAACCCTTGAATTTTGAGATGATTGTCGATGCGACAGCTGAATACTATCATCTCAATCCCGATGTTATCTTCTCAAAAAGCCGCGTCAGGGACATTGCCGATGCACGCCAGATGATAATGTATCTCAGCAATAAGCTGACGGGCCTTTCGTCATCTGCCATAGGATTCAAGCTCAACCGCCGCCATGCCACAGTACTTCATGGCATCTCGGCCGTGAAAGACCGTCTCCCGTTCAGCAGGGAGACAGCCCAGGCAGCCGAACGTATTGAGGCCTCGCTCCGCCAGTAATATAAATTCTGACACACAGCGCGGGGATGCTAATATTAGCATCCCCGCGCTGTGTGTCAGAATTACTTGATGAACCTCCATCGAAACAGAGTTTTACTCAGAGTCTCAATCGTAGCTGAGTTTATCAATAAGCAGCATGAGAGTTGCCATGTCGGCGCGTCCGGAAGTCATCTCCCGCGCGCTTTCAATAACTTTATTGCGCCATTGCTCACGAGGGAGGGAGGGATCCATGGATTGGTGGTAGAGCGAAGCGGCGCCGGCGAGGTCTCCAAGCATTAGCTGTATGTGGCCTGCGAGCATATAGTCTTCAGATCCGGGAGAAGAGGCGAGTACTCTCCCTATATTCTCTGAAGCCTTTAGATACTTACCCTCCCGGAGTTCAGCCTTGACAATATTGCGGCGAACAGCCGGATTCCCATCTGATAGGTAGTCCGCCTTATACAGAATCTTCAGCGCATTTTCAGCCCTTCCTAAATGCATCAGGATGTCAGAGAGGGCTATCTGAGCACTTATGTTTTCCGGTTCTGACTCCGCAACCCGCTCGGCATAGGGGAGAGCCTCCTCATATCGTTCCAAAAAGGTATATACCTTGCAGAGCCTGCGCACGACCCATAGGCTGTCAGGATTGAACAGCTCAGCTTTCAGATAACTTTCCAGCGCTCCGGAATAATCCCCTGCAGTCTCAAGACAGTAGCCTATCTTTTGCCAGAGATGCCCTTCGCTGCCATCCTCAGCCGTCAGTCGGCTCAGCATGGGCAACGCCTCCTTATAATACCCGCGCTTGAAATAGAACTCGCCGATCAGCCGTAGAATCTCAGGCTCGGCCATCATGTCACCTATCACAGGCAGCGAGGAGAAACTGAATGACTTGGCAAAAGGATCGGAGAAATCCTTGTGGCGAGAGAAAAGCTTATAGAACCTGTAAAGGTTTCGGATATAACGGGTGACCTCCTCATCAAACTTCGGGGTGGTGGATTTCATTCTCCTTTCATTGAGCTCTTCCTTAATCTGAGCGAAACTGGCCTCAAGCTGGCCAAGTGCGATTTTCCTGTTAGCCTCCGGCATTGCAGTCAGAGAGAGGGCGAAAGAATACTTGTCGCTGTCGCACATCACCCCGTCAAATTCCAGAAGAGCCGACAGGCTTTCCTCCTCGAGTGCACCTGATCCGATTATCTGTGAATGATAGAAGGAGTAGGGGAGAAACCAGTTGGTCATTGAACGGAAAAAAGGAAATGACTTGAGGTTAGAAAAGGCCACCATCATCAGGTCTGCCCCCTGGCTCTGCATCTCGGAAAGCTCTTTCATCCTCTCGCTCAGGCCGGATTTTGCCATTATTTCCTCCCATTCGGGATTATCCTCTATGTCGGAGAGGAGACCCTCTTCGGCATCGTCCTTCATCTTTTTGAGCAGGTCTGGACTCATCTTCATCAGGCCCGGTATGACCTCCCTCTGCATTTTCTCTGTCACACGGTCAGTGTCGCGGGTGCGGATTATGCTCATAATAATTTCCCGAAGGCGGCGATAGCTGACCAATGAGTCCTGAAGAGACTCAAGACGGAGCATGACCTTGCGGTCGAGAAGAATCCTTTCACGCCAGCGCGACACGGCAAGGACTATGGATGTGAGCGACCTCGCGGCGAGCTTCTCATTATCAGTGCGGCCGTAGATATCCAACAGTGCTGCAAGTTTTGCTCCGTCGTAATATTGCAGCAGGCCCAACATGAGAGCTGATATGATAAGACAACTCAAATCAAAAGGTGTGTCACTGTCAACCGCCGTGTCGGATAGCCCCGTCAAGTCCCTCCGGCTGTCCGGCCCGAGAGTCCATATTCGGTTGAACACCTCATCATATGACTCCTCCTTGGATTTGAGGATATCAATAGATACCGCCCCCGCAGCAATAGCCAGCGAAATGGTAGCAGACTGTTCGCGCGCACGGTCAAGGACCTCACTCAATTCCGACTTCCGGAGGTCAAGCAGACGCGCCGTGGAGAAGTAAAGACGTGGATCATCAATCATCGCTGTCCTGCGATCCAGCTCCTGGGCAATGTCTCGAAGCTGCGACTTGATGTCAGAGAGCATGTCATTTCGTCCGGCGTCCGGAAGCCCCTTGACCATGTAGTCTAACAGATGGCGGTAAGTGGAATCAATTGAATCAAGACGTTTGACAAGGTCTTGATGTCCCAGGGAACGGGTATATTTTTGAAGCAGCGAAACGGAGTCTGCAATTCTGTGTTCGGATAACCGCTTGGCAACTTCCGCGCTGTAAATAGTAGTAGTTTTCTTATAGGATGACATAAACTGCTGTTTTTATATAATACAACAAACTCCGGGCCAAAAATCCGCAGGGTATCAGTTGGGAGTATCAAAAGAATTTCTTAACTTTGCGACTGCCCGTCCATATCCTACGATACACGGGCAGGGTTTTCACTGACTATAATACTTAAATACATACAGCGACTATGGTAATACAACGTTGGCAGTCGGTTCTGCTTCTTACGGCAGCCGCAGTCATGGGTGTCTTCAGTTTTACTGATATTGCCCAGATCAGCACGAACACCCATACGGTAATGTTCTCGCCGTTGGGATTCACTTTTATCGGAGGGCCCGCCACCCCGCCTGAACACACTCTGTTTTTCTTCATTCTCTCGCTTCTGTCTGCACTTCTTCCTTTGATAGCCATTTTCTTGTACAAGAAACTGAAACTTCAGAAGCAGATGTGTGTCTACAGCATACTTGTGCAGCTCGCCGTGGTCTTCTACGGCCTCTTCCTTGGGTATCAGGGAATAGAGGGAGGCTCCATCGATTGGCTGCAGATGAGCTGCGCGCCCTTCATAGCCATTGTGGCAACCATCATGGCCTGGCAGCGCATAAACGCAGACAAGCGGCTGCTCGAATCAGTCGACCGCCTGCGATAAAGTCAACCGACATCTCCCCGGAGGAGTGGCTTGCCAATCTGCAGTGCCACCCCTCCGGGGAGATGATATATGATACCACATAGACCCATATGAAAAATGAGGATGTACTTGCAAGTACATCCTCATTTTTCATATGGGAGGTGGAGCATACCAGACTCGAACTGGTCACCTCTTGACTGCCAGTCAAACGCTCTAGCCAGATGAGCTAATGCCCCAGTCAGTAATGGTGTTCCCGATTACGAGTGCAAAGTTAATGCATCTTTTTTAATCCACCAAATTTTTTGGCAATTTTTTTTAAATTTTTTTGCTATTCAAAAAATAGGGTCTATTTTGCGCGAAGGAAGACAAGGAGGTCTTTCGGAGAAAATTTCTTGCCTGTGAGGAGCATTGACACGGTATAGAGCTTGCCGGCGAATATGCAGCTCAATGCTGCGAAGCCTCCGAGCACTACTAAGGCCAGGATGGTTTTCCAAATGGCAAACTGCCCCGTCACAGCCTCTACTGTGGCAACCGTAGGAGCTGTAAAGGGGAAGAACGCGCAAAACTGGGCTATCCCGGCATCCCCTTTGTCTACAGCGAAGATTCCTACATAAAAGGAGAGCATCATTACGATGGTGAGGACTGATACGTATTCCTGGTTTTCATTGTTCTTATCAGACATTGCGCCCACAGCTGCAAAAAGGGAGCCGTAAAATACATATCCGGCGATAAAGAACAGAATGCCCCATACGAGTCCCATCCAGACATCCGTCCTCATGAAAGGGGTGAAGTCTATGTCGGGATTGAATACGAGGATAATACCTCCGGCAAAAATACCTGCGAGTATGAGCCACGCAAGCAGCTGGGTGAGTCCGATTAGGCCAACGCTGATAATTTTGGCAAACATCATCGTGCGTCCTGTCACGCATGTGGCCAGCACTTCCACTATTCGGTTGGTCTTCTCAACCTTCACTTTATTGAAGATGATGCCACCGTACATGGTAAGAAACAGAGTCAGCATCATGCCGATCATCATGCCATAAACCTGCATGCCGGAAAAATCCGGCTCGTCATCCTGCATTGAGGTGACTCGTCCAACCTCATTCAGGGCATCAGACTCAGACATCAGCACGCCGATGACCGCGCCGAAGAGCACCATCCCGATAGGCAGGGCGATAGTAGTGATCCAGAAAGATTTCTCCTTGATGGAGGTGAGATATTCAGTCTGAATTATGACTTTTAGAGGATTCATTGCTATTAAAGGTTTTTATGTTCGTCCTCACCCGAGGCTGCATCGCCGGATGAAGTCAGGGAAATGAAGATATCTTTTAACGAGGGAAGTTCTTCTTCGAAATGGATAATCTCGCCTTGGCCCGCGACTGCGTCGAGAAGGTCATTATTACGCACTCCGGTATTCTTGCGAAGCCTGTAAGCGCTCCCCGTACGCCAGTTGCGAGGCTGGACTTCCTCAGCCTCCGACACCAGTCCGCTGGCGCGGAGCATCGGCAGTGAGATAGGTTTCCGAGTGGTCAGCAGCAGGCCGTCTCCGCGGTGGGCCTCCTTTATAGCCGATATGCTGTCTTTAACAAGAAGGTTGCCATGGTTGACAAGCGCTATATCGCTGCACATTTCCTCAATAGCGGACATATTGTGAGAGGAGAGCATGACAGTGGCGCCGGAGTCGTGCAGGCTTGATATGATTTCCTGCAGAATAGCGCCATTGATGGGATCAAATCCACTGAAGGGTTCGTCAAGTATGACCAGCTCAGGCTCATGTACGAGGGTGGTTATAATCTGCACTTTCTGCTGGTTGCCTTTGGAAAGTTCCTTCACCTTTCGGCGCTCCTGGCCTGCGAGATTGAAGAGATTCAGATACTTATGCATGACCTCGCGCAAGCGTTTGGGATCACCCCCCTTTAGTTTGCCGAAATAAAGTATCTGATCCTCGACGCGCATCTTGTCATAGAGGCCGCGTTCCTCGGGCATATAGCCGATTCTGCGCCCCGCTTCAAGAGAGGCCGGCTCACCTTTGATGCGCACCTCTCCGGAATCGCATGTGATAATGCCGTTGATGATGCGGAGCAATGTCGTTTTGCCGGCTCCATTGGGGCCGAGGACCCCGCAGATTGACCCTGCTTCCACGTCAAACGACACGTCCTTGAGCGCATGGGTGTTGCCAAACCGTTTGTCGATATGGTCGACTTCAAGAATATTCATGTTCAAGTGTTCATTTATTATCAGTCAGACAGTTTGTGAAAAATCAGTCTTCATCAGTTATTTTGAAGAGCAGATAATGCGTTCCCCGATATCTTTTGCAAGCTGTGACCGCAGGCTGAGCAGGGCAGCTATCTCGCGTTGCTTCTCAAGAAGGAGCTCCGGCTCATTTGATGCGCCGCCATTCCGCAATTCATCCATAAGGGCGCGCAACTTGCGTCCGAGTATGGCATCCTTGAGTTCAAGTATCGCACGCGGCACAATCAAGTCAAGTTTGTCCTCGTCCCGCTCCGGTGTACGGTCCCTAAAGAATATTTTGCTTAATTCATATGGTTCAAAAAGAAGCTCGGTCACAGTGGAGCGCACCTCCGAATCCTCGCAGCTGGCCAGTTCGCGTCCCGGATACATCATCAGATAATGATGCCATGCCTCTTCGCGCCATGTCCGGAGACGGTCTTCCAGTATTCTTTCCTGAATCTGTATTTCATTCAGAGGCAGAGAAGCGGCCGCAATTTGTTCATGACCCTCTTGACGCTTCTTCTGAATCTCCTTTTCTATATTTTCATTCCAGCGCCCCTTGTCGTTTTCGAGGTTCTCGCGCATATCTAAAACCATATCCAGGATTTTTGCGTATACCGGATTTGACATACCGATGCCGTCAGCCTCCAGCTCGCCGGCGATGAACTCCGCGACATTCAACATTATCCGTTCCTCCGCACCCGCATCTTCCTCCTCAACCTCCGCCTCACAGAAATCGAGCATGCCGAATCTCACTGTCAGCTCGCAGAGACGCCTTTCAAGCGGAAGAAAAGATGCAGAATCCTGTGATGGCCGGGAAACGGAAGAGACACTGCTTTTTTGAGAAGCGGAGGCAGGAGCATCGGTCGGTGCTTGTGACACAGGAGCCTGCGCAATGACAGCCCCTTGAGCTCCGGAGGATTTCTCCGCCTCAAGACCGCTGATGTATTTCAGGTCCCGCTCACGGTTATATTCCCTCAGAACCTCACCCCGGGCCTTCTCCACTTCGCCCTCTATCATCTTCTCATCCAGTTCAAACAGTCTCGAGCATTGCTGGATGTAGACGAAGCGCGATATTTTGTCATTAATATGCGCAATAGACCTCACCACGCTCCTGACTGCCTCAGCTCTCGCGCCGGGGTCATCTTGGGCCTGGGACATCAGGACGTCAATCTTGAATCTGAGAAAATCAGTCTCATGCTCATCTACGTAGGCTCTGAACTGCTCAGGCGTATTGGCCCTCGCGAAGGAGTCCGGATCATGCCCGTCCGGGAGAAGGAGCACCTTGACCTTCATATCCTGAAAGAGCAGCAGGTCTATTCCTCTGAGAGAAGCCTTGATGCCCGCAGCATCTCCATCATATATTAGAGTGACATGCTTAGTGAACCGATGAATCAAGGCAATCTGACCTTCCGTGAGCGCAGTGCCTGAAGAGGCGACCACATTCTCCAGACCGCTCTGCCACATGCCGATGACATCCATGTATCCTTCGACGAGAAAGCATTTGTCGAATTTGGTGATGGCGCTTTTAGCCTGGAAGATGCCATACAGTTCACGGCTTTTCTTATATACGGGTGATTCAGGGGAATTGATATATTTCGCATTGCCCCCTTTCAGATCGCGTCCGCCGAAGGCTACGACCTTTCCGGAGGTATTGAACACAGGAAAAATCACACGTCCGCGAAACCTGTCATAGAAACTGCCGTCACGGTCGCTGCGGCCCAGCACTCCGAGACGGGCGAGCACATCAAGGTCCACTGCGGCGTTGCGGGCTGCAGCCACCATGGCCTTGCTGTTATCAAGGGAGTAGCCGAGGTGAAATTTCCGGATAGCCTCTTCGGTGACGCCGCGTCCGTAGAAATACTGAAGCCCGATGTTGCGGCCATCCGGGGTTTCGAGCAGATTACGCTCCATCTCTCTCATAGCCCACTCATTGGCCACCATCATGGCCTCGCGCTCAGTGCGTTCCTTCACATCCTGTTCCGACTCCTCGCGCTCCTCAACCTTGATTCCATATTTCTTAGCAAGGTGCAGCAGGGCCTCACGATATGACACCCCCTCCTTCTCCATAATGAAATTGACCGGAGAGCCCCCCTTGTGGCATGAGAAGCAGTAGCAGAAATTTCTCGAAGGATTGACTGAGAAGGAGGGAGTGCGCTCATTATGGAAAGGGCAGAGACCCTTGTAATTGGCCCCGCTCTTTATCAAATGAACGTAATCGCCTACGACTTCGACTATGTTGGCAGCATCTTTGATTTTCTGTGCTGTCGTTCTGTCAATCATTATTCAAATTCTCCTTTAATTCCTTGACGACCTCCTTAATCCGGGCGTCCGTAGGGGAGGAGACAGGCACCAAGGGGAGGCGCAAGACATTCTTGACGAGCCCCAGGGCCTCCAGGGCAGACTTTACTCCGGAGGGGTTACCTTCAACGAAAAGAAGCTTATAAAATTCGTTCAGCTTATCGTGAATCATCTTTGCCTCTTCGCGCCGTCCCTCACGGCACAATGAGACCATCTTTGTGAATTCTTCCGGGAAAACGTTGCCTACCACAGAGATCACTCCGGAGGCACCAATACCCATTATAGGATAGGTGAGGGCATCATCTCCGGAAATCAGTTCAAAACCTTCGGGTTTCCCACGAAGAATCTCCTGAATTTGGTCCGGCCTGCCCGAAGCCTCTTTTATGCCTATAATACGCGGCTCCTCTTTGGCAAGACGAAGCACTGTGGATGAGTTCATGTTCACACCGGTGCGCCCGGGGACATTATACATGACCACCGGAAGGGGAGAGGCTTCAGCCAGAGCGCGGTAGTGCCGGTAAATCCCCTCCTGGGAGGGTTTGCTGTAATAAGGCACGACCGAGAGCACCGCGCTGTAGCCCGAGAAATCCTCGTGTGACAGACGCTCACGCAGAGCAGCGGTATTATTGCCCCCGACGCCCAGCACCAGCGGCAGGCGCCCCCCTGCACGACGGACTACGAACTCCTTGACCATCGACTGCTCATCAGGAGAAAGGGCAGGAGTCTCGGCAGTCGTGCCAAGCACAACGATAAAATCCGCGCCCCCGCCGACAATATGGTCTACCACAGTGCCGAGGGCATCATAATCTATGGAAAAATCTTCACGGAATGGCGTGACCAAGGCCACGCCCATGCCGCTGAGTGTGAATTCAGCCATAAGTCTGCATCCGGAACATCGTGCCGCCATTGCTGCACGGACAAGTGTCATAAGTCCGCCGGGGGCATCCCGAAGCAAATGCAAAGTTAACATATCGTGGCGGTTTATCAAAGAGAAGAGATAAGATTTTTCATCTTATTTCATATTTTTTGACAAGCCCGTGATTCCGGCTCCACTTTTATGCCGAAGTGCTTGGGTATTTCGTCAAATTTTGTTAACTTTGCAGAATTTAAGGCCCCGTCTCATGAGAAACAGGGCCTGAGCAGGCAGGATGTCAGTCTTTCATGAATTCTGCTAATGAAAAAGATAGACAACCATATAGCATCAACAATCAGAGATGAAAACCAACGTTGCAGTCTTCTTCGGGGGAAGATCGGTGGAACATGAGATTTCAGTAATCTCAGCCTTGCAGGCTATCAACGCTTTCGACCATGATAAGTTTGAGATAATCCCTATATACATATCCAAGCAAGGGAGATGGCACACCGGGCCCAAACTGTTGGACATCAGGAATTACAAGGATATGAAAGCACTGACCGAGGCATGCGACGAGGTGTTCATGCGTCCTGAGTATGGCGATTATAACCTTTACAAGGTTCAGTCCGGCATGTTTGCCAGAAAGAATCCGGTCGTGGCCCAGCTCCACGTGGCAGTCCCCGTGCTCCACGGCACAAACGGAGAGGATGGCATCTTCGAGGGCGTCCTTGAGACAATAGGCCTTCCGTTCGCCGGGTGCAACACTCTCTCAAGCGCCAACGGCATGGATAAGATCACTATGAAGATGATACTCCGTGAGAGCGGTGTGCCTGTTGTGGATTTCGTATGGTTTACCGACAAGCAATGGTCACGTGACCGCGACGGCATCATAGAGCGTATTGAGAAGGAGCTTGGATATCCCGTCATAGTCAAACCCGCCAATCTCGGCTCGAGCGTCGGCATCGGAAAGGCTTCCGGCCGCGAGGAGCTTGTTGAAAAGATTGATGCGGCAGAGAAGTTCTCCCAGCGCATTATTGTAGAGAAGATGATAACGCGTCTTAAGGAAATCAACTGCTCGGTGCTTGGAGATGCCGATGACTGCCGTCCCTCTGTGTGTGAGGAGCCCATCAAGACCGGAGACTTCCTCAGCTACGAGGACAAGTATATGGGAGGGTCTAAAAGCGCCAAGGGCATGCAGGCCAGCGAGAAGCGCATTCCGGCAGAATTGTCTGAGGAAATGACCGGCAGAATCCGAAAAATGGCGGCTGAGACCTTCAGGGTGCTCGGATGCCACGGAGTGAGCCGCGTCGACGTGATGATCGATGAAACTGATGATTCCGTTTATGTCAACGAAATCAACACCATACCCGGCTCACTCTCGTTCTATCTCTGGGAAGCCACCGGATTGAGCTTCACCGATCTGATGAGCGAGCTGGTGAGCCTTGCGCTTAAACGCAAGCGCGAGACCGACCGCAAGACTTTCACCTACGACCAGAACATTTTCGCTTTAGGAGGCGGAGTGAAGGGCACAAAGGGGGCCAAGGGCAAATTTTGAAATTTAAAGTAAACACACCATCATAATGAGCAAGAAATTCAAGGAATACAGCAAGCAGCTCAACCTCTCCGACATCAACAAGGAGATGCTCGAGCTCTGGGACGCCAACGCCCTCTTCGAGGCCTCGATGAAGGAGCGGGAGGGGTGCCCGACTTTTGTCTTCTATGAGGGCCCCCCGTCGGCCAACGGCATGCCCGGCATCCATCACATGATGGCCCGCACCATCAAGGATACTTTCTGCCGATACAAGACAATGAAGGGCTTTCATGTAAAACGCAAAGCCGGATGGGATACGCACGGCCTTCCCGTGGAGCTGGGTGTCGAGAAGACACTCGGAATCACCAAGGAGGATATCGGGAAAAAGATTTCCGTAGGAGACTATAATGCCGCCTGCCGCCGCGAGGTCATGAAATATACCAAAGAATGGACTGACCTCACTCACAAGATGGGATACTGGGTCGATCTCAATGACCCCTATATCACCTACGACAACCGTTACATCGAATCAGTTTGGTGGCTGCTTCGCGACCTCTATCAGAAAGGGTATCTCTACAAGGGATACACTATCCAGCCCTATTCTCCCGCTGCAGGTACGGGGCTGAGCACACATGAGCTCAACCAGCCCGGATGCTACCGGGATGTCAAGGACACCACTTGCACGGCCCTCTTCCATATCGAAGACCCTAAAGAGGAGATGAAGGGATGGGGAGAACCCTACTTCATGGCCTGGACCACAACTCCCTGGACACTTCCTTCAAACACAGCGCTCTGCGTAGGCCCGAAATACGAGTATGTCTCAGTGCGCACATACAATCCCTACACAGGACAGCCGATAACCGTGGTTCTCGCCGAGGAGCTCTTAGGGGCATATTTCAAGAAAGATGCAGACAAACTTGACCTCGAGGCATATAAGCCCGGCGATAAGGTGATACCGTATATGATCACGGGCCGATGGAAAGGCACTGAGCTTGTAGGCATGCGTTACCATCAGCTTATGCCCTGGGTCAAACCCACTGAGAAAGTCACTGAGCACTCCGAGGCATATGTGCGTGAGTATGCAGCTGCTCATCCGGAGAAGACCTACGAGGTGGCCGGCGAGAAATTCGTGGAGATTGCCGAGGAAGCATTCCGTGTAATCGCAGGTGATTATGTAACCACAGAGGACGGTACCGGAATAGTGCATATCGCTCCGACTTTCGGCGCGGATGACGCCAAGGTGGCTAAAGCTGCGGGCATACCTCCGCTATATCTGATCAACAAGCGTGGCGAGACCAGGCCCATGGTTGACCTGCGCGGCCGATACTATCCTCTTGATGAACTGGCAGAGGAATTCATCCGCCATTGCGTCAACGTGGAGCTCTATTCCCGTCATGCAGGAGATTGGGTGAAGAATGCTTACGACCCGAAATTCAACGAGGGTGGCAAGTATGATGAAGAGGCTGCGTCAAAAGCGGAGAATCTCGATATAGTGCTCTGCATGGAGATGAAGCAGAAGGGAGAGGTGTTCCGCATTGAGAAGCACGTCCACAACTATCCCCATTGCTGGCGCACGGACAAGCCTGTGCTCTATTATCCTCTCGACAGCTGGTTTATCCGCACCACCGCCGTGCGCGACCGCCTCATCGAGCTCAACAAGGAAATAAAGTGGAAGCCTGCCTCCACCGGCACCGGGCGTTTCGGGAAATGGCTGGAGAACCTCCAGGACTGGAATCTCTCACGCTCCCGTTACTGGGGCACTCCGCTCCCGATATGGCGTACTGAGGATGGCAAAGAGGAAATCTGCATCGGAGACTACGCTCAGCTCATGGAGGAAATCGACAAGTCGGTAGAAGCCGGCCTGATGACTGAGAATCCCTTCAAGAAACTCGGGTTCACCCCCGGGGAATATACTGCTGAGAATTACGAGAAGATTGACATCCACCGTCCGTACGTTGACGAAATTGTTCTCGTCTCACCCTCCGGCAAACCCATGAAGCGCGAGCTTGACCTCATCGATGTATGGTTTGACTCCGGCGCGATGCCGTATGCACAGGCCCATTATCCTTTCGAAAATAAGGAGGCGCTTGACTCGGGCGAAATATATCCGGCAGATTTCATCGCTGAGGGCGTAGACCAGACACGCGGATGGTTCTTCACCCTGCATGCCATCGCAGGCATGGTGAAAGACTCGGTAAGTTATAAAGCCGTTATTTCAAACGGCCTCGTGCTCGACAAGAACGGCAACAAGATGTCCAAACGCCTGGGCAATGCCATCGACCCCTTCGACAACATCGAGCGTTTCGGTTCAGACCCCGTGCGCTGGTACATGATCAGCAACTCATCCCCGTGGGATAATCTGAAATATGATGAAGCCGGTGTGCAGGAGACTGCGCGCAAGCTCTTCTCCACTCTCTATAACACCTATAAGTTCTTCGCGCTCTATGCCAACGTCGACGGATTTACCGGCGATGAGCCCCAGGTCCCGAACAGCAAGCGTCCGGAAATTGACCGGTGGATTCTCTCACTGCTCAACACGCTGATCAAGGAGGTGGAGGCTGACTATGATGATTACGAACCCACAAAGGCCGCTCGAGCCATTGAGGAGTTTGTCAATGACAATCTTTCCAACTGGTATGTGCGCCTGAATCGCAAGCGTTTCTGGGCAGGGGAGATGAATGATGACAAGCTCTCTGCTTATCAGACACTTTATGCATGTCTGAAGACCATCGCCCAATTGATGGCTCCCATAGCTCCGTTCTACAGCGACCGTCTTTACTCAGACCTGTGCGAAGGCCAGGAGAGCGGCGGACGCAGCTATGCTACAGTGCACCTGTCGAAATTCCCGGAGTCCGATCCGGCTCTCATCGATCCGGCTCTGGAGGAGCGCATGCGCCTTGCGCAGACAGCCACCTCGAATGTCCTGGCTCTGCGCCGCAAGACCAACTTGAAGGTGCGCCAGCCGCTGAGCACTCTGCTCATTCCGGCGATGGACGAAACGCAGAAAGCTGCATTCGAGGCTGTGAAAGACCTCATCGCAGGCGAGGTGAACGTCAAGGAGGTCAAAATCGTTGACAACGAGGAATCAGGTCTGGTCAAGAAGGTGAAAGCCGACTTCAAGAAGCTCGGCCCCCGCTACGGTAAAATCATGAAGGCCCTCGGACAGGCTATCACTGCCATGAGCCAGAAGGAGATTGCCGAATTGGAGAAAAACGGCTCTTTCAAGTTTGTGAGCCTCCCGGGCGAGCCGGTCATCACCACAGAAGATGTCGAGATAATTCCGGAGGACATTCCGGGATGGCAGGTTGCCAATGAGGGCAATGTCACCGTAGCGCTCGACATCACCGTGACCCCGGAACTGAAACGCGAAGGCATGGCGCGCGAGCTCATCAACCGCATCCAGAATATCCGCAAGGCGCGTGACTTCGAGATCACAGACAAAGTGAATGTCGTGCTTTCCGACACTCCCGAAGTCCGTGAGGCGCTTGAGTCCTTTAAAGATTATATAGCGGCCCAGGTGCTCGCAGATTCTATCGAGCTTCAGCAAACCCCGGCAGGGGAGAGCTGCGAAGAGCTGGATATCGACGGACTTAAAATCAAAGCGCTCGTTAGCAAATCATGATTGACAGCAGTAATGCTGACAGCAGCAAGACTACGGCCGGGATCGTCGCTTTGACGGCGATCCTGGTCGTTGTTGCTGATCAGATAATCAAGTTCTGGATTAAAACCCATTTCTACCTCGGCGAGGAATTGGAAATACTTCCCTGGTTCCGGCTGAAATTTATCGAAAACAACGGCATGGCTTTCGGGATGCAGCTATGGAACAAGCTCTTCCTTACCTTTGGCAGGATAGCTGCCGTGGCCTTTTTCATCTACCTTCTGGTGAAGCTCGTGAAGCTCCCCGATATAAAGCGGGGGTTCATGATAGCGCTGGCGCTGATCACAGCGGGAGCGGCCGGAAACATATTCGACTGCGTGTTTTACGGCGAGATTTTCAACAATCCCATGCCCCCGGAAATAGCGCAGCTTTTCCCGAAGGGGGGAGGTTACGCAGGATGGTTTGAAGGAAGAGTGGTAGATATGTTCTATTTCCCGATTTGCAGCTGGACATGGCCTTCGTGGATTCCCGGCATAGGGGGCGAGGAATTTGAATTTTTCCAATATATTTTCAATCTCGCGGATGCCTCAATATGCGTGGGTGTCTTTCTGCTGATATTCTTCTACTCGGAAAGCATCAACACAGCTTA
>CAZWVY010000005.1:0-53764 GCA_964637105.1 uncultured Sangeribacter sp. | reverse complement strand
TTCACTACTCACTATTCACTACTCACTATTCACTACTCACTATTCACTACTCACTATTCACTACTCACTTTAACAAAAAAGGCTGTGCCCTTGGTCGGACACAGCCGCAATTTCTTGCTTTTTTTGCCGCTCTTGAGCTTTATCAGCCCTCGGAGATGGCATCGCTCGGACAAACCTGTGCGCAGCTGCCGCAGCTGATGCAGGTGTCGGGATCGATGTGGTAGATGTCGCCGGGAGTGATTGCCTCTACGGGGCAAACGGGTTCGCAAGTGCCGCAAGCGACACAGTTGTCTCCAATTACGTAAGCCATAATCTTAATTAGTTTTTAAAGTGATTCTTTTGTAGTTTTGTGATGCAAATTTAATCCGTTTTATCCGGTTTGGCAAAAATATTATCCCCAAAACCTTTAATTTATACGCCGTCCAAACTGGACCGGCATCAAAAATTTATATTCCGTCCAAATCGGCCGATGCTGAAAATTTTATAAAACGGGGTCTTATGAATGGAGGCTGGGCGGAACTTCGAGAAAAAAATTGCAGTTTCGGAGTTTTTGACTAATTTTGCAGCATGAACCGCCAACCGCTCATAACAATAGTGACCATCACCCGCAACGCCGCCGGTGTGCTCGCGCCTACTATGGAGTCGGTGGCCGCCCAGACGTGGAGCGACTTCGAGCATCTGCTCATCGATGGAGCCTCCACTGACGACACCCTCGCCACGGCCCGACGCCTGGCCTCTCCGGGGCTGCGCATTGTCAGCGAACCCGACAAGGGCCTCTACGATGCCATGAACAAGGGGCTCCGTCTTGCCCGAGGCCGCTATGTGCTCTTCCTCAACGCCGGAGACGCCTTCCACTCCCCCGACACTCTCGAGGCTTACGCCGCCGAGGCTCTCAAAGGGGCCGACATCATTTGCGCCGACACGGTCATCGTGGGGCCTGACCGAAATGTGATAGGGCCGCGCCATCTGTCGGCTCCCGACCGACTTACCGCCGATTCCTTCGCCCGGGGTATGCTGGTGTGCCACCAGGCATTCATGGTGCGCCGCGAGCTGGCTCCCACCTATGATACGCGCTACCGCTTTTCGGCCGATTACGACTGGACGGTGAAGTGTCTCAAGGCCTCCGACCCTGCAAAAAACGTAAACCTGCACCGTGTCGCCATCGACTATCTGTCTGACGGCCTGACGGACCGCAATAAGAAAGCCTCCCTGCTCGAGCGATACCGCATCATGCGCAGCCACTACGGCGCGCTGCGCGCGACGCTCAACCATATCACGTTCATACCGCGCGCGCTGGCCCGGAGCCTGCGCCGCGAGACCAGAGCTGCAACAAATGGATGATCTCCTGACCGTATCCCCTCCCCTCGATAATAACCCGGGGGCCTCGCGCGAGGCCTCCTCAGGGCCTCCCCCCATGCGCCAGCGCAATGAGATAATGGTGCACATCCGGCGCTCCATGCTCCCGGCCAAGGTGCTCCCCGTGCGCGTGGAGAGCCTGATTATCTGCCTCTGCACCGCAGGGACTGTCAATGTCACCGTCGATTTCAAGGAGTGCCGCCTGAAGAGGAACACCCTCATCGTGATGCATCCCAACTCCTTCATCACCAGCCTCGAGGCTTCGGCCGATTCGGAGGTGATGGTGGTGACATGCTCGCGCAATGTGGTGGAAAACGTGCTCCCGAAGCTCACTGACCTCCTGCCCCTCCTGCTGGAGACGCGCATACAGCACTCTCTCGACCTCACGGAGGAGGAGGCTGCGATTATCCGCAACTACATCAACATACTGCGCGACCGCCTCGACATGCCCGAGACACCCTTCAAGCGACCCAAGATGATGTGCCTCCTCCAGGGGATGCTCTACGAGATGATGGAGATACAGCACGCCCGCGCCAGCGCGGCCCCTCCGGTGCGCAAGTCGCGCCGCGAGGAAATAATGGCCCGGTTCCTGCTCGCCGTGACTGAGAATTTCCGCCATGAGCGCCATGTGACCCACTATGCCGACACGCTATGCATAACCCCCAAACACCTCTCTGCGGTCGTAAAGGGCATTTCGGGGCGCACCGCCGGGGAGTGGATAGACTCATACGTCATCATGGAGGCCAAGGTGATGCTGCTGTCCACTGACTGCACCATCCAGGAGATCGCCTCCCGGCTGAATTTCGCCAACCAGTCGTTTTTCGGAAAATATTTCAAGCATCTCACCGGCATATCTCCTTCGGATTTCCGCAAGTCCCACTCCTAACTCCTCACTCCTCACTCCTAACTCCCATGCGTTTAAGCCGCCGACATGAGTATCTCGCCTCCTCCGCCCCCCTGCCCCCCTTGAGTGCCGGGGCGCTGCTGCGCTCGGGCACATTCATAGTGCTTGCCGTGATAGCCGTGCTGTTCTTCGTCTGGCGCCTGCAGATTGTGCCCGTGGGAGATGACTTCGTGTACTCGCACACCGTCACGGGCGATTCGGATTCATTCTTCGAGGTGCAGGGGGATCCGGTGGAGTCATGGTCAGATGTGGGTGTCGCGGCCATACGCCATTGGCTCGCAGTCAACGGCCGCCTGGCAAACATCCTCACTTTCGCGGTGCTCCACCTTCCGGTATGGGCCGGAGCCACTCTGTGCTCCCTGGCATGGCTGGCGATGATGCTGCTGGTCATGGCCCTCGGGTGCGGACGCCGCGCGGTGCGATGCGCTGCGCTGACAGCCGCCATGGCCCTGATAGGATGGAAATGGTATCCCTGGACAGACAGCATGGCCCTGACATGCTACTTCATCAACTACGGCTGGACCTGCGTGGCGGCCTTGGGGTTTGTGCTCCTCTTCCGCTCGGGAAGGCTCCCCGCCCTGTGCATGGCAGCCGCCTTCATCACCGGGTGGATGCACGAGCTCTTCGGCCTGGCCCTCCTCGCAGGCTACGCCCTCCTTCTCCTCACGGGGCGCCGCTATGACCGGCGACAATGGTGGGCCTTGTGCGCGCTGCTCCTCGGCACTGCCTTGTCCGCCCTCGCCCCCTCAACGTTCATGCGCATAGATGCGCAGATGGGTGGGGGGGGCCGGGTGCACCCGGGAGCCATAGCCGTAAAGGCCTTATTCACACTGCTGCACTGCTGGCCGGTCTACGTGTACCTGCTCGCCGCTTCGACAGCGGCTATAACGCGGGGATGGAGATGCGTCCGGAAGTCAATAGTGGCTAATATGCTCTGGTGGGTTGTGCTGGCCGCAAGTGTTGTGGCTGTGGCCGCCCTTGACGGGGGACCGCGAATGATGTGGCTGGCCGATGCAGGAATTATGATCGCCCTCCTTGAGCTGCTTGCCGAGGCTTTCCCTGCGCTGACCCGACCCCACAGAGTGACTGCCGCCCTCCTCACTCTCCTATCCTGTCTGCTGCTCGGCGGCGTGGCGTATCAGCAAAGGGAATTTTCAAAAGTCTTCATGCAGTACCGCGAAGCCGCCCGAGCCCATGACCTCCCCTGGATAATAAGGAATGTGAATGATGACCCGCAGCAGCAATGGTGGGCTCTTGACATCCCCTCCTGCCCCGGTCCGGCCACGGTGTGGTATTACGCTGACGCGAGCATCCCGCGCATGGAAAGGGGCTATGACGACACCAACTTCTTTGTCACCCCTGCGGCCGCCGATACCCTGCGCCCCTCTTTTGCTGACCTGCCCCCTCTGAGCAGCGACGGGACGATCCGCGGAGTCTGGCCATGGGTCTACAGCCAAGCACCCCTCGAACCTGACCGGCTGCTGAGACTGCGCTTGGGCGCGCCGCTGAAAAGGATGCCCCCCTATGCCCGCATATTTGACAATGGGGCCGGGGAAAGCTCCGCCACTGTGGTCCGCACACATCCCGTATGGACCCCCGCAGGCGAGCGCATCTACATCCTGACTCTCGCCGCAGACCGCGCCGCCGCCATGCACGAAGTCCTCGCCGTCAACCCCTGATGCCCCCCGCGCAGACAATTTAGACCCCGGCTCATAAAATTTTATGAGCCGGGGTCTAAATCCTGCGCAAGCCGTATTTCCGGTGCATGATCATCAGCCGTTGATAGTTAGTTCTACGATGGTGCCAAATCACCAAGTTTATATACTCATTTGGCACTCTCGTGGATTTTTATTACATTTGCAGCCTAAAACGAATTCTATGATAGGAAGAAAGCAAGAAACAGAACTGTTAGAGCAAGCATATCACTCTAACCGATCAGAATTTATAGCCATCTACGGTCGCCGCCGAGTTGGCAAGACATTTCTCGTGAGGCAGTTATTTTCCGATAAATTTGCCTTCACTTATTCAGGAATGCCTAATGTCTCTACCAGGGTTCAACTGCATAATTTTTACAAAGAATTATTGGAGCAGGGCTGCGAGGTTCAGCCTGCGCCAAAAAATTGGACAGATGCTTTCTTTATGTTAAGGCAACTGGTTGCATCCAAACCTAAAGGCAAGAAAGTTATATTTCTTGACGAACTGCCTTGGATGGATGGTCGTCAGTCAAGTTTTCTCCCTGCATTTGAGAATTTCTGGAATGCGTGGGCATCTGCCCGAAACGATATCCTTCTGATAGTATGTGGTTCCGCCACATCATGGATCGTGAAGAAAATTCTCCATAATAGGGGTGGTCTACATAACAGGCTAACGAATCAAATCTGTCTTCAGCCATTTAATCTGAAGGAGTGTGAGGATTATGTAAAAGAAATGGATTTACCATTAGATCGCCAACAGGTAATTGAGGGATATATGGTATTTGGGGGAATTCCCTTTTATTGGTCACTCCTCGAACGGAATAAAAGCCTCACAAAGAACATTGATTCACTATACTTCAGAAGGGATGCGAAGTTGAGAGATGAATTTCAGGAACTCTATAGGTCATTGTTTACCAAGCCCGATGTATATGTCGAGATAATAAAGGCTTTAGGGACTAAAAAGGTTGGCATGACACGCGATGAAATCATTAGTTTCACAAAACTTGACAGTGGAGGAAAACTGACCGGCTATCTTGAAGACCTGGAAAACTGTGGATTTATCAGGCGGTATCAGGCTATGGGTTCTAAAACAAAAAATGCGCTGTATCAGTTAATAGACAATTTCACATTATTCTATTTCCGTTTTATGGATGGAAAGAATATCACGGATGCTAATTACTGGTCAAAAATCCAGACTGCACCAATATATCACAACTGGTGTGGGCTCGCTTTCGAGCGTTTATGCCTTTTGCACTCGGAACAGATAAAAAAGGCTCTTGGAATAAGCGGAGTAATCACAAACGAATTCTCATGGCGCACAGCTGCTAATGAAGAGCATCCCGGCGCACAGATAGACCTATTGATTGACCGCAGTGACAAGGCAATAAATCTCTGTGAAATAAAATATTCGGACGGGCCATATACGATTGACAAGAAATACATGGAGAATCTGCGTAACAAGGCAGCTCTATTCCGCCAGTTGACAAAGACCCGCAAAGGAATCGCGCTTACGATGATAACAAGTACAGGGCTTGTAAGGAACTCCTACTCAATGAACGCCATCCATTCGCAAATCACAGCCGATGACTTGTTCGTAGATGCCTGAAATCACTTCTACAAATGATACGGTGGGCAAAAAAGAGAAAGGCCGCAGCGCGAAGCATACGACCTTTCAGGGGGGAAGGGGGAGTGGTGCCACCAGGAATCGAACCGGGGACACAAGGATTTTCAGTCCTTTGCTCTACCAACTGAGCTATGGCACCAGGCTGCAAACTCTTTTTATGCCCTGCCCGCTGCGTCACGCTTGACGCGGGGCTTCCGGGCCGTTTGCGAGTGCAAAGTTACAGCCTTTTTCTGAATCTGCCAAATTTTTTTGCAATAAATTTTAAAAATATTTTTATTTGTCTTATTATTAGGAATTTATAAACCGATGTTTTTGGACGTGGAATCGGGGCCTTTTCGCTTGGCATGCCCCCTCCCTGCCCCGGATGAAATTTTTGAACCCTAAAAATATTGACATTCCACGGGAAAACGTTAATTTTGCAAGCGAATCACCGGGATTCATCTCCCGGTCTCATACTGCATATTATAAACCGCAATCAAGATGAACAAGAATCAAAAGATAATACTTTTTGGAGGTATCGGGGTGGTGGCCTGCCTGGTCGGCCTCGTCATTTGGCTTATCATCAGCAACTCCAGCAATACCGCCGCTGTCGCGGAGGCCGAGGCACGCGCCGATTCGCTGGCCCTGGCCAATGACCGGCTTACGCTTACCTCGGAGTTCAACCAGCTCAATGCCGATTTCTCACAGTATGAGGACCAGCAGATCTATCTGAAGAATGATTCACTCGTGCAGCAATATAATCAGGCCCGCATGAAGGTCGAAGGCCTTCTGCGCGAGCTCGACCGCGAGAAGCGCAGCAATTCCGCCAACCGCGCCCGCATCAAGCAGCTTGAGAACGAAATCGCCACCCTCAAAGGCATCGTGAAGCATTACCTCGAGGAAATAAAGCGGCTTGGCGAGGAGAACGAAGGGCTGCGCCGCGAGCTTGAGACTGTCAACGAGCGCAACCAGCAGTTAGCCTCGGAGGTGTCGACGACTGCGAGAAGCAACGCCGAACTGACCCAGACTGTCAAGCTGGCGCGCAAGCTCAACATAACCTCCCTCACCCTCCAGGGACTCAACAAGAAGGGGAAAGCGGAGAAGAATATCACCAAGGCGCGCCAGCTCGCCGTATCCTTCACCGTCAGCCCCAACAACACCGCCTCTCCCGGCATGAAGGATTTCTTCGTGCGCATAGTCACTCCGGAGGGTTCGCTGCTCGGGGGCGCCTCCACGTTCCCGCTTGACGGCGCAAATGTGCCGGCCACGGCCCACCGCGCAGTGGAATACAGCAACGAGGAGCTTTCTCTGACCATATACTGGGATGTCAATGCCACGCTGACCCCGGGCGAATACACCGTGGAGGTGTTCTGCGACGGCTATCGCCTGGCTTCGCGCAAATACATGATGAAGAAATGAACAGCATGATTGAGTCAATGCCCGAGGGTGTGACACTCCCCGACTGGGCATGGGGAATGGAGTGCGCGGTGACCGTGTGCGACCGCGAGGGGAAAATACTGTATATGAACGAGCGCTCGCGCGAGACTTTCGCGCGCCATGGCGACATCATCGGCCATGACCTTTTCTCATATCATCCTCCCCGGGCGCAGGAGATGATCCGCCACATGCTCGCTACGGGCGATACAAACGCCTATACCATCTCCAAGCAGGGACGGCGCAAACTGATTTTCCAGACCCCCTGGCGCAAGGAGGGGGAGATAGCCGGACTCGTGGAACTCTCCATCGTGCTCCCCGAAGGCATGCCCCACTACGACCGCGGATAATCCCCGGGGGCCAACCCGGGGTTCCTAAAGCTATCGTATACTAACACCCCGGAGGGGGGCGCCACAGATACAAGTGCCAATCCCTCCGAGGTGGTAAAAGCAAGAGGGCCGTCAATCGGATGATTGACGGCCCTCTTTTTAGGATGTGAGTGTCTCGCGTTACGCGGGAGCGGCTTACTTAGCCTCCTCAGTTGCAGCAGCGCTGTCAGCTACAACAGCTGCGCTGTCAGCGGGAGCAGCTGCGCTGTCTACTACTACTTCCTCAGCTACCTCTTCTACTGCTACTACGGAGTCAGAGTCAGCAGCCTTCTCAGCCTTGTGGCCGCAAGATACCATTGCTACGCTGAATACTACAGCGAGAGCGAGAACGATCTTCTTCATTTTCTTTAATCTTTAAAAATAATAAAACAATTTTTTTGCTATCAAAAACGGTGCAAAGTTACAAATTATTTTTGATATGCAACACTAAATCGCAAAAAATTTGCCTCCGCAGCCGATTTTTTTTGATTTTTTAGCCTTTTCAAGGGCTTTTTTTGTAATTTACCCTACAGAAACGCCCCCTCGCGCTGTCACGCGAGGGGGTGATATGCATCCGCGCGGCCGCGTCAGCGGGCCAGGCGCAGGGTATAGTTCATGTCAGGATTCTCCGCCTTCTGCAGCCGGTCATTCACCAGCACCAGCGTGGAGTCAGACTCTACGAGGAAATACATCGGGCCGACATTGCTTCCGGCCTGCGAGTCCTTTATATCCTGCACGAGCTTGAGGTAGGTCTTGCCATCCTGCTTATTGACGGTGAAGTCTCCTTCGGATAGGAACGACTTGCCATCCGCATAACCCGAGACGGCTGTGGAGTCAGCCGTGAGATAGGTCTCGCGCAGGTCGTAGTCGCCATCGGTGAAGTTGTGGTCATCATCATAATCGAGGCGCAGGTCATAGCGCACCCCGTCAGCGTCAGCTGCCGGTAGGATGCCTGTGTACATCTCCACGCGGTCCTTATCCTGACCGGCGTCATTCTTCTTGGCCCCGTCGCAGGAGGCCAGTCCGGCCACGGCGAGCACTGCGGCCGCCGCGCCAAGTATTCTTAACTTTTTCATTCTTTTCTGTCTTTATTATCGTTATCCTTCTTTTTCTTGCTCAAACACCGCCGCTTATGAAAAGGTTCAGCCAGGCCGGGAGGCTGCATAGCGCCCCGCAGCGGTGATTATACAAACATTAACTTTTCTACACTAATATTGATTATGCATGGCCCGTTTACCATACAACTAATCAAAACAACACATCGGACTGACTAACATCATGAATCCGGACCGGAACTAACATAATTGTCTAAATTTTGGGTTATATACATTAGTAATTTCTATCCACCGCCACTTGATACGGAAGCCGGCCCCCCCGGCCGCAATGACCCGCGGCGCTCCGCACAAGCGGGGGACAGCTGCAGCAGCGGCTGAGGGGTCTGGATATCAAAAGGCGGCAATGGCCCGGGCATCGAGATGATGACCGGGCTTTTTGTTTGCCCCGTGTGTTAGCCTGCTTATGACTCGCATGATGTTTATATGCGCAGGCACTAAGGCCCCCGGGGGATGATATTAATATAGGGAGCACTGAGGCCCCCGGGGCATGAAAATGTTATGAGACAGCGTCCTAATCAATTATTATATGAAACGGGCCTTAATCAATTATTAACTGTCGGTTAGACAAATTTAACCTAATTTTTTAGGAGGTCGGCGTGCCGGGGTATTATCTTTGCATCCGGAAAAACCGGGACTGAAATTTCCCGTTTTGGCTGAGTAGTCCGTGAGGACGGGCATAAAGAATTTGTACTTGAATTTTGGTTATAGAAGGGCCGGGGCTTTTGTGAAAAAGCCCCGGCCCTGTGTATTATCCCCTACCCCCGCTAAAAATTATATCAGCAGCAGCTTCTATCCATGCATGAAAAAATCAGACCGCATTCATCCCCACTGTCACTATTGGCTGCCCGAAAAATGATGACAACATTGCCAGAGTGGCAATAGTGAAGTTATGCTGGCCACTTAACCATTTTGTAATCTCGCTCGGTCGGCGTCCTAAAGCATCTGCAAATTGTTTCTTTGTAAGCCCGCGCTCCTTCATAAGTTCGAAGATTCGGTCAGAAATTTCAAATGACAGCTCGGTTTCTTTCTTTATGCCCTCCGGAATGTCACCAAGCATTTCTTCAAGAGATTTAGAACTGTGTTTCATAATTCAAAAATATTATCAGTCTCTATCCGCGACTCATTAATAACAACTGACCCATCTTTAACACCCTCTTTTAGAAGTTTTTCAAATTTCTGCAGGGTCATAACGTAAGCTTTAAGCCCTGCATCTTCCTCGTAGGTGCGCGTTTTCTTAACCCCTCCGTTTCCGAGAATAAGAATCTTATCTGAAAGACGCAGACAATAGAGACGCAGTCTGGAAGCCAGCACCGGGAGTGCCGCCACAGAATCACTTTTCTTGCCCTCGCGCCGGAAATACCTCTCATGCGCGCCCGTGCGGGCTATGCGCGAAACCACTGCCGCAATCCGCGTATAGTCCTCGCGATACTCCGCACTATTAATGAACTTGGAAATGAATTTCTCAAATTCATTCTCGGTATCTTGTAGAAATTGCAAAGTATATATTGTGCAATTATCTCCTTCGTTAATCAAATAGAGTTCAACTTCATTCATATAGCTGCGCAATTAGATTATTAATATAACGTAAAAACATGATTTAAATTTCACTTAAAGGTGAAATTTCTTCAGAAATTCCAGTCGTTCACAGGGTGCCCTGCTCGATGAGGGTCGCTATGCGGTCGATGGTGGCGTCCTCTTTGTTTTTAGCCGGGTCGAACCCGGCTTTCATGTTCATGCCGAAGAAACGGCCGAAGGTCTGCCAGAACCCGGCGCGGAATGACCCCAAGAAGGCTTTGACTATGCTGTAGGAGCTCTGGTCAGTCTCGCGGTTGATGAGCTTCAACAGGACCTTGCCCTGGCTCTTGGTCATGTTTTTCATTACCGGCTTGTACTGCTCGAAGATGTCATGCTCCAGACGCTTCAGATGGGCCTCACGCTTCTTTTTGTCGGGTATGGTCTGGATATACTCATACGTCTCGCAGAGCGTGGAGAAGGCCAGTTTGGCGTAAGGGAGGGTTTTGCGCACGTCCCTCACGGTGCGCCAGTAAAATTCCTCTTGCTTCTTGTTCTTGAATTTCAAGGGAGGATAGACATACACGTCGCGTATGAGCGTCATGCGCACGGTGTCGCCATATTCATCCACAAAGTAATAGTATCCCGTGTAGACCTTCGTCTCCAGGCGGGGCGCCTCCGGCTCGGCAGCCGCCGCCGGAGCGGCGCTCACAGTAATCAGGGCTAACAGGCACATCACACCGGCGAGGAGCCCTAACACAGAGTCGCGCCCCCTCCGCATGAGCATCCCCAGGAAAGCCTCTGCGGGTCGCATCTTGGCGGCTTCGAGCTTTCCTGTTTCCCTGAGGCGCGCGAGGGCCTCGGGAGAGGCTTCACGGATGCTTGCTATGGCAGCGTCCAGGCCGAGCGCCTTGAGGGTCTGGCGGTGCAGCGGCTCCGTAAGGTCACCCAAGGGCATGCCGGGGCGGATATGAGGCTCCGAGAGCAGGGGGAGGAATGAGGGATAGAAGTGGATGAACCAGGGTGTGCGCCCGTAAGCGGCGCTGAGGGCTCCGCGGTGGCGGTGGGGCCAGTCGCCATGCAGGGACACGCGCACCTCCCCGGGGGCGAGGCGCTTGAGAGCGGAGGCTCCCCCTTCGGCAGGAACGCTGAGCAGTATGCCTTGCGTATCCTCTTCTGCCCGGGTGACCCCGGCGCGCCACACCTCGGAGCGGGTCATGGCGCGGGCTGTCAGGCCGCACGCCGCGTTGGCCGCGCGCACTGCCTCCTCCTCCGGGGCTCCCGCGTACAGGGCCCCGGCATAGACGCCATACCACCGGCATGACGCCAGATAGGGCACTGCGGGAGTCGTCTTCACCAATTCTTTTCCTCCGATTTCGCTTTGTCAGGGTTGGCTGAGCGCAGGATGCGGTTCCAGCGGATCTTGCCATCAAGCCAGCCGCGGTCTTCGTCAAACGATATGAGCACGAACATGGGGCTGCCGACAATATGGTCTTCCGGCACAGGGCCCCAGTAACGGGAGTCAAGCGAGCGGTCGCGGTTGTCGCCCTGCATCCAGTAGTAGTCCATTTTGAAAGTGTACCATTGGGTCTCCTCGCCGTTGATATACACTTTGCCGTCGGCCACTTTCACATCGTTGCCTTCATAAGCCTCTATCAGGCGGCGGTAGAAGTGCATGTTATATGGAGTGACCTTCAGGGTCATCCCCTTCTTGGGAAGCCAGAATTCGCCGATGTCGGTGCGCGTCCACCCGTATGGGGCATCGAGGGGATATACGCCCGAGAGATCGTAGAGGCCGCTTTCAGACTCGCGCACGAGGGGGCCTGTCACCTCAGGCCACTGCTCCAGCTGAGCCTTGGCAGCGGCGGTCAGGGGGACATCGTAGAACAGGGTGCCTGTCCGCGGGTCCTGCATGGGGGCGGTGCCCCGGTCCTCGCGGCGCACCTCTATCGACTCCCACTTCTCATCGGATATGGGGCCGGAGACAGGGATGACATAGTTATACTGTACATTGTCGGCATCCGCGATCGGCTCGCCGTTTATGTAAATCACATCATTCTTGATCTGCACGCGCTCACCCGGCAGGCCGACTGCGCGCTTAACATAATTCTCGCGGCGGTCCACAGGGCGCACGACCAGCTCGCCGAATATCTCCGGATGGGCCTGGATATACGCTTTGGGATCCTCAATGCCCTTCTCGCGGAGGTCATGGCAGATCTGGTAGTAGTCGGGGTTGGGTATCTTGGTGCAGACCGTGTCGCCCTGGGGGAAGTTGAACACCACGATGTCGCCGCGCTCTATCGAGCGTATCCCCTTGAGGCGATGGTATTTCAGCTGCGGAGTGTCAAAATAGCTCTTCACGTTGAGCAGCGGCAGGGTGTGCTGCGCCAGGGGGAAATGAAGGGGGGTCTGGGGCACGCGCGGGCCATAGAGGGTCTTGTTGACCCACAGGTAGTCGCCCACGAGCAGCGACTTCTCAAGCGAGGAGGAGGGTATCTTGTAATTCTGCCCTACGAAGGCGAAAATCATATAGACCAGCACCAGGGCGTATATGATGGCGTCAAGCCATGATAGGAGCGTGCGCACGGGCCCCTTGGTGCGCTTCCACCAGGTCCAGGGGATATAGGCGGTGATATATATGTCCAGGAGCAGGAGCCATATCAGGCCCAGCCAAGGATTGCCCATCCATATCACCCAGAGGAAGAACAGGACCGTGACTATGGCGAACCTCACCCAGCGGGTGGTCTTCACCCCGGCGAGGCGGGAGCGGAAATCATCAGTGAATTTTGACATCGCTTGTTGTTGCGTGTTTTCGCTTTTTGTTGCGTGTTAAGGACGTGTTAGTGAGAAAATAATCGCCGGGCAAGGGTGCGTCATTCCCGGCGGGTGATGAGCGATTCCATGACCTCGTCCATCGTGTGGAAGCCTGAGCGCCCTTTGAGCCATTCGGCGGCCAGGACCGCGCCTAAGGCGAATCCGGCGCGCGACTTCGCGCTGTGGGTTATGGTGATCGAATCCTGCGGCGAATCCCAGGTGACGCTGTGTATGCCGGGCACCTCCCCCTCGCGGCGGTGGGCCACGGGGAGCACGCCCTCGGGTATGGCGCTGTCATCGCCCGGCTCGGCCCAGGACTTGATGCGCCCGGTGTTTTCCACTATCCCCTCAGCCAGGGTGATGGCCGTGCCCGAGGGATGGTCGAGCTTATGGACGTGGTGCACCTCCGTCATCGAAGGCTCATACTGCGGGAACGCGTCCATGACCTTGGCCAGGCGGGCGTTGAGGGCCATGAAGATATTGACTCCGACGGAAAAGTTGGAGGCCCACAGGAGCGTCCCGGCCCCCTTGAGGCACATAGCCTTGATTTCGGGCATGGAGTCGAGCCATCCCGTCGTGCCCGAAACGACGGGCACCCCTGCGGCGAAAGCGCGCAGGTAGTTGTCGACCGCCGAGGAGGGTATGGAAAATTCTATGGCTACGTCGGCCTCGCGGAATTCCTTGGAGTCAAATTTCTCCTCCTCGCCATCCTCGATGACGCAGACAATCTCGTGCCCCCTGGCGAGGGCCGCCTCTTCGACTGCATGGCCCATGCGGCCATATCCTATGATTGCTATCTTCATATACTAAACTAACTCATTTCGCGGGCGTTTATTGCCGTACGCGCCCGGGCCGCTTCAGAATCCGAAAGCGATGTTGTCAATATAGAGCGTCAGCCCCTCGGTGCCAACGAAGGGCTCGCCGCAGCTTGACGAGGCCATCACGAGCACATGCGTGGGCACGGCGTCAGCCGGGGCCCATCCCACCTCCTGCATGGGGACGAGCTTGCCTTTGGAATTGCGCGCGTAATATGCCTTGTCGCCCGACAGCAAGCCCATCCAGGGCTTGTAGAAGGGCTGCTTGGTGATGTCGCCATAGTGGATCGGCAGCTCATGGCCGGCGGTCCAGGGCACTGATTTGCTGTAACGCTCCCTGCCGGTGCCCACGC
Source organism: uncultured Sangeribacter sp. (assembly GCA_964637105.1). GTDB lineage: Bacteria > Bacteroidota > Bacteroidia > Bacteroidales > Muribaculaceae > Lepagella. The sequence continues at coordinate 39,796 of CAZWVY010000005.1, read as the reverse complement.
GGTGGGCGAAGAGATTTCCATCCTTATCCTCCCAGCGCTTCTGGAGCAGGACGTAGACTTCGGCGTTGTCGCGTCCCTGCAGGGTCTTCTTCTTGCCCAGGCCGGTCGATTTGACGCGGGTGTTGCTCGCGGGCATGTCTACCTGGTAGTCAAACACCAGCGCCTTGGGGCGCTTGGTGTAGGGTATGCCCATCTCCATCTTGCCGAAAGGGGTCTTAGTGGAGGTGATCGGCTCAAATATCTGCCCGAGGAAGACAGTGCCTGCGACCATGACATCCATGTTGAGGAGGCCCAGCACCTTGACATGCTCCATCTTGGCCTGCATCTTGGCGCATGTGTTGCTGCCGCGCTTGCACGGCTCGACGGCGTTGGAGGCCTTCACCACCCCCGACACCTTGGCGTAGACGTTGCTCGTCGCCCACGGCGAGCCCCCCAGATTAGAGTAAGGCTTGTTGCCGGATATGGATTGGGCGGGGCCTATCTCATAGACAGTCTTATGGTTGCCTCCAAGCACGGCTGACTCATGGATGTCACGCTTGATCCATGACGAGAAGTCGCCATATTTTATCGGTTCCTTGCGCAGGCCCGGAGCGCACACGCACCCGGCGGCCGCGCACAGCACTAAGGCTAAAGCCCTCGTGCGCGCCGTGAAAAACAACTTTGCGGGGAGTCTGAAATCCATTTTTCTTTTCTTTGGCGCAAATTTAGTAAAAATATGGGGAATATTTTGTATTTTTGCGCCATAAAAACCTGCCGTCCCCCCTCTGCCGAGGGGCAATGCGGCCGACTTGACATCTGAAATCAATTACCATGTTTGAAATTGTAAGCAAGCGCGTCCTCTCGCCGGCCATCACCGAGATGAAGGTCCATGCGCCCCGCGTGGCCGCCTCGGCCAAGCCGGGCCAGTTCGTCATCGTGCGCGTCGACGACGAGGGAGAGCGCATCCCCCTGACAATATGCGATTATGACCCCGAAGCGGGGACAGTGACAATAGTGACCCAGACCGTGGGCTACTCCTCGGGCAAGATCAACGCTCTCGAGCAGGGCGACTCCTTCGCCGACTTCGCCGGCCCTCTCGGCCGCCCCTCGGACCTGCTCGACCTCTCCGATGAGGAGCTCAAGGGACGCAAGGTGCTCTTCGTGGCCGGAGGCGTGGGCACGGCCCCGGTCTATCCCCAGGCGAAGTGGCTCCACGAGCATGGCGTCACGCCCGATGTCATCATCGGGGCCAAGACCAAAGACCTCTTCACATATGTCGACGAGATGAAGAAGGTGGCCAACGTGCACCTCGCCACAGATGACGGCTCCGAGGGATTCCACGGCATGGTGACCGGGCTCATGGAGCAGCTCATTGTCAAGGAGGGGCGCAAATTCGACTCCTGCGTCATCATCGGCCCGATGATCATGATGAAGTTCGCCGCCCGCCAGGCCGCTCAGTACGGCCTGCCGACAATGGTGTCGCTCAACGCCCTGATGGTCGATGGCACCGGCATGTGCGGCGCCTGCCGCGTGAGCGTAGGGGGCGAGACGAAGTTCACATGCGTCGACGGCCCCGAGTTTGACGGCGCCCTGGTGGACTTCGACGAGGCGATGCGCCGCCAGAACATGTACCGCAACCATCCCAAGACCCATCACGAATCCGATAAAGACTGCAAGTGCCATGGCAAATAAGATACCCAGAGTTCCCGTACGCGAACAGGACCCCAAGGTGAGGGCCGCCAATTTCGAAGAAGTATGCTACGGCTATGACGGCGATGAGGCTGTCATGGAGGCCGGGCGCTGCCTCAACTGCCGCAACCCCCGCTGCGTGGGGGCCTGCCCGGTGCATGTGTCTATTCCGGAGTTCATAGCCAAAGTGGCTGAGGGTGATTTCGCAGCGGCCGCGGCCACGATAGCCCGCGACAGCTCGCTCCCCTCCGTGTGCGGCCGCGTCTGCCCGCAGGAGTCGCAGTGCGAAGGCTCATGCGTGCTCGGCATCAAGCAGGAGCCGGTGGCCATCGGCAAGCTGGAGCGTTTCGTCGGCGACTGGGCGATCTCCCATGCCGGCGAGGCCCCGGCCGAAAGGCCGGAGCGCAACGGCAAGCGCGTGGCTGTGGTAGGCTCCGGGCCGGCCGGGCTGGCCTGCGCCTCTGACCTGGCCAAGGCCGGATATGAAGTGAAGATTTTCGAGGCCCTCCACAAGGTGGGGGGCGTGCTGGTATACGGCATACCCGAATTCCGCCTCCCCAAGGAGGCTATCGTAGCCAAGGAGGTGGAGGCTGTCAAGCGCCTCGGCGTGGAGATCGAGACGGACGTGGTCATCGGGCGCACGATGACCATCGACGACCTTCTGGACCGCGAGGGCTATGACGCGGTGTTCGTCGGCTCCGGCGCAGGACTGCCCCGCTTCATGGGCATCGAGGGGGAGAACCTCAACGGGGTCTTCTCCGCCAACGAGTTCCTGACCCGCGCCAACCTCATGCACGCCTTCGATGCCAATTCCGACACTCCCATTATCGCCGGGCGCAAGGCTGTGGTGGTAGGCGGAGGCAACGTGGCCATGGACGCCGTGCGCACCGCCAAGCGCCTCGGGGCCGAGGCTGTCATCATGTACCGCCGCTCGGAGGCCGAGCTGCCGGCGCGCGCCGAGGAGGTGCACCATGCCAAGGAGGAGGGCATCGAGTTCCGCATGCTCACCAACCCTGTCCGCATCCTCTCTGACGAGTCCGGATGGGTCAAGGGCCTGGAATGTGTCGAGATGGAACTCGGCGAACCCGATGAGAGCGGCCGCCGCAGCCCGCGCGTCAAGGAGGGGAGCGAGTTTACCGTAGACTGCGATGTGGTCATCATGGCTCTGGGCACGAGCCCCAATCCCCTTATCAAGTCTACTACCAAGGGCCTTGACACCACGCGCCGCGGCTGCATAGTGGCCGATGAGGAGGGACGCACCACCCGCGAGGGTGTCTTCGCCGGAGGCGACGCCGTGACCGGAGCGGCCACTGTCATCCTCGCCATGGGGGCCGGACGCAAGGCGGCCCGCGCCATCGACGAATACCTCTCGGCCAAGTGAGCCGCGACACCATAGGGCGCTACGTGTGGATCATCGACACTCTGCGCCGATACGGGCGCCTCACGCGCGCCCAGCTCAACAGTCTGTGGGTACGCTCTCCGCTCAGCGGAGGGCGGCCCATGCCTGAACGCACTTTCCACAACTATCGGCGGGGCATCGAGGAGAGCTTCAACATCACCATTGACTGCAACGCCTGCGGCGAATACAGCGTCGCCGAGGAGGAGAGCGGTCGCCGCGGGTCCGTGAGCGACTGGCTCCTTGACTCATACGCCGTGTCCGGCGCCCTGCTCGACTCGCAGACCCTCGCGGAGCGTGTCGAGGTGGAGGATGTGCCCTCGGCGCGCGAGTTCCTCCCCCTCGCCATGGAGGCGGTGCGCGACAGCGTGGCTGTGACGTTCACCTACGCCGGATTCAACCGCTCGCGCCCCGAGGAGGGCATCTCGTTTCATCCCTATCTGCTCAAGCGCTACAAACAGAGGTGGTACATGATCGGAGTCAAGGAGAAGAGCGGCGAACTGCGCACATACGCCCTTGACCGTGTGACGCACATGACGCTGACCGACACCGTATTCGAGCGCCCCGAAGGATTCTCTCCCGACGATGTCTTCGGCAACATCATCGGCGTGACCACCTCGCGCGCAGAGATACGGGAGGTCAAGCTTATGGCCACGCCGACGCAGGCGAAATATTTCCGCGCCCTCCCCCTGCACCATACCCAGCGCGAGGAACTGCACGACAAATACAGCATCTTCACCTACCGGCTGAAGCTCAACTACGAGCTGGTCAGCGAGATTCTGGCGCTCGGCGACGCCGTCAAGGTGCTCGCTCCGACCGAACTCAAAGTGATGGTGGCCACGCGCCTGCGCTCCGCCCTCTCCCAATACCTCGACTGACACAGCCATCAGATAACTAATCCTTCAAATGAACCCGCAGAGCGATTCCCGGATTTATCAATTGTGACACCACTGGTGTCACAATTGTCACAGTTCCCTTCCAACAAAACTTAAGATGCATTGTTATATGTTTATATCATATTCCATTACTAACTTAAAAAACCTCTCTTATGAATAAATTTCTCTCATTAGTAATTCTTATCATTTTTCTTTTCGGATGTACCAATAAAAGTGAAGAAGAAGTTGCTTTAGATAATACAAATCTCTCCGCTGAGTTGATAGGGCAATATGAAAATGCCCAGACTAGGGCACTGGCTACCCTTAGAAACGCATGTAAAGTTAATTTACCTACCACTCGAAATACTCTAACGGCTACCACGCTTCCCGAAATAATAGAATCCCTTATTTCAATTAGTCAAGAAAATCATCTTGACTCTTTCCCGGCTCGGATGGAGGTTAGGAATGAATTAGATGTTGAAATCGCAGTCGAGAACATCATTAACACCATATTAAATGAGGAAGAACGCATTGTTATTGACTCGTTCCTATCTGACTATATGGACTTACCCCACTCCGATTTCCAGTTTATTCAACATTATATTATCAACCAGACTCACTTCGTACAACTCTTTATCGTTCGCGCCGCAGCGATTATTGATTTAATGCGAAGTTATGAGACCCGCGCTAATGCTGAATATTGCCTGCGACAACTAAAATGGGATTTATGCTATGTTCTTGTGGACTATGATGCAGCAGACTTATTATTAGATATTGCAGCCGCTACCCCGGGAATTGATTTGGTTGCGGCAGCTATAGAAGCCGGGATAGATAGCATAACCCTTTTGGAACTTGCAGATAAGTATAACAAATGTTTAAGAGGGTTCTAATCTGCTTACACATTCCGGTATGATGTGGACATGGATATGGTTCGGGGTGATGATGCTCTCCAGCTGCGTATGCGCCGGCGCGCTGCTGTTCGGGCGGCTGACGCCGTTCATGAAAGCCTACCGGGCCGGCAAGCCTAAGGATATTCCTGACTACGAGCTGCCATACGGCAAGCTCATATCGTGGAGCGCAGTAGTGTGCCTCATCTGCATCGGAGGACTGTATCTGTCAGGCAATAACGTAATCAGCGACTACCGCCACGCCCACGGCTACCCCATGCTCCCCTATGACGGCTGGCCCCCCGCGGCCCTTGTGGTGGCCGCGCTCGGGCTGCTGCTGGTCTTTGGCAGGAAGTACCTGCTCAAACGCGCCGAAAACGCAGACCCCGGCAGCCTGCTGCATTACAGCGATTTCAGCTGGCCCGTCGCCCAGCTTATAGGCCTGGCAGGCCTCGTGCTGATAAACCTCGCATTCCTCATCCGCGTCCTCAGCCTGCCATAGGACTGATTCCCTGTTGCTATTCATCCGGTGAAGCATACAAACGCCATTTCAGACCGGAGTAAACAAAAAAGGGGGCGGAAGCGTATTAAAGGAAAACCAAAATTCAAGATTATGACAACGCCCCTGCTTGACAAAGCCAAAAAAGACATGATAGCCGATATGGAGAGCCGCCAGATCGGCGCGATCCTCTGGGACAACGCTACCGCCGGTTTCCAGTACCTCCCCGTTGCCACCCTCGCCTCGGGCAAGGTGGTAAACATCAGCGGACTCTATCACTACGGCGACGACCTCTATCTGGTCGAAGAGGATAACCCCCGCGCGGACATCAACCACTTCTATGATGAAGACACTGAAGTGAAGCCGACCGTGGTATGCCTCTCCGCCTCCGTGGCCGAAGGCGATCTCGGCAATCCCGCCACAGAAGACGGTTTCACCCTTGACGGCACTATGGAAGAGTGGCTCGCGATAGCCGACTGCTACTTCCAGGCCCTGGCCGAGAAGTAAGCCCGTCCCAAAATACAGAATGTCGCGCAGGGCGTCTCCGAAAAATCGGAGACGCCCTGCGCGACATTCTGTATTTTATTCATTCTGTATTTTATTATTGCGCGGTTAGATTTTTTTGCTTAACTTTGCCGTAGACATGCAAATTGCTGCCGTAAGTACGCAGATTGCTGAAAGCCGACTATGAATTTTGTCTCCGCAGCCCAAGGCATCATGAGCCGTCCCGAAATAGCCCGGGAAATGCGCGCCCTCACGAGCGCGTATCTCGCTTCGGCACACCGCAAGCGCGTGGAGCGCATCGAGCGCGCGGTGCGCTTCGCCGCTGACGCCGCCCGCGACCGCCTGCGCATCAACGGCCAGCCCCATATCCTCCACCCTATCGCAGTGGCACGCATCATGGCCGAAGAGCTCAATCTCGGCTCAACGGCGATATGCGCCGCCCTGCTCCATGACGTGCTTGACAATTCCGACTTTTCCGTAGGCCAGCTCCGCGCCTACTTCGGCGACCGCCTGGCTGATATCGTGGAGGGACTGGCGCGCATATCCGGCGGCATAATGGCTGCGGAGAGGGGTGTGGACGCCGAGAAGTTCCGCTCGCTGCTCATGTCGATGGAGACGGATGTGAGGGTCGTGCTCGTCAAGATGGGAGACCGCATGCACAACATGCGCAATATCTCCGATCTTCCTCCGCGCAAGGCGGACCGCATAGCCCGCGAGACCCTATATGTCTACGCTCCCCTCGCCCACCGCATCGGGCTGAACGCCTTCAAGGAGGAATTTGAAGAGCTCGCTTTCAGATACCTCCACCCCGCCGAGCATGCCGACATCGCGAGCCGCGTGGAGCAGACCAAGGAGGCGCGCGCCCGTCTGGTCGAGGAGTTTCTCGCCCCGGTGCGCTCGCGACTCGACTCTCTCGGATTCAGCTATGCTGTCAAGACCCGCGTGAAGAGCGCATGGTCTATCTACAACAAGATGCAGGCCAAGAACATACCCTTTTCTGAGATCTATGACATCTATGCCTGCCGCATCATATTCACTCCCCCGGAGGGGATGGCAGACGGCGAGGGATGCTTCGCCATCCGGGAGGCTATCAGGGCACTGTACCGCACCAGCCCCGAGCGCGACCGCGACTGGGTGACAGTGCCCAAGGGCAACGGCTACTCTGCCCTGCATCTGACCGCCCTGAGCCCTTCGGGCCAATGGGTGGAGGTGCAGATACGCTCCCGGGCGCAGGATGAAATCGCTGAGTTAGGCTACGCCGCCCATTGGAAATACAAGGAAGGGGGAGGAATGCCCGGCGCCGAGGCTCTGGAGAAGGGCATGGCCGCCATCAAGGAGATACTCGACAATCCGACTCCGGCCGGCATGGACACCCTCGATCATCTGCGCCTCAGCCTCCTGGCTTCAGACATATATGTGTTCGACCGCGAAGGCAACGTCATGCGCCTGCCGAGCGGAAGCACCGTGGCTGACCTGGCCTCTGCTCTCGGCCCCGAGAAGAGGCGCCTCTGCTTCGGCGCCAAAATCAACCGGCGCCTGGCCCATCCCTCTGACAAACTCCACAGCGGCGACCGCGTCGAGCTGCTCACCCTGTCGGGCGTCTCCGCCCGCTCGCTGCTCTCCGGCCGCCAAGCCGACCCCCAACCATGATATTATGACTAACGGACGATTCATACCCTCACGCCTCTCCCTGTTACGTATCCTCCTGGCCCTGGCATCAGTGGCAGTGCTGCTGTGGCTCGCGCCCCGCGCTGACCACCAGTCGTTTTCCTACGAGCTCAACCAGCCATGGAAATATCCGCTGCTGACCGCCGAGTTCGACATGCCCATCCTGCGCGACTCCGCTTCGGCACGCAAGATGCGCGACAGCATCGACGCCAAGTTCGTCCCATTCGTGGAGCGGCGCGCCGGGGTGCCTGCCCAAGTGGCCGAACGGCTCCGCAAGAGCCTCGAGGAACATGCCGCCCCGGGCGACCGCCAGCGCCTTCTGGCCCTCGTAGGGGAGGCCTATTCCCGCGGCATCCTCGCTTCAGACCTATATGACCGCCTCCACTCGCGCGGCCTGACCACGGTGCGCATCAATGTAGCTAAGGACAATGACCGCGACCTGGCCACAATCGATGCCTCCTCGATGCTCTCCCCCGCCAAGGCCTTCGAGATGATAGACTCCGCCTACCAGAGCTCGGAGCATAAACGTCTTGACCCGAGTGTCATCAAGGCCCTCAACATATGCCTGCAGCCCAATATCGTGCTGGATTCGGTATCGGACCAGAAATTCCGCAACCAGGAGACGCTGAGCGTGAATGCCGCCCTCGGAGTCATCAAGAAGGGGCAGAGGATCGTAGACCGCGGCGAGATCATCACTCCGCAGATATTCACCAACCTCAACACCTACCAGGAGGTGCTCGAGCGCAACCAGAGCACCAACACCTCGCGCACATACTTCCTCTTGGCCCAGGCCCTCTACATACTGATATGCATCACGGTGCTCTATCTCTACCTCCACCTGTACCGCCCCGCCTTCTTCGGCAGCCTGCGCAAGATGACGTTCCTGATGACATTCATCACCCTTTTCATCGCCTTCGCCATCGAGATGTTCGAGTTATTTCCCGCCGGGCTGTACCTCGTCCCCTTCGCCTCGGTGCCGATCATCATCATGGTCTTCTTCGACTCGCGCACAGCCATATTCTCCCTGCTCACCGCGGTGCTCGTGACGGCCTTGATAGCCACCTTCCCCTTCCAGTTCATCTTCATGCAGCTCATGGTGGGGCTCTGCGCCACCTTCAGCCTGCGGCAGCTCACGCGCCGCAGCCAGCTGCTGCGCACCGCCCTTATCACCTTCGCCGGATACGTGGTATGCTACGCTACCCTCACCCTGCTCACTGAGGGTAATCTCCATTCGTTCTCATGGAAAATTGTCGGCACCTTCGGCATCAACTGCGTGGCGCTCTCTTTCGCCTACATCCTCATAGTAGTGGTGGAGAAGGTGTTCGGATTCACCTCCACAGTGACCCTTGTGGAGCTTAGCGACATCAACAATCCCCTGCTGCGGCGCATGGCCGAGGTGGCCCCGGGCACATTCCAGCACTCCATGCAGGTGTCCACTCTGGCGGCCGAGGCGGCCCGCGCCATTGACGCCAACACGCAGCTGGCCCGCACAGGCTCTCTCTATCACGACATCGGCAAGATGGAGAGCCCGGTGTTCTTCACCGAAAACCAGCACGGCGTGAACCCCCATGCCGGGCTCGACCCCGAGACAAGCGCCCAGAAGATTATCTCGCACGTCACCGACGGCCTCGCTCTCGCCTCCCGCCACAAGCTCCCCTCCGTGATACGCGACTTCATCTCCCAGCACCACGGCAAGGGTGTCACACGCTATTTCTACAACACTGCGGTCAACAACGCCCCCGAAGGGGAGCCGGTGGACATCAAGAAGTTCAGCTATCCCGGCCCGAATCCCCAGACCAAGGAGACCGCCATCCTAATGATGGCCGATGCCGTGGAGGCAGCCTCCCGCTCACTGCAGGAATACACTCCCGAAGCCATTGACAGCCTCGTGGACCGCATAGTCGACGGCCAGGTCAAAGATGGCCTCTTCAAGGAATCGCCCATCTCCTTCCGCGATGTGGAGACGGTCAAGAACACCTTCAAGAAGCGCCTGGGCACCATCTATCATTCCCGCATCGCCTATCCGGAGCTCAAAAAGCACAGCTGAGGGGGCGGAAATCGGTGGAGCGGTCAATATTTCCGCGCCGTGAGGCGTTATAAGATAAGACCCGGCAGCATAAATTTTTCATGGCTCCGGGGTGAAATACCTTTGAGAATATGGCTGTATTCCTTATCATACTCGGCATCCTGGTGTGGATTGCCTCGATAGTGTGCCTCTGGCGCCGGACCATCCTTGCTCCGGGCCTCTCATTCGTGGCTCTTCTGCTGGTCAGCTTCGCCCGCAAGGATGGCTTCCAGTTGCTCCCGATCAACGGCACCATACTCATAGGATGGCTCTGCATGACGGTGGTCGTCACCCTGCTCACCATGATGCAGCCCCGCGAACTGACCTCCTCCTCGCGCTCGGTCAGCTACATGGCCGTCGGGTCGCTTACGGGTATCGCCATAGGCCTCCTGGCCTCGACTTTCTCGGCCTCGCTGAGCGTGATTTACAGTTCCATGATAGTCGGCGTGGCGGCCGGAGTCTTCTTCGGCTACCTGCTCTACACCAACACTCCCGAAGGGCGCGGACTGAGCGTCGGCTCAGGCAGCTTCATGCCCCTGCTGCTGGCCAAAGGATTTCCCGTGGCCATCACGGTGATGCAGATTGGCGTGGCCCTCGTGCTCCTGTTAGCCGTCCATAATCCGGCGGCAGCCTGAGGCCCCGCCACCTCTAAACCAGACGCCGCCTCCGGAGAGAAACGGCACTTCACATAAGACCCAAAATGATGCTCATTATAAAATCCTCACGAAACTTCTCAGCATGCCGGCGCCTGTCACGTCTGCTGACGGCTATGGGGCTCATAGCCGCCTTCACCCTCGCTGTGGCCGGAGCCGAACCACCGAAAACGCCCTCGTCAAAGCGCAAGATCACCGTCGAGAAGCCCGACATGGAGCAGATACGCCGCGCTACGCTTGACCCCGGCAGCCAGTACTATTTCCCCAGGCTCATGGCCAAATACAACCTCAACGACACGACCATGACCAATGACGAGTACCGCCATCTCTATCTCGGATACATGTTTCAGGAGGACTATGACCCCTACCGCTCATCGCCATATGCGAAGGTGACTGAAGAATTGCGCCTCAAGACAAAACATTCCAAAGAGGAGATTGACACCATACGCAAATATGCCGAGCTCGCCCTCAAGGACAATCCCTTTGACCTCAGGCAGATGTCGTTTCTGGTCCATGTGCTCAAAGAGCGGCGCAAGGACATGAGCGCCAAAATCTGGGAATACCGCCTGGAGCATCTGTTAGGGGCCATCAAGAGCACGGGCACCGGCGAGGATACCGAAAACGCCTGGTATGTCATCTATCCCATGCACGAATATGACATGGTGGGCCTGTTGGGCTATTCGGCCACAGACGCCGACTTTATCGAGCCGGGATATGACTATCTGACCGTCACTCCCAATGAGGAGACGGCGAAGCGCCTGCGCGACAAGGTCTCAAAAGGGTTCTACTTCAACGTCCAGGGCATCCAGCAGCAATACGAACTGAAGCATCCCGAAGAAATCGAGGCCGAGGAAGTAGACGTAGAGGGACAGTAGCCCCCAAGATAAGACAGGATAGCTCAAGCTAAAACATGAATAATCATGATAAAACATGAATAATCATGATAAAACATGAATAATCATGATGAAACATGAATAATCATGATAAAACATGATAAATCATGACTAATCTTGAGTAATCATGACTAAATAAAAACAACCCCAAAAACAAGAAAAACACAGACAGCAATGGAAGAAAAAATCGAAGAGAAGATCGAACCCGGAAAGTTCGTGAAATACACTTATAAAGTGAGCGACGACAAGACCGGCGACCTGCTGTTCGAAGCTCCTGCCGGAGCTCCGGACGTGATGGTCTACGGTGTCAGCAATGAGGTGATCCCGGGCCTGGTGGCCGTGATGAAGGGCCTCAAGGCAGGCGACAAATTCTCCGTAACCCTCCCGCCGGAGGTTGCCTTCGGCGAGCGGACCGAAGACAATGTCATCACTGTCCCTGCCGAAGCATTCATGCGCGATGGCGAAATGGCCGAGGAGGTTAAAGTAGGAGCCATGCTCCCCATGCTCACCGACCAAGGGTATACCATTACAGGCAAAGTTATCGCCATCAACGACCATGATGTCACCATGGATTTCAACCATCCTTTCGCCGGCATCACCGTCAAGTTTGACGGCGAGGTGCAGGAAGTGCGCGATGCCACTCCCGAAGAGCTCCAGCCGACCCACGCTTGCGGGTGCGGATGCAGCCACGGAGGATGCGATGAGGGCGACTGCGGCGGCGGATGCGGCGACCATGACCATGGCGACCACGCCTGCTGCGGGGGCTGCCACTGATTTCCTATGATATTTAATGAAAAGCAAAAGGGACGCGCCGAGCGGCGCGTCCCTTTTGCTTTAGGAAGAAATAGGTCGGACCGGCCCTTTTGCTTGGGAAGGAGGCTGGCAACGCCGGTGGGTCCCTTTTACTTTCGGGGCAGACGTAGTTGACCGGGTCTCCTGGTCAGCGAGGCAACCGAATGGGGTCAGCGGCGCGACTTCTTCTTTTTCTTGGAGCTTTTCTTTGAGGAGCCCGATGACTTGCCCGAGCCTTTGGAGGCTTTGGCCGGGACCTTCAGGGTGGCTCCGGCGCGGATGTTGTCGCCCGTAAGATTGTTGGCCTTGCGCAGCTCATCTACAGTGACGCCATACTTCTTGGAGATTGAGCTGAGTGTCTCGCCGCTCTTGACAGCATGGCTGGTGGACTTGGGCGCGGCCTGCTGGGCTTTCGCCTTCTTGGACTGGGATGCGCTCTGCTGCTTAGAATTCTTGCCGGATGCGGAGGCCGTCTGGCGCGAGGCCGCGGCCTGCTGCTTCTGCTTGGACGCAGTCTGAGCGGGGGCTGTCTGAGTCTCCTGCTTGGCGGGCGCCGCTGCTGAGGCCTTTCCTGCGGAGGCCGTCAGGCTCTCGGGGCTGACGCGCGTCTCAATGCGCAGCGACTGGCCGGGACGCACAGCGTTGCGGCGCAAGTGGTTCCAGGAGCGTATGTCGGCAGGAGAGACATCATACATGGCTGCGATGTCAGCTATGGTCTGGTTGGCAGCCACCTTGTGCGTGATGGTGCGTAGCTCGCCTGCAGCAGCCGGTGCATCCTGTCCTACCGGGGTAATAAGGTCCGCGCCCGACTCCGTCTCCTCATCGACAGCGGCCATGAAGTCAGCGGGCAGTTCGCCGGGTTCAACATTGGACCTCACTGCATACTTGTCAGCCTCATAGGCCAGGATGTCCTTCTCGCTCATCAGATAGGCCTGCACCTGCTGCGAGGGGAGCGTGAGGGTGCAGATGCGCTCCGGGCTGCCCGGGATGATGTCGGCGCGATACTGCGGATTGAGTATGCGTATCTCGTCAACGGGGAGCGATAGCACGGCCGAAATCTGGTTGAAGTGGACGCGGTCCGAGATTCCCAGCGTATCGGTCACCAGCGGCTTGGTGGGGAGCACCGGCGAGATGTTGTGCTGGGGATAGTAGGTCATCATGTAGTTGGCGGCGATGAACATCGGCACATATCCGCGCGTCTCGGCAGGCAGGTAGGAGTATATGGACCAGAAGTCCTGCTTTGACGCCTCGCCTCCGGCGCGGCGTATGGCCTTGTTGACCGTGCCCGGGCCGCAGTTATAGGCCGCTATGGCCAGGCTCCAGTCGCCGTATGTGGCATAGAGGTCCTTGAGATAGTCGGCGGCCGCCTCGGAGGAGGCATACGGGTCGCGACGCTCGTCCAGGAGAGAGTTGACTTCGAGGCCCAGGCCTTTGGCTGTGGCGAGCATGAACTGCCAAAGCCCGGCGGCTCCGGAACTCGACACGGCGTTGGGATCGAGGCCCGACTCGATGACCGGCAGATACTTAAGCTCCAGCGGCAGCCCCCGCGCTTCGAGAGCCTGCTCGAAGATGGGCATGTAGTAGAGGCTCAGCCCTAATGTGGCGGCCACCTGCGCGCGGCTCTTGCCCATATAGCGGTCGATATAGCTGCGCACGACGCTGTTGAAGGGCATCTCGATCACCGTGGGGAGAGCCTTGAGGCGGCGTTCCATCTCGGCATCCGAGACATTGGGGTTGTCCTTTTCGGCATACCCCTTGTCGGTGGAGGTGTAGTTTCGCATGTACCATCCTTCGAGGAGCTTCTGCGTGTCTGTCTCGAAAGATTCGGGATATACTATGGAGTTGTCGGTGATGGAGTGCTTGATGTCAAGCACATTGCCCTTCTCCTGCTTTTTGGCGGCGGGAGCTGTCAGGGCGGCTGCGGCGAGCGTCAGGGTGAGTAGTATTCTGCTGGTCATATTATTCAGTTAGCGGAAGGGGGAGGAAGTTATTAGTGAGGAGTTAGGAGTGAGGAGTTGGGAGTTGGGAGTTGGGAGTTAGGAGGTCAGAAGGTTATTGCCCATTGCATCCCCAGGGCCACGCGCCCCCTGCCGGGGTCGAGCATGACCCCCGGGGCCACATCCATCGAGAGGTCGGGGGTGATGTCAAAGTGGGCCATCGAGGCGTCGACATACGCATCGAGCATACAGAGCAGATAGACTCCGACCATCGATATTATGCAAAGGTCGCGGTTGCGGCGGTAGTAGTCTTTGCGGCTCTTCATCACCGAGGCGAGCCAGGTCTTGTCGAGGTCTGCCTCGGAGGTGGTCGGCGGGAAGAAGTTCATGTAGCTCTTTGTGTCCGGGTCATCGTCCAGGATGTCGCGGTAGCCCTGGGTGTAGTCGCGATACTGGTTGTTGTTCCACGATGTGGCGTAGGTCATCCCCATGAAGCCGCCGACGATGATGGGGAGCTTCCACCACCGGCGGTTGTAGACCTGTCCGAGCCCGGGGAAGAGGGCTGACATCCAGACGGCGCGCGTCGGGTCGGGATTGAATACCGGATGGCCCTCAGCATCATATCCGGGGGCTGTGACCACGGTCTTGACCGTGTCCGGCAGCTCTACCGCCTCAAAGGGTGTGCGGAGCAGCACCTCTGCGTCAAGATAAGGCTGCTCCGTGCCGTCGGTTTCCTGCTGTGCGGAGAGGGGCTCCGTGACGGGGCGCTCCTCTATCCCCTGGCGGGCATGGAGGAGGGCCGGAAAGAGCAAGGCAGCTCCGAGCAGCAGGACCTTCAGCGGCTTCATGACATGGGCTTGTCAAGGTGTTCGAGCATCTCCACGAGAGCGGAGAGCTCATCGTCTGATGCAAACTTGAGTGTGACAGTGCCCTTGCCGTCATCGCGGCGCGTTATCTTGACAGGCACCGGGAGGGCCTTGCGCAGCCGCGCCGTGAAGCCCTCGGTCACCTCGCGGGAGGGGGCCTGCGCCTTCTGCGCGGCCTCGTCAGCCGGAGTGTCGGAAGTGTCTTCGGGCTCTGTGCTGCTCAGGCGCCGGGCCATCTCCTCAACGCGGCGCACTGACAGGTCTTCCTTGATAATCAGCTCATAGAGATGGAGCTGCTGCTTGGGGTCGGCCACAGAGAGCAGGGCGCGCGCATGGCCCATGTCGAGCTTGCGGTCACGCAGCCCTATCTGAATCTCAGCGGGGAGCTTGAGCAGGCGCAGATGATTGGCTATGGTGGCGCGCTTCTTACCCAGGCGCTCCGAGAGGCGCTCCTGGGTCAGCGAGTAGGTATCTATGAGCTTGCGGAAGGCCAGCGCCACCTCGATGGCGTTGAGGTCTTCGCGCTGGATGTTCTCGATGAGGGCCATCTCGGTCACTTCCGAGTCAGAGGCCGTGCGCACGTATGCCGGCACGCTGCGCAGCCCGGCCATGCGGGCGGCGCGCCAGCGGCGCTCGCCGGCGATGATCTGGTAGGTGCCATCTTCGGCGGTGCGCAGCGACAGTGGCTGTATCACCCCCAACTCGCGGATGGAGGCGGCGAGCTCCTCGATCGACTCCTCATTGAATATGCGGCGCGGCTGCCCCGGATTGGGCACTATGAGGTCCACATCTATCTCATTGATAGCTGAAGACCCGTCGGTCCTCACGTCCTGCACGGCGATGAGGCTGTCCAGGCCGCGGCCCAGTGCGTTGCGTTTGAATGTCATTTGCTGTATAGAGACTGTTTGTGCATTATGAATGATTCATTAGCTGTCATTTGCGGCGGTTGCGCGACACTAATTCGCGTCCGAGCTGGCTGTAGGCCACCGCCCCGCGGCTCTCCGGATCGTAGAGCATCACCGGCAGCCCGTGCGAGGGCGACTCGGAGAGCTTGATGTTGCGCGGTATGACGGTCGTGAACACCATGTCGCCGAAGTGGCCCTTCAGCTCCTCGTAAATCTGGTTGGCCAGGCGCAGCCTGGCGTCATACATCGTCAGCAGGAAGCCCTCTATTTCCAATGAGGGCTTGAGGCGCGTCTTGATGATGCGGATGGTGTTGAGGAGCTGGGAGATGCCCTCGAGGGCGAAATACTCCGCCTGCACGGGTATGATGACCGAATCGGCCGCCGTGAGCGCGTTGACCGTGATGATGCCTAAGGAGGGAGAGCAGTCCACCAGGACATAGTCGTAGGCATCCTTGAGCGGCTCGAGGACGCGCGAGAGGGTCTTCTCGCGGTCATGGCGCGACATGAGCTCCACCTCGGCGCCCACCAGGTCTATGCGCGAGCTGATGACATCGAGGCCCTCCACGCATGACTTCACCACTGCGTCGGAGGCGGGATAATCATCCACCAGACACTCATATATCGTGGCCTGCGCCTCGTCGGGGTCGATGCCGAGGCCCGAGGTGGCGTTGGCTTGCGGGTCGGCGTCGACAAGAAGTATCTTTTTGCCGTCGGCCGCCAGGCTGGCCCCGAGATTGAAGGCGGTCGTGGTCTTGCCCACACCCCCCTTCTGGTTTGCAATAGCTATTATCTTACCCATGAATAACGTTGCTTCTCGTTGATTTTCAGAATCTCCCCTCCCCCGTGCCGGGCAGATGCCGGAAACTCGGGTGCAAAGTAATTATTTTTTAGCGAGATTTCACACTTTTTTATCTTAAAGTGTCTTAAAATGTCACGCTGTCCTCCCCTTTTCCCTCCTTTTCTTCCTCCCGGGGCATGATTTTGGCTGCCGCCTTGCGGAAGGCGATATAGAGCATCACGGCCGCCGCGAAGAGGGCCCCGGTGAAACTGTAGTAGACCCCGACATTCTTCATGTCCAGCCCGACGGCCAGCCACAGCAGCAGGGGGATGCCTACGGCGCAGTAGGCCGTGAGCGAGATCCAGAGCAGGGGCTTGACATGGCTCGTGCCGCGCAGGGCGTTGGCGAAGGTCAGCTGTATGGCGTCGCCATACTGGTATAGTATCAAGGGGGCGATCAGCAGCCCGGCCCCGGCGAGCACCGCCTCGTCGCCAGTGAACCACCGCGCCATGTCATGGCCGAAGAAATAGAAGCACAGGGAGGCCGCCGTGGCCAGGAGCAGGTTGAGGTGAAGCCCCGCGGCGGCTATGCGGCGCACTCTCCTGCGGTCTCCCAGGCCCGTGAAGTTGGCCACCCGTATCGAGATGGCCACGCCAAACGACATGAATATCATGAAGCCTAACTGCGCCACGGTGTTGACCACCTGGTATGATGCCAACTGCACCTTGCCATACCATCCGCTGACTATGGCACCGAAGGTCCATAGGAAACATTCCACGCCGCTCTGTATCATGACCGGGTAGGAGGTCACCCAGACCTTGCGCCGGGTCTCAGCCGGCGTCCCGGGAGTGCGGAGCCCCTCGCGGTAGGGACGGAAACGGCGCATGCCGCGCACCAAGGCCAGCATCACGATAGCTCCGGCTATGCGCGCCCCGACGGTCGACAGGCCCGCACCGGTCAGGCCCAGCTCCGGAGCACCGAAATGCCCGAATATCAGTATGTAATTGCCGATGACGTTTAGGAGGTTCGCTCCTAATATCACCCACATGGGGGTGGCCGTGTCGGTGGTGCCGTTGGAAATCTGCTGGCAGCAGTTGAAGATGGCCGTGGGCACGAGGTTGGCCAACATCAGCAGATAGTAGGGGCGTATGACGGGGAGCAGTTCCTCAGGCTGCCCGAAGCGGTCTATGAAGAAGTACAGTATGGCCATTATGGCTGTGAAGATGGCCGCCACCAGGATGTTGACCTGCATTGCGGCGCGCCCCGTGCGCCCCAGCTCGAAATCGGCCTTGCGGCTGAACAGGGCTCCGATCAGCGGCGTGGTGCCGGCTGCGAATCCGAGCAGCATCACGAAGGGGACCATGAAGAGGGAGTTGACGAAGGCTGCGGCCGCCAGGCCCGACACCCGGTCGCCGTAGGCTCCGATCATCATGGTGTCGGCGAAATTGACCAGTATGATGCCTAACTGAGTGACAAACACCGGCGCCCCGAGGCGCAGCAGGCTGCGGTATTCGCTGCCTTCCGCCCCGCTGAGGGGGGCCGCTCCGGCCGCGCCCTGCCCATTGGGTTCAAGTGATTCCATAACGTCAGGTGTGAAGTATTTTGCTGTAACAGGCCCTCGCCACATAAAAATTTCATGACATGGGGTCTGAAGTGCAAAATTAGCAATAATAGTTCACTTATGCAAGTGAAGTCCCGATTCAAGCAGCGATGAGAGTGATATTCAGTTGCAAAATGTCAGACTTGTTTCAAAATTTTGACAATTATGGCTCATTTTGTTAAATTGTGATAAATATTATATGTTTTTGAGCAGTTTTCTTTTATTTTGCTCAGAAAAGTATTTACTTTACATTTTAGAATGGAGAAGGTGTGATAATGAATAATTATTGCATACTTCTGCGTGCATATCTGATATTTATTTACCAAACATTTATAAGTTAACCCAGCCTCTCTGACAGATTGTCAGCATGAAACGACAAATTCCGGCTGCTACGCCCAAAGAGAGGAAAACAGACCCAACACTATGACCAATCATCCGATTAAAACCGGTATGGCCGCCCTCTCCGCCACACTGCTGTGCGGCGGCATCATGACTGCGGCCTACAACCGGATACCGGTCAACGGCGCCCAAGGGACGGCCACTCTCAGGACCGGTCAGTTGAAGGAGCAGATGGTGTCGCGCCAGTCCGCCGCTTCCGCACGCGATGAGTCTGCTACGCGCAACCGAATATCTCCGTTAGGGACCGAGCGCTACCACCTGGCATCACCTGCCGCCACCCCTGCCAACCCGCTTAAGGTCCGCAAGACGCCCCGCAGCATCCATGCTTCCGGCCCGCGAGGCACCCTCTACGGCAATGTGGCCTCCTTCACCGGCATCGTGACCATTGATGAGGCCTACTGGGGCCAAATCAACACTACAACCGGTCAGGTAACCCCCATCTACCGGGGCTCCGACTTGATGAACCCCACAGACTATGACATCCAGACGGGAGCCGTCAGGGATGGCATACTCTACACGCCCGCCTACACCGAAGACCTCATCAACGGCGTTTCGATAGTGTGGCGCCGCCGCGACCTCAACACGGGCGATGTGCTGACTCCGATTAGCTTCGGCAGCAACGATGCGGCCTACGCCTACTCAATGACCTACGACCCCGTGCAGGATCTGTTCCACTGCCTGTCGCTCGATGCGCGCACAGGCTCATTCGGCCTCTACACGACCGTAGACCCCAAGACTTGGAATGTCCTCACATACGACAATATCTGCAAGCAGAGCTTCCTGGGGGCCATAGCCTTCAATCCTGCCGACGGCCAGATTTACGCCGTCTCTGATAATAATGAAATGTATATCGTCGACGAATATGGCAACGGCCTGACCACCGTGGGCTATCTCGATGACTACTACGCTCCGGTCGAGAACGGACGCACCACTCCTATGGTATACAGCCCTCTGGATGGAGCGTTCGCAGTCACCTATATTGACTATAACGACCAGGAGATGAAGCTTCTCTACCTGGACCCCGTCACCCTGGAGGTGACCGAGGGGGCCACGCTGTCGCCCAACCATCCCTACTTCACCTGCCTCTGGACTCCGGACGCATACGCTGTCGACGAGGCTCCCGAGATGCCGGCCAAGCCCGAGGTCTCATTCGATGGGCCGGCTCTGGACGGCGTGATCCGCATCCAGGCCCCCTCCATGACCTACGCAGGCGTGGAGCTTGACCCCTCTGTGGATGTCAGCGTCACTCTGACTGTGGACGATATCGTGCTCTATGGCTCCACTCTCAAGGCAGGCGCCGCTACAGAGGTGCCCGCCACTTTTGAGGAGGGTCTGCACACCGGCGCTCTGGTCTGCTCCATCGACGGGCAGAACAGCCCGGCGCGCACCTTCAAGTTCTATGCCGGCTATGACACGCCCGCCATCCCCGCAGGCCTCAGCCTCGACCGCAACACGCTCTCGTGGAAGCCTGTGACGGCAGGCGCCCACGGCGGATACTTCGAAGCCGACAAGGTCGGCTACGAGGTCAGCGTCAACGGCGAGAAGGTGACCCCCTCACCCATTGCAGAGACTTCGATCGAGCTCCCCTCTGACGGCGCGCTGAGCGTGACCAACATAGAGGTGACCGCTGTCAGCAACGACCGCGTGTCCGAGCCCGCAGCGCTGACCGCCCCGGTAGGCCGGGCTCTCTCGCTCCCCTGGAGCATGAAGCCCACTCAGGCCGAGGCCGGCCTCTATTCCGTGATGGACGCCAACCGCGATGGCCTGGGATTCAACTTCCAGGTGTCCGAGACCACCGGCGAATATGCCTTCACCCTCTTCCTGGGCTACAACTCGATGGGCGATGACTGGCTCTTCCTCCCAGTCACCTCCTTCACCGATGAGTCTGTGCTCTACAGCCTGGGCTTCAACTATGCCGCTACGATGCCTTACGAAGACCTGGAGAACCTCCGGGTGATGATCGGACGCCGTCCCGCTCCCGAGGCTATGGAGCGTGAGATATACTCCCACGAGAATCTCCAGGTATGGGGCGAGCAGCTGATGACGGCCATCTTCCCCGTGCCCGAGGCCGGCGAGTGGTATATCGGCTTCCATTGCACTACCAATGGCATCCTGGGCGGCGGCGTGCGCCTCAACAACTTCTCCCTCCAGGCAGTCCCCGAGCGCAGCTCTGCCGCTCCGGCTGACCCGGCAGTGAAACTCGAAGCCGCTCCCAAGGGGGCTCTCGAGGCTATTGTCAAGATTACAGCTCCCGAGACTGACCTGATGGGCAACCCCCTCGGAGCATCCGATGAGCTGACCTTCGAAGTGAAGTGCGGCCACAACACCGCCTCCGTCACTTCCCTGCCCGGCGCTCAGTGTGAGACTACCGTGGCAGTGCCCGCATCGGGATACAATGATATCGAGGTGATACCCTCCAATGCGGCCGGCACCGGCCTGAGCCGCACTCACCGCGCTTACGTCGGCTTTGACGTGCCCCTTCCCCCGACAAATGTCAAATCCGTCCCCACTGACGACAACCTCGGCCTCATGCTCTCATGGGATAAGGTGTCAGAGACCGGCCTTCACGGCGGATATGTGGATCCTGACAAGGTGACCTACAGCATCGTGACCGTGACCGGCATCACCCCCAATGAGGTGGCAAGGACCAAGGACACGCAGTATACTTTCGTGCCCTATACCACCATGCTCGACCGCTACGTTGTCGGCCCCCGCGCCGTCAACGAGATGGGCGCATCCTCTTACGCGGAGTTTGGCGCCGAAGTGATCGGCAAGCCCTGGCCTGTGCCTGTCAAGGAGTATTTCGGAGAGATGTTCAACTACAATCCGATGAGCTACTCCACAGGCTATCCCTTCACCAATTCCCTCTGGGAGGCCACCAACTCCGTGCTCGGCCTGGGCACCGGGACCCGTGTGGACTGCCAGCGCGGCGCCATCATGGCGGTCAACACCGACTCTGCTCCCACCTGGGGCGAGCTGGTTCTGCCCAAGGCTCAGACCCTCGGCGTGGAGGGATGCGTGTTCCAGCTGCGCTGGCTCGACTGGAAGTATGCTCCCGAGTTCAGCGTATGGGGCCGCTGCGCCGGCCAGCCCGAGCTGACCGAGATCGCAGCCTTCACACCCTCATGTCCCGAGCAGGGCGAATGGCGCGACGAGGAGGTAAGGCTCCCGGCCATCTATAATGACTGCGGCTGGGTGGAGATGCGCGTGCGCGCCAAGTTCAGCGGCCGCAATGAGGAGATGGGCTTCATCGACACCTATCAGATCACACAGAATGTGGAGCATGACCTCAAGGTAGGATCCATCAGCGCGCCCGGCTCGATGAGCGTCGGCGAGACCGCCCAGGCGCTTGTCACAGTGCTCAACGCCGGCACAGAAATCATCTCCGGCACCCTCACGCTCTCCATGACCGACGGCACCGGCAAGCTCATCAGCGAGCGCTCCGTGCCCGTCAACCGCCTCGTGGCCGCCCAGCAGTTCCTGGAGTATGTCGACCTGGAGGCTCTCCGCGAGTATCTCGACTCAGGCAAGATTATCCTCACCGCCACAGTCAGCAGCGATGACGACGAAGTGAGCCATAACAACAGCATGACCACCGAGATAGCCGTCACTTCCGGCATGGCCCCCTCGGTAGGCGACCTCACCGCAGAATGGAATGGCGACAAGACCGAAGCTCTCCTCGCCTGGAGCGAGCCTTCGCTCACCTACGGCGGCTACGACAGCTTCGAGTTCACCGAGCCCTTCGCCGTGACCGAAGACCTCGGCATGTGGCGCAACATCGACGCCGATGGCAAGGCCCCCTTCCGCATCGCAGGCCTTGACTGGCCCAACGACCGCGAGCCTATCGCTTGGCAGCCCATCGACGCCGAAGCTCTGGGCATGATGCACGACGAGCGCCTCGCCCCCCACAGCGGCACGATGTATCTCATGGCCCGCTCCATCTCAGTTGACATCGAAGCCGGCGAGGAGCCTATCCAGTCTTCCGACTGGCTGATCTCCCCCGAGGTTGTCGGCGGCACGCAGGTCACCTTCTGGTACGGCACCGTGACAGCGGCCTACACCGAGTATGTCGAGCTCTGGGTATCCGAGACCGACCGCAACATTGAGAGCTTCCACAAGCAGCGCACCTTCTCCAAGAGCGGTGAAGAGCTCTGGGAGGAAGTCCGCGTGATGCTCCCCGAGGATGCGAAATACTTCGCTCTGGTCTACCGCAGCTATGACTCCCTGGGAGCCATGCTCGATGACATCACCTTCACTCCGGCCCGCCTGGAGACCTGGCAGATCGACCACTTCAGCGTGCTGCGCAGCGTGGACGGCGGCGAGCCCGAGGAGATCGGCACCGTCAAGGGGGCGACCTCGTGGACTGACAACCTCTCCGGCCTCGAGGGCAGAGACAAGTCCGGCCTCGCCTACTACGTGAAGACGGCTGTGGCAGTCGGCGGAGGATTCCGCGAGGGTCCCCTCTCCAACGCTGCCTTCCTGGATTATACTTCGGTTGACGACATCCGCCAGCTCGAAGGGGTGTCCGGCGGCCGCGGCGTGATCATCGCCGAGGGCCTGGGAGGCGAGACGCTTTCAGTCTATACCGCCGACGGCAAGCACCTCCTTAGCGTCAACCTCGCCTCAGACCTGGAGCGTGTGGCTGTCGAAGCAGGCGTATATGTCGTCAAGTGCGGCAACGCCATCGGAAAGATTTACGTGAAATAATCCAAACATTGAATCATCATAAATGAATTTCAAGACATTATTCCTGACAGTGGCGGCCATGGCCGCCACTGTTCCCGCCTGGGGAGCCGGGCCGGCGCAGGTGCGCCCCGCCGCAGGTGACTTCTGGAGCAGTGTCGGCGCCTCGCGCAAGGCCGCCCCGTCAAGGGTAGCCAAACGGAGCGCCTACAACCCTTCGGGCACCATGTACGGCGTCATCCCCTTCTATATGGGCATGGAAGCCTATGACAAGGCTTACTGGGGCGTGGTCGACATGGCCGAGGGTGTGGTCAACCCCATATACTCCGGACGCGTCTTCACCAACGATGATGAATACCAGCTTCAGACCGGCACAGTGCGCGACGGCATCCTCTATATCCCGCAGTGCAAGCAGAATATGGTCACCAGCGAGGTTGAAATCCTCTGGAAGCGCGTCAATATAAATACCGGCGAGGTGCTGGAGCCCCTGTCGTTCGGCAACGACACCAACGCCTACTGCTACTCGCTGACCTACGATAGCGCCAACGACCGCTTTATCGGCCTGAGCATGGATGTCATCTCCGGCGCGATGGGCAATCTCGTCATGATCAATCCCGAGGGAGACAAGATGAATGTCATCTCGCTCGCCAATGTCGGCGGTCGCGAGGGTGACTTCATGGCCGGCATCGCCTATTGCCCTGCCGACGGAATGGTCTACGGCCTCAAGGACAACGGCGGCTTCTACATGATAGATCCCGACTGGGCCGAGGTGACACGCGTCAAGATGTTTGACGACAACAACGAGTGGTTCATGATACCGCAGTATCCCTACACCACTCCGCTGGCCTACAGCCCCCGCGACAAGGCTTTCGTCACTGTATATTGCGACTACAGCAACCAGCGCATACTGCTCGGCTATCTTGATGCCGAGACCTACGACGCCGTCGAGGGCTACGACCTCTTCCCGACTTCGTTTGTGGCTGCCCTCTGGTCGCCCGATACGTATGCGGCCGATGAGGCCCCCGACACTCCGTCGCTCACCGACATCACATTCGAGGGTCCCTCGCTCAGCGGCACAGCCGTCCTGACCGCCCCGACACTGACCTTCGCCGGAGAGCCCCTCGAGGGCACCATCGTGATGAGCCTCGCGCTCAACGGCGAGGAGGTCTACAAGGACAAGTTCACACAGGGCGACAGGCGCGTGGTGCCCCTCAATGTAGCCGAGGGATTCTATACGGCCACCCTCACGGCCTGGCTTGAGAATGACCCGGGCGCCGTCAGCCCCGCTGCCACGGCTATGTTCTATGCCGGACATGACAATCCCATGGCCCCCGAGGGCCTCACATACGAGGCCGGGACGCTGAGCTGGAACAAAGTGGAGGCACCCGGAGCCCACAAGGGCTATGTGGATGCTTCAGCCATCACGTATGATGTCTGGATGGACGGCGTGCGCCAGAATGAGGCACCCCTGACCGAGACCTCTATGAAGCTGAAGCTCCCCGAGACTCCACGCGCAGTCGAGCTGACTGTGACCGCCACAGCTTCGGGCAAGACTTCGGATCCGTCGCTCAAGCTCACCAAGGTGCTCGGCGAGGGCTTCAACCTTCCCGTATCGTTCGCACCCACGGCCGAGGAGGCCAAGCTCTTCACAACGGTCAATGCCAACGCTGACGAGTATGAGTTCAAATACTCCGAGACCAACGGCGAGGGTGCTTTCGGCATACTCACCGACCGCTACACCGAGAAGCCTGATGACTGGCTGTTCCTCCCCGCAGTGCGCATCACCGACCCCGAGAGCCAGTACAGCCTGGTGCTCACCTACGTCAACGCATACCGCACGCTCTCGCACTATGACAATATCGAGGTGTGGATCGGCACCGATGCATCCGTGGAGGCCATGACCTCCAAAATTTACTCGCACATTGGCCGCCAGACGGCCGAGCCCACTGAGCTTGAGGCCCGCTTCGCGGTGCCCGCAGCCGGCGCTTACGTCCTTGGCATACATGCCTGCGCAGAGGCTGACAACCAGTACCGCGGCGTGACGCTGAGCAAGTTCTCCGTATCCAAAGCGGAGGGCAGCTCCGTCAAGGCTCCCGCCGATGCAGAGGTGCGCCTGGAGGCCGCTCCCGAGGGGGCTCTCGAGGCTGATGTCTACATCACCGCGCCCACCGCAGACCTCACCGGCGCGCAGCTCGCAGCCGGAGCTCCGATTGAGTTCGTCGTCGCTTCGGGCGATGCTTCCGTGACTGCCTCCGCCCTCCCCGGTGCCGAGACCTCCGTCCGCGTTGCCGTGAAGAGCAACGGCTTCAACGAGGTGACCGTCACCCCGCGCAACGAATACGGCGATGGCATACCCCGCATACACCGGGTATTTGCCGGCATCGACAAGCCGACCGCTCCCAAGAATCTCCAGGGCCATGCTTCGGATGACAATATGGAGTATGTGCTCACCTGGGAGGCTCCGGCCAAGGGTGTCAACGGAGGCTATGTGGATGAGGCCAACCTCACCTATCATGTGTATATCCAGGGAAGCGCCGGCAATAACACCACTCTGGGCGTGACCACCGACAAGACTTTCACCTATAAGTATACCGGCACGTCGCAGAGCCATCCTACTTTCGGAGTGACTGCGGTCAACGCGCTGGCCCAGACCTCTGATCCGGCCTACGCCACCGAATATCTCGGCAAGCCTCACGAACTGCCCATGAACGAGGAGTTCAACGGCGCCGCCTTCACATATCCCGGGCTGTGGTGGAACGACACCAAATCCGCCTGCGAGTGGACCTCCGTGAGCGACCTCACCGGCCTGGGCTACGGCAACCCCTCCTTCAAGGACAACGGCGGCCTGCAGTGCGTAGACCTCGGCGGAGGCCGCGGAGGCCGCGGCAAGCTGTTCGCCTCCAAGTTCTCTACCAAGGAGGTGCCTGCCGCCAATGTGGAAATCGTATATTGGGATTATCCCAAGGCAGCCGATATGGAGCTCTGGGTGCGCAACGCCTCCAACCATGAGGAGCGTCTGCTGGCCAAGATGTCGCCGGAGCGCAACTCCACCTCCTGGCAGGTATGGAGCGTCAACCTCCCCGAGGAGCTTCTTGATGAGAGCTGGGTGCAGTGCAATCTGGTAGCCGTGCTCGAATCGGGCCAGACGGCCATCATGGATGCGTACCGCGTGGTGCAGAACATCGAGTATGACTTCAAGATAGCCGACCTGGCCGCCCCCTACAACGTGTTTGTCGGCGAGACAGCACCCTTCAGCGTAAAGGTTGTCAATTCGGGCAAGGAGCCTTTAGGTGCCTCCCTCGTGCTTGACCTCCTGGCTGACGGCGAGGTGGTGGACACTCAGAACGTCACCATAGGCCGCATGCCCTCGGGCAACTATTTCGAGCGCAATTTCGGCTTTGAGATGAAGACCGAGTATGCAGGCGCGAAGATGGAGGTGCGCGCTTCCATCGAGTCTGACGATGACCAGATAGCCTCCAACAATGTGGCTACCGCCCCCTTCCTGCTCACCGACTGCATCCTCCCCGTGGTCAAGGACCTCACAGCCGCTGAAGGCGAGAATGGCGCGGCTCTCCTCTCCTGGACGCGTCCCGATGCTTCATACGGCGACTTCGAGAGCTTCGAGGAGATGCCCTCGTTTGCCAACACCGACCGCATCGCCGACTGGCTCAATGTCGACAAGGACGGACTCCCCGAGTTCCCGATCGAGGCTCTCCGCTGGGATGGCGACGACCGGCCCGCTGCATGGACAGTCTTTGATGCCGAGGAGAAGGGCACCATGAGCGATGAGCGCCTCGCTCCCCATTCGGGGCGCCGCATGCTGATCGCCCGCTCGGTTATGTATCAGGAGGGTGTCGACACCCCGACCCAGAACTCCGACTGGCTCATCTCGCCCGAAGTCGTAGGGGGCACAACCGTAGACTTCTGGATGAACACCATCTCCAGCCAGTACAGCGAGACAATCGCCATCTACTACTCGACGACCGACCGCAATCCGGAGTCCTTCGTCAAGGGGCGCAACTTCACCAAGAGCGGCGCCGAGGCTTGGGAGCACCTCAGCTGGACCCTCCCGGCAAATGCGAAGTATTTCGCTTTCGTCTATGAGTCCTGGGGCACTTTCGCAGCCATGCTCGATGACATCACCTTCACTCCCGCCGAGAAGTCGCAGTGGAATATCGTCTCCTACGACATCTGGCATGCTGCTGACGGCGACCTGACGCTTGTGCAGGAGGGCCTGGCCAAGGAGGGCGCTTCGATTAGCGGCGCGAAGGCAGGAGCCTACTACGTCACTGTCAACGCCGACCGCGGCGAGGGCGTATTCGCTTCGCCCCTCAGCAACGCAGCCTACTGGGAAAACAGCGGCGTTGAGGGCATCGGCTCCGAAGCCGGCGTGATCGGCTCGGGCAGAGGCTATGTCTTCATCGGCGGCTATGCCGACGAGCGCATCGAGGTCTACACTCTCGACGGACGCCTGGCCGCAGCAGTGGCCCGCGCCGCTGACCGCGAGGTCATCGACCTCCCCGCAGGTCTCTACACCGTCAAGGCCGGACGCACAGCCGCAAAGGTGCTCGTGAAGTAATCCCGCCTGAACGCATATAAACAGTAATCCCCGGAAACGCGACGCGTTTCCGGGGATTACTGTTTATATCAAAAACTTGCCTGTGTATATCAGTACTCGCGCAGCCGGCTCACTTGGCAGGCTTGCATCCCTTGCACCCCTTGCCGTTGAAGCAGTACGTGCACACCTTTTCAGCAGGAAGGCCGATGGAGTCGATGAGCGTCTCAAGAGGATTGAACTTGAGCGAGGAGAGGCCGAACCGCTCGCGGATCTTCTCCACAAGGGTGTTGTACTCCGGCGTGCCGGTCGTGGCGTAGCGGTCAAGGTTCTTGTGGGGGTCCCCCTCGAGCTCACCTATGATGCGGCGAGTCAGCAGCTCCATGTCGCTCTTGGAGGAGGTGAAGCCTATATACCGGCATCCGTAGATCAGCGGAGGGCAGGCTATGCGCATGTGCACCTCCTTGGCGCCTCCGGCATAGAGATCGGCCACATTGTCGTTGAGCTGCGTGCCTCTCACGATGGAGTCGTCGCAGAAGAGGGCGCGCTTGCCCTTGAGCATGGCCTTGTTGGGCACGAGTTTCATCTTCGCCACCAGGTTGCGAAGCGACTGCTCGCTCGGGGTGAAGCTGCGCGGCCATGTGGGGGTGTATTTGGAGATGCAGCGGTGATAGGGCACTCCGTGTCCGGCCGCATATCCCAGGGCCATGCCGACGCCCGAGTCGGGGATGCCGCATGCGCAGTCCACCTCCGTGTCATCCGTGCGCCCCATCTCGTAGCCCGAAGCGAAACGGGCCTCCTCAACATTGCGCCCCTCATAGGTTGAGGTCGGGAAACCGTAATATACCCACAGGAAGGAGCATATCTGCATATCCTCGCCGGCAGGTGTCAGCGTCTCGACTCCCTCAGCGGTGATGCGCACCACCTCGCCGGGGCCCAGGTCGCGCACATGCTCATAGCCCAGATTGGGGAAGGCCGTGCTCTCGGAGGCCACGGCGTAGGCTCCCTCCTTATGGCCCAGGGCGATGGGCGTGCGGCCGAAGCGGTCACGCGCAGCGATGACGCTGTCAGGAGTCAGGATGAGCACGGAGGCTGAGCCCTCGATCTTGTCAAAAAGATGGGCGAGCCCTTCTTCAAAGGTCCGCCCTTCATTGATCAGCAGAGCGAGAAGCTCTGTCTGATTCGTCTTGCCCTGGCTTAACTCGCCGAAATGCACTCCCTTTTCAAGGAGTTCGCGCTCCAGCTCGGCCATATTGGTGATATAGGCCACGGAGACGATAGCGAATTTTCCGAGATGTGAGTTGATGACTATCGGCTGCGGGTCTGTGTCGCTGATGACTCCGACACCTAAGTTGCCGACAAATTTCGGAAGCTCCTTCTCAAACTTGGTGCGGAAATAAGAGCTCTCCAGACTGTGGATAGAACGGCAGAATTTCGCCTCTTCGGCATCGTAGGTCGCCATGCCGGCCCGGGCAGTGCCCAGGTGCGAGTGGTAGTCCACTCCGTAGAAAAGGTCGTTGCGGCACGCCTTGTTGGCCGCTACACCCATAAAACCTCCCATAATGAAGAAAATATTAGTTGGTTTTGGAAAGCACAAAATTACTATCGTTTTTTGAATTGACAAAAAAATCTCAACAATTTATATGCTGTAAAACATATTTTTCGTAATTTTGCATTGTTGCTCACATTTCTGCCAACCCTCAAAACATGACTTCTGACAATGTCGCCGACTGCTGAGAAAGAACGCCTGTGGAACCGCGAGTATATCAAGGTGATGATAAGCAATTTCCTGCTTTTCTTCGCCTTCTATATCCTCACGCCCCTGCTGCCCCTCTATCTCGACGCGCAGTTTCATGCCGACAAGGATGTCATCGGCCTTGTCCTGGCCGGATACACTGTGGCCACGCTGCTGGTGCGCCCCTTCAGCGGATTCATCGTGGACAGTTTCGACCGCAAGAAGGTGCTGATGATATGCTTTTTCGTCTTCTTCATCTGCTTCACGGGATACATCGGGGCCGGCACGCTGCTGATGTTCGCCATCGTGCGCTCGCTGCACGGCCTCCCCTTCGGAGCCTCGACAGTGGCCAACAGCACGGTGGCCATAGACGTCCTCCCCTCCTCGCGGCGCAACGAGGGGATAGGGTTCTACGGCCTGAGCAACAATTTGGCGATGGCCATAGGGCCCTCGATAGGGATATGGATATATCATGCGACCTCAAATTTCTCCCTCCTTTTCTGGCTCTCGTTAGGGCTCGCTTTCCTGGGCTTCCTGTCGGCCAGCTCCGTCAAGCTCCCCAAACGCGACAAACGCCTCGGGAGGCCCCCCGTAAGCCTGGACCATTTCTTTCTCACCCGGGGGTGGCTGTTAGCCGTCAACATCCTCTTCTTCGGCCTCTGCTGGGGCGTGATGAGCAACTATGTGGCCATCTACGGCATGGAGATGCTCGGCATCACGGATGGCACGGGGGTGTTTTTCATGCTGCTCTCAGCGGGCCTGATGGTGTCGCGCCTCTCGGGCAACAAGGCTCTGCGTGAGGGGCGGCTCGCCTCCAACGCCCTTACGGGAGTGATACTCTCCTCGGCGGGATATGTGCTCTTCGCCCTGGCCGCAGGTGAGTGGACGTTCTATCTCTCGGCTCTGCTCATAGGCCTGGGCAACGGACGCATGTATCCGGCTTTCCTCAATATGTTCATAGCCGTTGCGCGCCATGACCAGAGAGGGACGGCCAACTCCTCCATCCTCATCTCCTGGGACATCGGCATGGGCCTCGGGATGGTGCTCGGAGGCTTCATAGCGCAGTATGCGGGATTCGCGGCGGCCTTCTGGGTGGTGGCCATCGTGCAGTGCGCCGGAGCGGCCCTCTTCGCGGTGGCCACGCGATACTTCTTCGAGAAGCGGCGCCTGCGGTGACCGGGGGCAGCACAGAAAAGAAAACAGGCCGACACCACGTCGGCCTGAATTTCCTCAATTAAAACAACAATAACAACTTTCTTTCAGAACGCTTATAGCAGTAATATCTTGAATACGATTTTTATACCTTTCCATCCTTATCAGAGGATGCTTTGGTAATCCGTTTTCTGCCTATATAACGGCGCGGCGGAAAGGATGGTTCATGGCAGGAGGAAATTTTTTCCGCCCGGAAACTGCATAAGATTAGATAATAGCTGCATAAGATTAAATCACAGCGGCATAAGGTTAAATCATTGCTGAATCAATATAATCTCTTATATGAAGATACTTATCATAGGGGCGGGGAAGATGGGGAAATTCTTTTGCGACCTCCTTTCAGACCGGGGCCATGAAATGGCCATCATGGACATTGACCCGCGCCGCCTGCTCTATACATTCAACTGCAGGCGGTTCACCGGCATGGATGAAGTGAGGGAGTTCGCGCCCGACATGGTCATCAACGCTGCGACTGTCAAGTACACCATCCCGGCCTTCGAGGCCCTCCTTCCCCATATCCCCGAGGGGACGATGCTCAGCGACATAGCCTCGGTCAAGACCGGGCTGCCCGATTTTTACGCCCGCGCCGGACACCCCTTTGTGAGCACTCACCCGATGTTCGGCCCCACCTTCGCCTCCCTCTCAAATCTGGCCAATGAAAACGCCATCATCATCACCGAGGGGGACGCCGGGGGGCAGCGCTTTTTCCGCGACCTTTACAGCGAGCTGCGACTCAACATTGCCGACTACAGTTTCGCCGACCATGACCTCACCACCTCCTATACCCTCTCATTGCCCTTCGTGTCGACCTTCCTGTTTACGGAGGGGATGGAGCGGCAGGATGTGCCGGGCACGACTTTCAGCCGTCATCTGGCCATAGCGCGGGGCCTGCTGGGCGAGGATGACTTCCTGCTGCAGGAAATCCTCTTCAATCCCAACACCCCGGCGCGGCTCGAGGAGATGCAGCGCCACTTGGCGCGCCTCCGGCAGCTCATAGCCGCTCACGATGCCGAGGGGCTGCGCGCCCACCTCTCGCGGCTGCGCGACATCCTCCGCGCACAGCCCTCCGACCGCTAAATCACCTCTATGAGATTTTCCAATTAGGTGAAAGGGATTTATAGGTATCTAAATAATGGTCATTAGAGGGCAGACAAATAGTATCAATAAAGAAAAGATTCTCATCTATTCCGTGAAGCACATTGTTAGGCAAAGCGTCAAAGATGTCAATCTCTCCATTAGTGAAATATTCTCCATCACACATTGGAATAAAACCCATGAGAGCCAATGCCCCGGCTATTTCCTCAATGGATGCTTCACGGTCTGCGCGAACGAATGGTTGCTCAAGTACAGCACATGTTTTACCCTCTTGGTTCTCTGCCAAGCCTTTGAATATGTATCCACAATCAGGAAATAATCTGTTGTGGATACGTATTCTTTGAAAGAAAGGCTCTAAATAATCATCAGCATACCTGAAGTCGTTAAGCTTATTCACCACTTGATGAACAGAATCCATGTAAACCTCGTTTTCTGATCCGCGGTCAGAAAACTCTCCTAATTCGGTAATATCCGATATCCAAACCTTATTATCAATAGCCCATTGTTTCAGTCCATGAATCTGGACTCCCTTGCAAGACGTTGTTCCCGCAATCTTTTGAATTGCATGCGATATTCTTCTGGATTCAGCGGCTGCTTCTTCCAACAGTCTATTGACGCCTTTTTCCTGGCTATTGATTCCTGATGATATTTTGTCATAGCTCATTTTTTTATTATAACAATTTAAGGGGACTTTACTCTATAGAAAAACAATGGGTTTTGAAAATCTGCGATTTTCAAAACCCCTCGGTGCATTTCGCGGCGGATGGTGATCCGGTTGGGATTCGAACCCAAGACCCACAGCTTAGAAGGCTGTTGCTCTATCCAGCTGAGCTACCGGACCGCGTATCAATTTTCGGGCGCAAAGATACAGATTTTTTTTGATTCCCGCAAATATTTTTTTTTGCTGTTTTTCTTTTGAGATATGGTTAAAATATTCTAATTTTGCACTCTAAGAGGTGCGCGCAGCCCCGCCCCGTGGCAGGGCGCAGCCGCATTGTCGGCCCCCGGCTCCCCGCCGGTGCCAGCCGACCCTCCACCTAACTGACTGAAAATAAACTACAACTGACAGAAATAAAACTACAATAACTAAACAACTAAATCAAAACGCTATGTGGTTATCAAGCTCATCCGTAGGGCGTAAGTTCATCATGGCCGTCACAGGCGCATGTCTCGTCCTATTTGTCACATTTCACTGTTTGATGAACTCCGTAGCCATCGTCTGGCCGGCCGCCTACAACTCCATCTGCGAGTTCCTCGGCGCCAACTGGTATGCACTCATCGCATCCGCCGGACTGGCTCTGCTCTTCATCATCCATATCTGCTACGCCGTAATGCTGACCGTGCAGAACCGCGCCGCACGCGGCTCCGTGCGCTATGCCATCGAGCACCGCCCCAAGTCGGTGGAATGGTCGTCCAAGAACATGCTCGTGCTCGGCATCGTGATCCTCGCTTTCCTCTGCGTCCACATGATCCAGTTCTGGGCCAAGATGCAGCTCCAGGAAATCCGCGGCGCACATGAGGCCTTCCCCCCGGCAGCCGGCACCATCTTCCTCCAGGAGGCCTTCGGCCTTGTGTGGACCCCCATCGTCTACATCATCGGCTTCATCGCCCTCTGGTTCCACATGAACCACGGTTTCTGGTCCATGTTCCAGTCAGTGGGCTGGGACAGCACCGCCTGGATCCCCCGCCTCAAGAAAATCGGCTGCTGGTGGACCACCATAGTAGTAGCTCTCTTCATCGCCCAGGCTATCGTCTTCACCGTCAAGGCTCACCAGGACTTCTACAAGAAGGATCCCGCCCTGCGCGCCCAGTACCAGGCTATGATCGCTCCCATGTTTGAGAAAGACTTCGGCCCCGATGCAGTGCAGGCTATCGCAAACATGCCCTTCGACACCTTCAGCATGCAGATGAAGCAGATGTCTGAAAACATGAACCGTCCCGAGGTGCAGGCCTACCGCGCCAACGACCCCGCTTTCACCTCACAGGTGGAGACCATCAACACCGCAGTCGTCCTCATCGACTACCTCACCGAAGGCGAGGAGCCCCAGGACGCAATGATGATGCCCAATATGTAATTCTTAAGCGATATGACAATGAAAGAGAACGTTAAAGTAATGAATCCGGCTGAATCCAAGATTCCGGAAGGTCCTATCGCTGAGAAATGGACCAACTACAAGGCTCACCAGAAGCTCGTCAACCCCGCCAACAAGCGCAAGCTCGACGTCATCGTCGTCGGCACCGGCCTGGCAGGCGCATCTGCCGCCTCCACCCTGGCCGAGCTGGGCTTCAATGTGCTCAACTTCTGCATCCAGGACTCCCCCCGCCGCGCACACTCCATCGCAGCCCAGGGTGGTATCAATGCAGCCAAGAACTACCAGAACGACGGCGACTCCGTATACCGCCTCTTCTATGACACGGTCAAGGGTGGCGACTACCGCGCCCGCGAGGCCAACGTCTACCGTCTGGCCGAAGTCTCCAACAATATCATCGACCAGTGCGTAGCCCAGGGTGTGCCTTTCGCACGTGAATACGGCGGCCTGCTCGCCAACCGCTCCTTCGGCGGCGCCCAGGTGTCGCGCACATTCTACGCCAAGGGCCAGACCGGCCAGCAGCTCCTGCTCGGCGCCTACTCCTCGCTCAACCGCCAGATCCAGCTCGGCAAGGTGAAGAGCTTCAACCGATATGAGATGCACGACGTAGTGCTCATCAAGGACAAGGACGGCGTGGAGCGCGCACGCGGCATCATCGCCAAGAACCTCGTCACAGGCAAGATGGAGCGCTTCGCTGCCCACGCCGTGGTGATCGCCACCGGCGGCTACGGCAACGCATACTTCCTCTCCACCAACGCTATGGCCTGCAACGTCTCCGCTGCTATGGCCTGCTACCGCAAGGGTGCCCTCTTCGCTAACCCCGCATTCGTGCAGATCCACCCCACCTGCATCCCCGTGCACGGCGACAAGCAGTCCAAGCTCACCCTGATGTCCGAGTCGCTCCGCAACGACGGCCGCATCTGGGTGCCCAAGAACATCGAGGACGCCAAGAAGCTCCAGAAGGGCGAGATCAAGGGGAGCGACATCCCCGAGGAGAACCGCGACTACTACCTGGAGCGCCGCTACCCGGCCTTCGGCAACCTCGTGCCCCGCGACGTGGCTTCCCGTGCCGCCAAGGAGCGCTGCGACAAGGGCTTCGGCGTCAACAACACCGGCCTGGCAGTGTTCCTCGACTTCTCCGAGGCCATCAACCGCCTGGGTCTCGATGTGGTGCGCCAGCGCTACGGCAACCTCTTCGACATGTATGAGGAGATCACCGACGTAAACCCCGGCGAGCTCGCAAATGAGGTCAACGGCGAGAAGTATTACAACCCCATGATGATCTTCCCCGCCATCCACTACACTATGGGCGGCATCTGGGTGGACTACGAGCTCCAGACCACCATCAAGGGCCTCTTCGCCATCGGCGAGTGCAACTTCTCCGACCACGGCGCTAACCGCCTGGGCGCCTCCGCCCTCATGCAGGGCCTGGCTGACGGATACTTCGTGCTCCCCTACACTATCCAGAACTACCTGAGCGACCAGATCAGCGTGCCCCACTTCTCGACCGACCTGCCCGAGTTTGACGCAGCCGAGGCCAAGTGCCAGCAGGCTATGGACAAGCTCATGAACATCCACGGCAAGCGCTCTGTGGACTCCATCCACAAGGAGCTCGGCCACATCATGTGGGAATACATCGGCATGGCCCGCAACAAGCAGGGCCTGGAGATCGCTCTCGAGAAGCTCAAAGACCTCCAGCATGTCTTCGACACAGACCTCTTCATCCCCGGCGACCAGGACGGCATGAACGTGGAGCTCGACAAGGCCTTCCGCCTCAACGACTTCATCGCTATGGGCAAGCTCATGGCATACGACGCACTGAACCGCAACGAGTCCTGCGGCGGACACTTCCGCGAGGAGTACCAGACCGAAGAGGGCGAGGCCAAGCGCGACGACGAGAACTACTTCTACGTTTCCTGCTGGGACTACCAGGGCAAGGACAAGGCTCCCGAACAGATTATCGAGCCCCTGCACTATGAGGCAATCAAGGTGCAGACCCGCAACTATAAGTCGTAAGTGACGACACTCACCTCCATTCACACACATTAAAAAAGGAAAATTCTATTATGGAAGATAGCATAATGAAAGTCAACCTCAAGGTGTGGCGTCAGAAAAACGCCAAGGCCAAGGGTGAGTTCGTGACATACAACGATGTCGAGACCACGCCCGACACCTCCTTCCTTGAGACCCTCGACATCCTCAACGAGCGCCTCGTTGAGGAGGGTCAGGAGCCTATCGTGTTTGACCACGACTGCCGCGAGGGCATCTGCGGCATGTGCTCGCTCTACATCAACGGCCACCCCCACGGCCCCGCCACCGGCGCCACCACCTGCCAGCTCTACATGCGCCGTTTCGCCAACGGCGAGACCATCACTGTAGAGCCTTGGCGCTCGGCAGCCTTCCCCGTCATCAAAGACCTCATGGTAGACCGCAACGCCTTCGACAAGATCCAGCAGGCCGGCGGCTATGTGTCGTTCAACTGCGGCGGCGCCCAGGATGCCAACGACCTCCCCATCTCCAAGGTCAACGCCGACGAGTCGATGGACTCCGCAAGCTGCATCGGATGCGGCGCCTGCGTGGCCGCCTGCAAGAACGGCTCCGCCATGCTCTTCGTTTCCGCTAAGATCGGCCAGCTCGCCCTCCTCCCCCAGGGCGCTGTGGAGAAAGACCGCCGCGTGCGCGCTATGGTCGACAAGATGGACGAGCTCGGCTTCGGCAACTGCACCAACACCGGCGCCTGCGCCGCTGAGTGCCCCAAGAACATCAAGCTCTACAACATCGGCCGCATGAACCGCCACTATATCGCGGCCAAGTGCAAGGAATAATCCCGGGCCTCCGGGCCTGACACACTTCCCGAGTCGGCCCGCAGGGCCTGATTCAACGCTCTTTCGGGCCGCCGCCGCCGTTCCGGACCTCCGGAGTGCCGGCGGCGGCCCCTTTTCCCTCCCCAAAACCGCCCCTGAGACTTAATAATTTTATGCGACGGGGTCTAATTTCCCACCAAATTGAAACCAAAGCATCTCCCCCTCCTCTGCCTCGCCTTCCTGCTCGCCGCCTGCGCCTCGATAGGCAATCCCTCCGGCGGCCCGCGCGATGAAGACCCGCCCCGGTTCGTCAAGGCCACCCCTGCCCCCGGCACCACCGATTTCCGGGGCGACCGTATCACCATAGACTTCAACGAGCTCATCAATGTCAAGGATGCCTTCACCAAAGTCGTGGTCTCTCCCCCCTCTGCATCCGTGCCCCGCGTCAGCAGCCAGGGGCGCCGCGTGACAGTCGATTTCCGTGACACTCTCCTCCCCAACACCACCTACACAATCGACTTCGCCAACACTATCGAAGACAACAACGAGGGCAACAAGCTCTCCTCTTTCACATATACTTTCTCCACAGGCCCGGACCTCGACACGATGCGCGTGTCGGGCATGGTGCTCGACGCCCTCACGCTCGAGCCTCAGCAGGGCATACTGGTCGGCCTCCATGCCGACACCACCGCCCTCCCCTTCACATCGAAGCGCTTCGACCGCGTGGCCAAGACCGATGACCGCGGACGCTTCACAGTCTACGGCCTCAAGGCTATACCGTACCGCATCTATTCCCTCAACGACATGGACGGCGACATGAAGTATGCCAATCCCGAGGAGGACCTCGCCTTCTTCCCGCAGGTCATCTTCCCATCTTCGGAGCGCGTGGAGGTCACCGACACCACCTTCAATCTCCTGACCGGAGAGGTGGACACCGTAACGCGGCGCATGCGCACGCGCTATCTGCCCAACGACATACTGCTGCGCTCCTTCAACAGCGGCCGGCGCCAGCAGTTTGTCGAGACCTATGAGAGGCGCGACTCCACGCGCATCTATATCCACCTCAACACTCCCTCGGACCGCATGCCCTCGCTGACCTTCCCCGACCTGCCCGACATCACCCCGGCCCTGGTCAAGGAACACAGCGCGACACGCGACACCCTCACCTGGTGGCTCCCCCCGGCACTGATGCATTCCGACACCATACGCGCCGTGATCGGCTACGAGCGCCTCGACTCGCTCTCCAATCCCTACGCTGTGAGCGACACCCTGAAATTCATCACACAGCGTCCCAAGGTTCCCAAATCAAAAGAGAAGGATAAGAAGGATTCGAAGAAGAAAGATGAGGAGGGGGAGGCCGACAAGCCCCTTCCCTCCCCCCTCACGCTGTCGCTGCGCGGCTCCTCGGAGGCGGAAGTCTACGCCCCCGTGTTTGCCGACTTCTCCCGTCCGATAGTGCATCTCGACACAGCCGCTCTCACAGTCGAAGTGAAGGCCGACACCCTCTGGCAGCCGCTGCCCGGCAAGTTCACCATCACCATGGCCGACACGCTCAACCCCCGGCGCCTGCGCATAGACTATCCCTGGGAGTATGAGAGCCACTACCGCGTGCGCCTGGACTCGTTAGGGGCTATGGACATGTACGGGGCCATGAGCGATCCGGCCTCCCTGGAGTTTCATACCCGCCCCGAGTCTTATTACGCCTCGCTGACGCTGACCCTGAAAGGCCTCCCTGATGACATCCCTGCCTTCGTCCAGCTCCTCAACGGCTCGGAGAGTGTCGTGCGCTCCACCCCAGTGAGGGGAGGCCGCGC
Source organism: uncultured Sangeribacter sp. (assembly GCA_964637105.1). Taxonomy (GTDB): domain Bacteria; phylum Bacteroidota; class Bacteroidia; order Bacteroidales; family Muribaculaceae; genus Lepagella. Next base: position 1,423 of record CAZWVY010000005.1, on the reverse strand, counting down.
CTACATGCCCTACCTCCCCGCCGGCAAGTATTATGCCCGCGTCATCCTCGACTATGACGGCAACGGCTCCTGGACCACCGGAGACTATGCCTCGGGGCGCCTGCCCGAAGTCGCCTTCTACTGCCCCAAGGCCATTACGCTCAAGGCCAACTGGGACGCCGAGCAGGAATGGGACGTATTTGGCGTCAATGTGGACACAATGAAACCCTATGCCATCCTCAAGAACCGTCCCGAGCGCGTCAAAGGGGCTCCCGACCCCTCCAAGCAGCAGCAGGAAGAGGAGGATGCCGCAGCCGAGGAGGAGGCGCGGCGCACCGGCAACTACAACCCCTTCGAGCAGCGCTCGTCGCGCCGCAAGTGAGCGCGCGGGCCGAATCGCACCCCTGATAAGGTTTTTTATGACTTCCGGCCCTACGATTTTTAGCCGTTTTTTCGCTTTTAGTCAATTTTTTGCATTATCTTTGCAAGTTGAAAATCACGTCTTTCCCGCCCTAAGGGGCCGAGAAAGACGTGGCTATCAACATAACTGACTGACTCACAAAACGATAAATCAATAACAACAACAATACTAATCAAACTTAAGCAATGCAGAACAAAGGGTTCATCAGCACCATTGCCGTCCTCCTGATCCTAATCTGCGGATTCTACATCTCCTTCTCGTTCATCACCTCGCATTACGAGAAGAAGGCCGAAGAGTACGCAGCCGCCCAGGCGGGGACCACGGACGTAACCAATGATGCCTACAAGCAGAGTCTGAAGCAGTACAACGACTCGATCGACAAAGAGAAAGTGTATCTGGGATATACCTACAACCAGGTGCGCAAGATGGAGATAGGCCTCGGCCTCGACCTCAAGGGCGGCATGAACGTCGTGCTTGAGATCTCAGTGCCCGACATCCTCCGTCAGTACGCCTCGGGCGATGCCCAGCTCAAGGAGATCAACGCCGCCATCGCCAAGACCCAGGCAGCCGGCGTAAAGAGCTCCGACAAGGACTTCATCCACACCTTCGCCTCAAACATCCAGCCCGGCGCAATGGCCGGACTCTTCGTCCGCGAGGGTGAATACCTGGGCAAGGTCAAGAGCAACGCCTCAAACGCCGAGGTAGAGAAGGCCCTCTCCGAGCAGGTCAACAGCCAGGTGGACGCAGCCTTCAATATCTTCCGCACCCGTATCGACCAGTTCGGCGTGGTCGCTCCCAATATCCAGAAGCTCCAGGACAAGACCGGACAGATCCTCCTCGAGCTCCCCGGCGTAAAGGAGCCCGAGCGTGTGACCGACCTGCTCAAGTCTTCGGCCAACCTGGAGTTCTTCGAGGTCTACAACTATAACGAGATCGCCAACGACCTCAACAGCTTCGCAGCCGCTTACGCAGCCCAGGACACCGTCAACCACGTCAACCTCATCGAGCTGCTCGGCGGCCCGC